>NZ_JABFAY010000019.1:0-16080 GCF_017168495.1 Micrococcus sp. KRD096 | reverse complement strand
GCGGACGAAAGGGACACAGGGGCCTCCGGGAGGGTGAGCGGCGAACCGAGGGTCGGACACGGACCAGGCCGCAGCGGAACATTCTATGCTCTGCCCGCGGCCGCGCGGGGCGCCCGGAAGGCACCGGGCGGGTCCGGCTCAGGACAGGGTGAGCAGCACCTTGCCCGTCGTCGAGCGGGACTCGAGGGCGGCGTGCGCGGCGGCCGCGTCCGCCAGCGGGAAGCGCTCGCCGATCCGTACGTCGAGCTCGCCGGAGGCCCACGCCCCGAACACCTCTCCACCACGCCAGCGGGTCTCCTCGCCCGTGCGCGTGTAGTGCACCAGCGAGGGCCGGGTGACGTACAGCGCGCCGGCCGCGTTGAGCCGCTGCAGGTCGAAGGGGGGCACCTGCCCGGAGGCCCCGCCGAAGAGCACGAGCGTGCCGCGCACGCGCAGCACCTCGAGCGAGGTGTCGAAGGTGTCCTTCCCGACGCCGTCGAACACGGCGTGCGCGCCCTCCCCGTCGGTCAGCTCCGCCACCGTGGCGGCGAGGTCCGGATAGTCCACCGCGGCGACGGCGCCCGCGCCCCGGGACAGCTCCCGCTTCTCCTCCGTGGACGCCGTGGTGACCACGCGGGCGCCGCGGGCCGTCGCGAGCTGGGTGAGCAGGAGCCCCACGCCGCCGGCACCGGCCGTCACGACCACCGTGTGGCCCTCCTCCACCGGGAAGGTGGACCGGCAGAGGTAGTGGGCCGTCATGCCCTGCAGCGGAAGGGCGGCGGCCTCGGCCAGGTCGATGCCCTCCGGGACGGCGAGGAGACGATCCGCGGGGGCGGTGAAGTGCTCGGCGTACGCACCGGTGGCCGTCGCGGTGGCGACACGGGCCCCCAGGAGCGCGGCGTCCACGCCCTCGCCGAGCGCGACGACCTCGCCGGAGCCCTCCGTGCCGGGGGTGAAGGGCAGGTCCATCGCGTAGACCCCGGAGCGCTGGTACGTCTCGATGAAGTTCAGGCCCGCCGCCGCGGTCCGCACCAGCACGTGCCCCGGTGCGGGGGAGGGCACCTCCGTCTCGGTCCACTGCAGGACCTCGGGGCCGCCCGTGGCGGACACGACGACGGCGTGGTGGGTGCGGGGGACGGCGGGGGTGTTCGCAGTGGTCATGGCCCCACTCTAGGAGCGGGCCCGGACATCCGGCCCGGCCCGGGGACCCAAGGCGCCGCATAGATATTCCGTGCAACGCATATCTACGCTAGGATGGGGCCATGACCCACACCGTCGCCGTCTCCGGAGCCAGCGGCTACGCCGGGGGAGAGGCCCTGCGCCTGCTCGCCGGCCACCCGTCCGTCACCGTCGGAGCCATCACGGCCCACTCCAACGCGGGGGAGCGCCTCGGCGCCCTTCAGCCGCACCTGCACGCCCTGGCGGACCGCGTCCTCGCGGAGACCACCGCGGACGTCCTCGCCGGTCACGACGTCGTGATCCTCGCGCTGCCCCACGGGGCCTCCGGGGCGCTCGCGGCCGAGATCGCCGAGCGCTCCCCGGACACCCTGGTGATCGACGCGGGCGCCGACCACCGCCTCGAGTCCGCCGCGGACTGGGAGGCCTTCTACGGCACCGCGCACGCCGGGACCTGGCCCTACGGCCTGCCCGAGCTGCCCGGTCAGCGCGAGCGACTCGCCGGCACCCGCCGCATCGCCGTCCCCGGGTGCTACCCGACCACCTCGATCCTCGCCCTCGCGCCCGGCTTCGCCGCGGGGCTGCTCGAGCCGCAGGACGTGGTGATCGTCGCCGCCTCGGGCACCTCCGGGGCGGGCAAGGCGCTGAAGCCGCACCTGCTCGGCGCCGAGGTCATGGGCGGGATGAGCCCGTACGGCGTCGGCGGCGGGCACCGGCACACCCCGGAGATCGAGCAGGGCCTGGCCCAGGCGGCCGGCGAGCCGGTCCGCGTCTCCTTCACGCCCACGCTCGCGCCGATGTCGCGCGGCATCCTCGCGACAGCCACGGCGCGCCTGCGTCCCGGCGTCGCCGCCGCGGACGTGCGCGCGGCATGGGCCGCGGCCTACGGCGGCGAACGCTTCGTGCACCTGCTGCCCGAGGGGCAGTGGCCGACGACGAAGGCGGTCCTCGGCTCCAACCACGTGCAGCTGCAGCTCGCCGTGGATGAGCGTGCCGGCCGCGTGATCGTCTGCGCGGTGCTCGACAACCTCACCAAGGGCACGGCCGGCGGCGCCGTGCAGTCCATGAACATCGCCCTGGGCCTGCCGGAGCAGGCGGGGCTCGAGCAGCAGGGGGTCGCGCCGTGAGCGTCACCGCAGCACAGGGGTTCCGGGCGGCCGGCGTCACCGCGGGGCTGAAGGCCTCGGGCACGCCCGACGTCGCCGTCGTCGTCAACGAGGGCCCGCGCCGCGCGGCCGCCGCCGTCCTCACCGAGAACCGGGTGGCGGCCGCCCCCGTGGTCTGGACCCGCCGCGCCGTGCAGGACGGCCGCGCCACCGCGGTCGTCCTGAACTCCGGCGGGGCCAACGCGGCCACCGGCGCCGAGGGCCTCGAGGACGCCCGTCGCACCGCCGAGCACGCGGCCGCGGCCCTCGGGAGCGCCGCCGACGACGTGCTCGTCTGCTCGACCGGCCTCATCGGCGAACGCCTGCCGATGGACACCCTCACCGCGGGCGTGTCCGAGGCGGTCGCCGCCCTGAGTCCGGACGGCGGCGAGGACGCCGCCGTCGCGATCAAGACCACGGACACCGTGGCCAAGACCGCCGTGGCCCGCGGCGCGGGCTTCACCGTGGGCGGCATGGCCAAGGGGGCGGGCATGCTGGCACCCGGCATGGCCACCATGCTCAGCGTCATCACCACGGACGCCGACGTCCCCGCCCCCGCCCTCGACGCGGCCCTGCGCGAGGCCGTGCGCGCCACCTTCAACCGGGTCGACTCGGACGGGTGCATGTCCACCAACGACACCGTGATCCTGCTGGCCTCGGGCGCGTCCGGGACCGCGCCCGAGCCCGAGGCGTTCGCCGCGGCCCTCCACGAGGTCTGCGCGGACCTGTCCCGCCAGCTCGTCGCCGACGCCGAGGGCGCCCGGCACGACATCGCCGTGCGCGTGGTCCACGCCGAGACCGAGGAGGCGGCCGAGGCCGTCGCCCGCGCCGTCGGCCGCTCCAACCTGTTCAAGACCGCGATCTTCGGCCAGGACCCGAACTGGGGACGCGTGATCGCCGCCGTCGGCACGGTCCCGGAGTCGGTCGCCGCCTTCGACCCGTACGCCCTCGACGTGCGCTTCAACGGCGTCCAGGTGTGCCGCGCCTCCGGTGTGGGGGAGGACCGCTCCCGCGTGGACCTGACGGCCCGCGAGGTGCTCGTCGAGGTCGACCTGCACGCCGGCGACGCCGAGGCCACGGTCTGGACCAACGACCTGACGCACGACTACGTCCACGAGAACTCCGCCTACTCCACGTGAGGACCCCCAGCATGAGCCCGCACACCGACCCGGCCACGGCGGCCGCACCCGTCCTGTCCACCGCGGACCGGCTCGACCGCGCCGAGTCCAAGGCGGAGGTCCTCGTCGAGGCCCTGCCCTGGATCCGGCGGTTCGCCGGCACCGTCATGGTCGTCAAGTACGGCGGCAACGCCATGGTGTCGGAGGAGCTGCGCCGGGCGTTCGCCGAGGACATCGTGTTCCTGCACCACGTGGGGGTCCACCCCGTGGTGGTGCACGGCGGCGGCCCGCAGATCAACGCGATGCTCGACCGCCTCGGCATCGCGTCCGAGTTCCGCGGCGGCCTGCGCGTGACCACCGAGGAGGCCATGGACGTGGTCCGCATGGTGCTCACGGGACAGGTGGGCCGCGAGCTGGTCGGCCTCGTGAACTCCCACGGCCCGTATGCCGTCGGCTTCTCCGGCGAGGACGCGGGGCTGCTGCGCGCCCGCCGCACGGGCGCCGTCGTGGACGGGCAGGAGGTGGACCTCGGCCTCGTGGGCGAGGTCACTGGCGTCGACCCGACCGCGATCCTCGACGTGATCGAGTCCGGGCGGATCCCCGTGGTCTCGTCGGTCGCCCCCGAGATCGACGACGACGGCCAGCCCACCGGGCAAGTCCTCAACGTCAATGCGGACACCGCCGCCGCGGCCCTGGCCGCCGCCCTCGGCGCCGCGAAGCTCGTGCTGCTCACCGACGTCGAGGGCCTCTACGCGGACTGGCCGGACCGGGACTCCCTCATCAGCTCGCTCACCGCCGCCCAGCTGCGTGCGCTGCTGCCCTCCCTGGCCTCCGGGATGATCCCGAAGATGGCCGCGTGTCTGGCGGCCGTCGACGCCGGCGTGCAGCGCGCCCACGTCGTGGACGGCCGCCGCCCCCACTCGATGCTGCTGGAGGTCTTCACCTCCGCGGGCGTCGGCACCCAGGTGGTGCCCGACGCCGAGCCCACCGCCCCGACCACCCCCGAGGAGGACGCATGAGCACCGACCAGTCCGCGCTGCTGGAGCGCTACCACGCCGCCCTGACCGGAGTCTTCGGCCGCCCCGCCCGCGTGCTCGTGCGCGGCGAGGGGGTCCACGTGTGGGACGCCGACGGCCGGCGCTACACGGACCTGCTGGCCGGCATCGCCGTGAACGCGCTCGGCCACGGCCACCCGGCGCTGGTGCGGGCGGTGTCCGAGCAGGTCGCCACGCTCGGCCACGTGTCCAACCTCTTCACCTCCGAGCCGCAGATCCGCCTGGCCGAGCGCCTGCTGGAGCTGGCCGGCGCGCCCGCGGGCTCCACCGTGTTCTTCGCGAACTCCGGCACGGAGGCCAACGAGGCCGCGTTCAAGCTCGCCCGCCGCCATGGTGCGGACGACCCGTCCGGCCGCCGGACGCGGGTGATCGCGCTCGAGCGGGCCTTCCACGGCCGCACGATGGGCGCCCTCGCGCTCACGCACAAGGAGGCCTACCGGGCGCCCTTCGAGCCGCTGCCCGGCGGCGTGGAGCACGTGCCGGGCGGGGACGCCGCGGCCCTGCGGGCGGCCCTGGCCCCGGACGACGACGGCGCCACCGTCGCCGCCGTCATCCTCGAGCCGGTCCAGGGCGAGGCCGGCGTGCACGGCTGGCCGGCCGGCTACCTGGCCGAGGTGCGGGCCGCGACCCGCGAGGCCGGCGCCCTGATGATCCTCGACGAGGTGCAGTCCGGCGTGGGACGCACCGGCACGTGGTTCGGCTTCCAGAACCCGGCCGTCACCGGGGCGGCCGAGCCGGTGGTGCCCGACGCCTTCACCCTGGCGAAGGGACTGGGCGGCGGCGTGCCGATCGGGGCGCTCGTGTGCGTCGGCCCCGCCGTCTCCGGGCTGCTCACCGCCGGCCAGCACGGCACCACGTTCGGCGGCAACCCCCTGGCCACCGCCGCGGGCCTGGCCGTGCTCCAGACCGTCGAGGACGAGGGCCTGCTCGGCCACGTCCGCGCCGCGGGCGAGGCCGTGGCCGCCCTGCTGGAGGACCTGCCCGAGGTGGCCGCGGTCCGCGGTCACGGCCTGTGGATCGGCGTCGACCTGGCCGACCCCGCGGGACCGGCCCCGGCCGGCGGGCTGGCCCCCGCCGTCGTCGCCGCCGGCCTCGAGGCGGGCTGGATCCTCAACGCCACCGGCCCCTCCACCCTGCGCCTGGCCCCGCCGCTCACCGTGCCCGTGGCCGAGCTCGAGCGCTTCGCCGCGGCCCTGCCCGGGCTCGTGGCCGCCGCCCTGACCCCCGCCGAAGGAGACCGCCCATGACCCCCGCTGCCGCCGTCCGCCACTTCCTGGTGGACACGGACCTCACCCCGGCCGAGCAGGCCGAGGTGCTCGACCTCGCCGCGCAGATGAAGGCCGACCGGTTCCGGCACCGCCCGCTGGCCGGGCCCCGGACCGGCATCGTGTTCTTCGACAAGACCTCCACGCGCACCCGCGTCTCGTTCGCCGCGGGCATCGCCGAGCTCGGCGGGACGCCGCTGATCGTGAACCCGGGGGAGTCGCAGCTGGGCCACAAGGAGTCCGTGGCGGACACGGCCCGCGTGCTGGAGTGGATGGTCGGCGTCATCGTCTGGCGCACGTTCGCGCAGGCCGGTCTCGAGGAGATGGCCGCCCATTCCTCGGTGCCCGTGGTCAATGCGCTCAGCGACGACTACCACCCCTGTCAGATCCTCGCCGACCTGCTGACGGTGCGCGAGCACCTCGGCGGCACGGCGGGCCGCACTCTGACGTATCTGGGGGACGCGGCGAACAACATGGCCCACTCGTATCTGCTCGGCTGCGCGACGGCCGGCATGCACGTGCGGGTCGCCGGCCCCGAGGGGCACCTGCCTGCCGAGGACGTCGTGGCCGCCGCTCGACAGCGGGCGGCGGAGACGGGCGGTTCCGTCCTCGTCACGACGGACGCGGCCGAGGCCCTGGCGGGCGCGGACGTCGTCGTGACCGACACGTGGGTGTCCATGGGCCAGGAGGAGGAGAAGGAGGCCCGCCTGGCGCTGTTCCGGGACTACCAGGTGGACGCCGACGCGATGGCGCGGGCGGCCGACGACGCGATCTTCCTGCACTGCCTGCCCGCGTACCGGGGCTACGAGGTCACGGCCGAGGTGATCGACGGGCCGCGGTCCGTGGTGTTCGACGAGGCCGAGAACCGGCTGCACGCGCAGAAGGCGCTCATCGCCTGGCTGCTGTATCGCTCCGGCCTGGCCGAGGAGCCGCGCTGATGGCCGCCCCCACGACGAAGATCGCCCGTCAGGCCGCGATCCGGGAGATCCTGGCCACCCGGGGCATCCGCTCCCAGGCCGAACTCTCGGACGCCCTGGGCGATCGCGGGCTGTCCGTCACCCAGGGCACGCTCTCGCGGGACCTGGTGGACCTCGGCGCGGTGCGGACGCGCGGGCCGGCCGGCATGGTCTACGCCCTGCCGGCGGAGGGCGACGACGCCGCCGTGCCGGGCCGCGGTTCGGACGCACAGCTGAACCGGCTGGCGAGCATGGCCCGCGAGCTGCTCGTCTCCGCCGAGCCCACCGCGAACCTCGTGGTCCTGCGCACGCCCCCGGGCGCGGCGCAGTTCCTGGCCAGCGTGATCGACCAGGCGCGCGTGGAGCACGTGATGGGCACGATCGCCGGCGACGACACCATCCTCCTCATCACCACGGGGACCACGTCCGCCCCGGCCGTCGCGGCCCACCTGCTGGGTCTGGCGGGCTAACCGACCCGTCCGGCCCCGCCCGCGCGGGTGACGGGCACCAGGCACGAGGAAGGCCCCCGCCGACGGCGGGGGCCTTCCTCGTGTGGTACCGGTCCGGGGGACCGGTCAGGCGTCTCAGGCCTGCGGCAGGACGAGCTCCTGGCCGACGTAGATCACGGCGGCGTCGGAGACGGCGCCCTTGTTGGCCTCGTAGAGGGCGGTCCAGCCACCCTCCACCTCGTACTCGTTGGCGAGCTTCCAGAGGGAGTCACCGGACTTGACGACGATGGTCTCGGCCTCGGCGACGACGGCCTGCTCCGCGGCAGCGGCCTGCTCAGCGGCGGCAGCCTTCTGAGCGGCGGCCTTCTCCGCGGCGGCAGCCTTCTGAGCGGCGGCCTTCTCCGCGGCGGCAGCCTTCTGAGCGGCAGCCTTCTCCGCGGCGGCGGCACGCTGGGCAGCGGCCTTGTCGGCGGCGGCCTGCTCGGCAGCAGCCTGCTCGGCGGCCCAGCGCTCGGCGGCGGCCTGGTCGGCAGCAGCCTGCTCGGCGGCCCAGCGCTCGGCGGCGGCCTGGTCGGCAGCAGCCTGCTCGGCGGCCCAGCGCTCGGCGGCGGCCTGGTCGGCAGCAGCCTGCTCGGCGGCCCAGCGCTCGGCGGCGGCCTGGTCGGCAGCAGCCTGCTCGGCGGCCCAGCGCTCGGCGGCGGCCTGGTCGGCAGCAGCCTGCTCGGCGGCCCAGCGCTCGGCGGCGGCCTGGTCGGCAGCAGCCTGCTCGGCGGCCCAGCGCTCGGCGGCGGCCTGCTCAGCAGCAGCCTCGTCGGCGGCGGACTGGCGCTGCACGGTGGCGGTGCGCTCCACGGCGACCGGGGCGGCGTCCACGTCACCGGCGTCCGCGTCAGCCTGGGTCAGGCCCAGCTTCTGCGAGCACAGCGGCCAGGCGCCCCAGCCCTGCAGGTCCTGGAGGATCTCGGCGCGCTTGATCTGCTCGGCCTTGGAGGCCTGGTGCGGGTAGCCCTCGCCGCCGACGGCCTGCCAGGAGGACAGGGTGAACTGCACGCCGCCGTAGAAGCCGTTGCCGGTGTTGATGTCCCAGGTGCCGTTGGACTCGCACTCGGCGAGGCGGTCCCAGGTGTCCACGGTGGCGGCCTGGGCCGGGGCGGAGAAGCCCACGGCGGCGGCGCCGGCGAGGGTCATGCCCGCAACGATCGAGGCGGTGGCACGGCGGGAGCGGGTGGCGGAAGTGGTGAAGAGAGTCATGGTGTCCATGGCGAGTCCTCGCTGATCGGTGGCTGAGGCACACCGGGGTCGTCCTTCTCCTTGGTCGGGTCATGCCCTCCGTCGGTTCGAGACGACCCAGCAGCGGGCGACCGTCGGAGGGGGTTCGATGTCGTGGCCTCCCCGTCCCCGACCTCTCGGTCAGATCACGGTTCGATCACGAATCGGCTACGGAAGAGTCAACGACGGGAGCCCCCCTCGCGTCAAATCATGGGTCGACGAATTCTTGCCCGTCCGTCTCACATTTGAGATCAGGTGACGAATCGCTACCTGAGGCGGGAGTACGTGGACGAAATGCACGCCACTGCCCGCATTGGATCTCAGGGCGTCTGATTGGACAGTGTGGACAACCTCCGTCACAGGGGCGTGGGCGAAGGTCACGATCGACGGTCGAAGCCGTGACCGGCGTCGCGTTCGACCCGAACTTCGAGCGCGGGGCCATGGTTGCGGGTGGCCGCCGCGGTGGGCGCAGAGGGGCTGCGCAGGATCCATCGGGAGCTGATATTCCGTCAGTTGCATATTTATTCAAGACCCGGGTAGGATCGTCGCCGAGCACGCCTTCGACGGCCACGTGCCGCGCTCGGAGACGCCCCCCTATATAAAGGAGAAAACGTGAAGGAACGCATCATCCTTGCCTACTCGGGCGGCCTGGACACCTCGGTGGCCATCGGCTGGATCGCCGAGGCCACGGGCGCCGAGGTCGTCGCCGTCGCGGTCGACGTGGGCCAGGGGGGCGAGTCCCTCGAGACGATCCGCCAGCGCGCCCTGGACTGCGGCGCCGTCGAGGCCTACGTGGCCGACGCGCGTGAGGAGTTCGCCGAGCAGTACTGCATGCCCACGCTCAAGGCCAACGCCCTCTACATGGGCGCCTACCCGCTGGTCTCCGCGATCTCGCGTCCGGTCATCTCCCGCCACCTGGTCGCGGCGGCCCGCCAGTTCGGCGCCTCGACGGTGGCGCACGGCTGCACCGGCAAGGGCAACGACCAGGTCCGCTTCGAGGTCTCCATCCAGACCCTCGGCCCCGACCTGAAGTGCATCGCCCCGGTGCGCGACCTCGCCCTGACCCGCGAGAAGGCCATCGAGTACGCCGAGCGCAACGACCTGCCGATCGTCACCACGAAGAAGAACCCGTTCTCGATCGACCAGAACGTGTGGGGCCGCGCCGTCGAGACCGGCTTCCTCGAGGACATCTGGAACGGCCCCACGAAGGACGTCTACGACTACACGGACGACCCCGCCTTCCCGCCGGCGCCGGACGTGGTCACGATCGCCTTCGAGCGCGGCGTCCCCACGGCCCTCGACGGCCGTGCGCTGAGCCCGCTGGAGATCATCGAGGAGCTCAACCGCCGGGCCGGCGCCCAGGGCGTGGGCCGGATCGACATCGTCGAGGACCGCCTCGTGGGCATCAAGTCCCGCGAGATCTACGAGGCCCCGGGCGCCATGGCGCTGATCGCGGCCCACCGTGAGCTCGAGAACGTCACCCTGGAGCGGGAACAGGCGCGCTTCAAGAAGCAGGTGGACCAGCGCTGGACCGAGCTGGTCTACGACGGCCAGTGGTACTCCCCGCTGAAGCGCAACCTGGACACGTTCATCGACGCGACCCAGGAGCACGTCAACGGTGAGATCCGCCTGGAGCTCCACGGCGGCCGCGCGACGGTGCAGGGTCGCCGGTCCGAGACCGGCCTGTACGACTTCAACCTCGCCACGTACGACGAGGGCGACTCGTTCGACCAGTCCTCGGCCCGCGGGTTCATCGACATCTTCGGCCTGTCCGCGAAGACGGCCTCGGAGCGCGAGCAGCGCCTGCGCGGCGGCGACGACCTCCAGGACGTCGCCCGCCTGTCCAACGACTGACCCCGCACGCCCCGCGCACGACGGCGGCCCGCCCGCGCCCGGGCCGGCCGCCGTCGGCCTGTCACCGACCTCGAGGAGACCTTCGATGACCGAGAACACCGACGCCCGCCACGGGACCAACGAGGGCGCCCTGTGGGGCGGCCGCTTCGCCGGCGGCCCTTCCGAGGCGCTCGCCGCGCTCAGCAAGTCCACGCACTTCGACTGGCGCCTGGCGCCCTATGACATCGCCGGCTCCCGTGCCCACGCCCGGGTGCTGCACACCGCCGGTCTGCTCAGTGCGGACGACCTGGACGGGATGATCGCGGCCCTCGACCGGCTCGAGGCGGACGTGCGTTCCGGTGCCTACACCCCGGCAGCGTCCGATGAGGACGTGCACGGCTCGCTCGAGCGCGGCCTCATCGAGCGGGCCGGTCCCGAGCTCGGCGGCCGCCTGCGGGCCGGCCGATCCCGCAACGACCAGGTCGCCACCCTCGGCCGGATGTTCCTGCGCGACCACGCCCGCATCATCGCGCGGGGCGTGATCGCCACGGTGGACGCGCTCCTCGATCAGGCGCGGGCGCACCCGTACGCGCCGATGCCGGGCCGCACCCACCTGCAGCACGCGCAGCCCGTCCTGCTCTCGCATCACCTGCTCGCGCACGCCTGGGCATTCGCGCGGGACCTGCAGCGGCTCGTGGACTGGGACGCACGCGCGGCCGTCTCGCCGTACGGCTCCGGGGCCCTGGCCGGCTCCTCCCTGGGTCTGGACCCGAACGCCGTGGCCGCCGAGCTCGGCTTCGAGTCGGCCGTGTGGAACTCGATCGACGGCACCGCCGCACGCGACGTGTACGCGGAGTTCGCGTGGGTCGCCGCGATGGTCGGCGTCGACCTGTCCCGCATCTCGGAGGAGGTCATCTTCTGGGCCACCAAGGAGGCGGGCTTCGTGAGGCTCCATGACGCGTACTCCACGGGGTCCTCGATCATGCCGCAGAAGAAGAACCCGGACGTCGCCGAGCTGGCCCGCGGCAAGTCCGGCCGCCTCATCGGCGACCTCACGGGGCTGCTGGCCACGCTCAAGGGCATGCCGCTGGCCTACAACCGCGACCTGCAGGAGGACAAGGAGCCCGTCTTCGACGCCGCGGACACCCTCGAGCTGCTGCTGCCCGCCGTCTCCGGGATGATCGCCACCCTCGAGTTCCAGACGGAGCGCATGGCGGAGCTGGCCCCGCAGGGCTTCGCGCTGGCCACCGACGTCGCCGAGTGGCTCGTCCGCCAGGGGGTCCCGTTCCGCGAGGCCCACGAGCTGTCGGGCGAGGCCGTGATGGCGGCCGAGGCCCGGGGCGTGGAGCTGTGGGACCTCACGGACGACGAGTACGCCGCCATCTCGCCGGCGCTGACCCCGCAGGTCCGCGAGGTGCTCAGCACGGAGGGCTCGCTCGCCTCTCGCGACGCCCAGGGCGGGACCGCGCCGACGGCCGTCGCGGCGCAGATCGGGGCGCTCGAGGACGCCCTGGCGCCGCTGCGCCGCTGGGCCGACACGCCGGGCTCCGTCGTCGACGCCCGCTGACGCGGTCGCCCGGCCGAGGCGGCGCCGACCGGGCCGGACGCGGCGGCGCCCCCAGGGCACCGCCGCGTCACCCGCCGTTCACCGCGGTCGGCGTAGCATGGGTGGTCACTTTTCCGCCGGGCGGGCCGCAGCATGGTCCGCCCCTCACCGCACCGCGAGGGCCCCCGATGACCGATACCGTGTCCGTCCGCCAGTCCGAGCTCGACCTCGAGCGGGGTCGGGTCGCCGAGCGGTACGCCCGCCTCGACGCCCTGCGTGAGGAGAAGGAGCGCCAGCTCGCGGCCGTGCGCCGGACCGGCCCGCAGGGGTCGCTGCAGAACCACTCCGAGCGCGACGCCTTCGCCAGCCTCTACGAGGACCGACTCGCCCAGCTCTACGCCGTGGACGACCGCCTCGTCTTCGGCCGGCTCGACCTCGACGCCGAGCGGGAGGGTGGGGCCGACGAGCAGCGGTACATCGGGCGCATCGGCCTCACCACCGAGGACCACGAGCGCCTCCTCGTCGACTGGCGCGCGGCCGAGGCCGGCGCCTTCTACCAGGCGACGGCGGCCCACCGGGGCCGCGTGCGCCGTCGTCGTCACCTGATGCTGCGGGGGCGCGAGGTGCGCGACCTCGAGGACGACATCCTGGACCCGACGCTGCTGGGCGAGGACGGCGTGCGCGCCGATGCCCAGGGTGCGCTGCTGGCCGCCGTCACCGCCCGACGCACGGGACGGATGGGGGACATCGTCGCCACGATCCAGGCGGAGCAGGACGAGGTGATCCGCGCGCCCCTGCCCGGGGCGGTCGTGGTGCAGGGCGGGCCCGGCACGGGGAAGACCGCCGTCGCCCTACACCGTGCGGCCTACCTGCTGTACACCCACCGGGAGCGCCTCGCGCGCTCGGGCGTGCTGATCGTCGGCCCGTCGACCGCGTTCATGCGGTACATCGAGCGGGTGCTGCCCTCGCTGGGCGAGACCGGTGTCGTGATGTCCTCGCTGGGGACGCTGATGCCGGGTGTGCGGGCCGTCCCGGAGCGGGACCTCGACGCGGCGGCGGTGAAGGGCCGGCTGGACATGGTGGACGCCGTCGCCCACGCGGTCGCGCAGCGCCAGCGCCTGCTCGTCGAGCCGCGGCGCCTGATGATCGACGGCACGGCCGTCAAGCTCAAGCCGGCCATGGTCCGGCGCGCCCGGGACAAGGCACGGGCCACCCGCAAGCCCCACAACGAGGCCCGGGTGACGTTCGTGAAGATCCTCGTCCGCGAGCTCGCGGAGAAGCTGCGCAAGAAGCTGGAGAAGTCCTCGGGCACCCCGGTGCAGCGTGACCTCCTGCTCGAGGACGTGCGCACCTCGCGCGACGTGCGCATCGCGCTCAACCTCTGCTGGATGCCGCTGACGCCGGAGAAGCTCATCGGCGACCTCCTCACCCGGGAGGACCTGCTCCGGGCGGCCGCCCCGTGGCTGTCCGACGTCGAGGTCGGCGCGCTCCTGCGCCCGGCCGACGCCCCCTGGACCGAGGCCGACGTGCCCCTGCTGGACGAGGCGGCCGAGCTGCTCGGACGGCTCGAGACCCCGGGCCGGGGCGGCGAGTCCGCGGCCCAGCACGAGCGCAACCTCGAGAACGCCCGGGCGTCCCTGGAGAACATGCACCAGACGCTCGCGGACCTGGGCGTCGACGGCGTCGTGGACGCCGAGCAGCTGGCCGCGGCCAATGAGACGCGCGGCGTACGACGGACCACCGCCGAGACCGCCGCCCACGACCGCACCTGGACGTACGGCCATGTGGTGGTGGACGAGGCCCAGGAGCTCTCTCCGATGCAGTGGCGCCTGCTGGCGCGCCGCTGCCCGATGAAGTCGTTCACCATCGTGGGCGACATCGCGCAGTCCTCCCGTCGCGACGCGGCCGGCTCGTGGGCGTCCGTCCTCGCCCCGGAGTTCGGGGACCGCTGGCGCCTGGAAGAGCTGACCGTGAACTACCGCTCGCCGGCGCGCGTGATGCGCTGGGCCGCGCAGGTCGCACGGGCGGCCGGGCTCGAGGTCTCCCATCCGCGCGCCGTGCGCGAGGGCGACCACCGCCCGCGTCTGGTGACGGAGCCGGGCGGTGACGTCGCCGCCCTGGCCCTCGAGGCGGTCGAAGTTGAAAGGGACCGCGTGCCCGAGGCCCTGACCGCCGTGATCGCCCCCGCCGGGCGGACGGGGGAGCTGCTCACGGTCCTCCGGGAGCGGTGGGGGGAGGCGGCCGTGGACACCGCGCCGCTGCCCGGCGTCGAGATCGTCGTCGCCACCCCGTGGGAGACCAAGGGACTGGAGTTCGACACCGTCGTCCTCGTCTCGCCCGAGCGGATCGTGGCCGACGCGCGCGGCGTGGTGGGCGATCTGTACGTGGCGATGACCCGCGCCACCCAGTCGTTGTCCGTCGTCGCCGGGACGGACGCGGCCGCGCTGCCGGCCGGGCTGGCGGACGTCCCGGAGTGAGCCCCGCGGGCGACGTCGCACGTGCGCGGCGTCGCGGAGGCGCGCGGGCGCGTCGCTAGGCTGGGGCCATGGCACCCCAGAACGAGGAGCGCGCGGCCCGACTGCGCGCACAGGCGAACGACCCGAGCTTCGAGAACGTCTGGCAGGAGCTGCGCTGGCGCGGGCTCGTGCACGTCTCGACGGACGAGGCCGCGCTGGAGCAGGCGCTGGCCGGGGAGCCCGTCTCGTATTACTGCGGCTTCGACCCGACCGCTCCGTCCCTCCACCTGGGACACCTCGTCCAGCTGCTCACCCTGCGCCGCCTGCAGCTCGCCGGCCACCGCCCGTACGCCCTCGTGGGCGGCGCCACCGGGCTCATCGGCGACCCGCGGCAGACCTCGGAGCGCGTTCTGAACTCGCAGGAGACCGTGGCGGCGTGGGTGGAGTCCCTGCGCGCGCAGATCGAGCCGTACCTCTCCTTCGAGGGGGAGAACGCGGCGACCATGGTCAACAACCTGGACTGGACCGCGGGCATGAGCGCGCTGGACTTCCTGCGGGACGTCGGCAAGAACTTCCGCGTCGGCACCATGGTGAAGAAGGAGATCGTGGCCAAGCGCCTGAACTCTGATGAGGGCATCTCCTACACGGAGTTCTCCTACCAGGTGCTGCAGGGCAACGACTTCCTCGAGCTGCACCGCCGGCACGGCGTGACCCTCCAGACCGGCGGCTCCGACCAGTGGGGCAACCTCACCGCCGGCACCGAGCTGATCCGCAAGGTGGAGGGGACCCACGCCCATGCGCTGGGCACGCCGCTGATCACGAACGCGGACGGCACCAAGTTCGGCAAGTCCGAGGGCAACGCCGTCTGGCTCGACGCGGAGATGTGCTCCCCGTACGCCTTCTACCAGTTCTGGCTCAACACGGCGGACGCGGACGTCGTCGACCGGCTCAAGGTCTTCACGTTCCTGACCCGCGCGGAGATCGAGGAGTACGCGCAGAAGGTGGCCGACGAGCCGTTCCGCCGGGAGGCCCAGAAGCGCCTGGCGTGGGAGGTCACGGCGCTGGCCCATGGAGAGGAGACGACGACGAAGGTCATCGAGGCCTCCCATGCCGTGTTCGGAGGCGGCGACCTCACCACCGTGGATCCGGACACGCTGACCGCCGTGCTGGCCGAGCTGCCGCAGGCCGACCGGACCCAGTGGGAGGGGGAGCCGGGCACCGTGACCGCGGTCGAGCTGCTGGTCTCCACCGGGCTGGTCGCCTCGCGCTCCGAGGCGCGTCGGACGGTGCGCGACGGCGGGGCGTCGGTGAACAACGTGCGGGTGACGGATGCCGACCAGGTGTTCACCCGAGACGACGCCTTCGCCGGCCGGCACCTGCTGGTGCGCCGGGGCAAGAAGAGCATGGCGGGCGCGGACCTGGGGGAGGCCTGACCACGGCCGCAGACCACCGGTGTCCACCGGGTCGCCAGAAGTGACCGAGGACACGACGGGCGGCGACGGCGGAGGAACCGCCCACGGGAGGAGCACAGGGCCCCGTTCTCCGCAGGATTCTGCGGAGAACGGGGCCCTTTTTCATGCGTGGCCGCCGGGTGTCACCCCTGATTTTGTGTTCGGTGGGGTTCGTGTGTAGAGTTCCATCTCGTGCTCAAGACGCCGACCGGGTGACCGGGAGGCGGGGTGAAGAACACAGAATCCGCGGATTCTTGCCGAGAATGGCAGGTCCAGGGCGGGTGGTGCTCACCGGGTGCGCGGCCGGCAGTGATGCGGGTCGGGATTCCTGAAGAAGATGATCTGGTTTGACAGCCGGGAATCATGTGGTAAGCTTTTCAAG
>NZ_JABFAY010000018.1:159453-214936 GCF_017168495.1 Micrococcus sp. KRD096 | reverse complement strand
CCCCCGCCTCCCCGCGCTTCCCGGAGATCGAGCGCCGCATCCTGGCGTACTGGGACGAGGACGGCACCTTCCAGGCCTCGATCGACCAGCGTCCCACCCGGAACGAGGACGGCTCGCAGAACGAGTTCGTCTTCTACGACGGCCCGCCCTTCGCCAACGGCCTGCCGCACTACGGCCACCTGCTCACCGGGTACGTCAAGGACCTCGTGGCCCGCTACCAGACGCAGCAGGGCCGCCGCGTGGAGCGCCGCTTCGGCTGGGACACCCACGGCCTGCCCGCCGAGCTCGAGGCGATGAAGCAGCTGGGCATGACGGACAAGTCCGAGATCGAGGCCATGGGCATCGACACGTTCAACGACGCCTGCCGCTCCTCGGTCCTGAAGTACACGGACCAGTGGCAGGACTACGTGACCCGCCAGGCCCGCTGGGTCGACTTCGAGAACGACTACAAGACCCTCACCCCGGACTTCATGGAGTCCGTGATCTGGGCCTTCTCCGAGCTGCACCGCAAGGGCCTGACCTACCGCGGCTTCCGCGTCCTGCCCTACTGCTGGAACGACGAGACCCCGCTGTCCAACCACGAGCTGCGCATGGACGACGACGTCTACAAGATGCGCCAGGACCCCTCGGTCACCGTCACGTTCCCGATCACCGGCCTCCCGGCGGACCCCGCCCTCGTGCCCGACGGCGGCGCCGACGCGGCGCTCGCCGCGCACCTGGCCGGCGTCCACGTCCTGGCCTGGACCACCACGCCCTGGACGCTGCCGACCAACGCGGCCCTCGCCGTCGGCCCCCAGATCCAGTACGCCGTGGTGCCGGCCGGCCCCGAGGGCGCGACCGCGGACGGGGACCGCTTCCTCCTGGCCGTGGACCTGGTGGGCGCCCACGCCAGGGAGCTCGGCTACGCCAATGCCGACGCCGCCCGCGCCGCGGTCACCGAGACGATCCCCGGCGCCCGCCTCGGCGGCCTGGCCTATGCGCCGCTGTTCACGGACGTGTTCGACGCCCACCGCGGGGAGACCTTCACCGTCAACGGCCGTGACCTCGGCGTCGAGGGCGCCCACCGCATCCTCGTGGACGGCTACGTCTCCACCGAGGACGGCACCGGCGTGGTCCACCAGGCGCCGGCCTACGGTGAGGACGATCAGCGCGTGTGCGAGGCCAACGGCATCCCCGTGCTGCTCTCCGTGGACTCCGGTGCCCGGTTCCTGCCGCTGTTCGCCCGCGAGGACGTCGGGCGCGGCGACCTGCGCGAGATCGCCGGCGTCCAGGTCTTCGAGGCCAACCGCACGATCATCCGCGCCCTGCGCTCGCTGGGCCGGCTCGCGCGGGAGGCCTCCTACGAGCACTCCTACCCGTACTGCTGGCGGTGCCGCACGCCGCTGATCTACCGCGCGGTGACGTCCTGGTACGTCAAGGTCACCCAGGTCAAGGAGCGCATGCTCGAGCTGAACGAGGAGATCACCTGGATCCCCGGCAACGTGAAGCACGGGCAGTTCGGCACGTGGGTCGCCAACGCGCGCGACTGGTCCATCTCCCGCAACCGGTACTGGGGCTCGCCCATCCCGGTGTGGGAGTCCGACCACCCCGACTTCCCCCGCCAGGAGGTCTACGGCTCGCTCGCGGAGATCGAGGAGGCCTTCGGCCGCCTGCCGCGCAACGCCCAGGGCGAGGTGGACCTGCACCGCCCGTGGGTGGACGACCTCACCCGCCCCCACCCGGACCCCGAGGCCGCCGCGGCGGGTGCGGTCATGCGCCGCGTCGAGGACGTGCTGGACGTCTGGTTCGACTCCGGCTCCATGCCGTACGCCCAGGTGCACTACCCGTTCGAGCGCGCGGACTGGTTCCCCACGCACAACCCGGCGGACTTCATCGTGGAGTACATCGGCCAGACGCGCGGCTGGTTCTACACCATGCACATCCTGGCGACCGCCCTGTTCGACCGGCCGGCGTTCTCCAACGTGATCTCGCACGGCATCGTGCTCGGCTCGGACGGACAGAAGATGTCCAAGTCGCTGCGCAACTACCCGGACGTCACGGAGGTCCTGGACCGCGACGGTGCGGACGCCATGCGCTGGTTCCTCATGGCCAGCCCCATCCTGCGCGGCGGCAACCTGATCGTCACGGAGGAGGGCATCCGCGAGGGCGTCCGCCAGGTGCTGCTGCCGGCGTGGAACGCCTACCACTTCTTCACCCTGTACGCGAACACCGCGCACGACGGCGGCGCCCGCCCCGAGGGGTACCGCGCGCAGGAGCGGCACACCGCAGAGGACCCCCTGGACCAGTACATCCTGGCCGCCACGGGCCGCATGCTGCGGGAGGTCAAGACCAGCCTGGACGCCTACGAGGTCTCGGACGCCACGGACGCGCTGCGCGGCTTCATGGACACCCTGACCAACTGGTACATCCGCCGGTCCCGTGAGCGGTTCTTCGACGAGGACACCGTCGCCTTCGACGTCCTCTACACCGTCCTGGAGGCCTTCGCCCGGGCCGCCGCACCGCTGATGCCGCTGATCGCCGAGGAGATCTGGCGCGGTCTCACGGGCGGCCGCTCGGTCCACCTGACCGACTACCCGGACGCCGACCTGTTCCCGCACGGGCCCGAGGCGGACTCCCTCGTGGCCCGGATGGACGCGGTGCGCCGCATCAGCTCGGCCGGCTCGGCCCTGCGCAAGGGGGCCGGGCGCCGGGTGCGCCTGCCGCTGCCCCGCCTGTCCGTCGTCGTCCCGGACGCGGCGGGCCTCGAGGGCACCTACGCCCGCATCGTGGCGGACGAGCTGAACCTCAAGGACGTCGAGCTCACCGAGCTCTCGGAGGAGGCGATCGCCCGCTACGGCATCGGCACGGAGCTGAAGCTGAACTTCCGCGAGCTCGGCAAGGCGTTCGGCCGGCAGGTGCCGCTCGTGAAGCAGGCGGTCGACGCCGGCGCGTACGAGGAGACGGCCGAGGGCCTGGCGGTCACGCTCGCCGACGGCGAGACCGTGACCCTGGCCCCCGCGCTCTACGAGCTGCGCACCGTCTCCACCGGTGCCCCCGAGGGGACCGCGGTGGGCGTGCTGCCCAGCACCGCCGGCTTCCTCGTGCTGGACACCGAGGTCTCCGCGGAGCTGGCCGCCGAGGGCACCGCCCGGGACGTGGTCCGCGCCGTCCAGGCGGCCCGCAAGGCCGCCGGCCTGGACGTCTCCGACCGCGTGCGCACGCGGATCGAAGGCCCCACCACCGTCGTGGCGGCGCTCGAGGCCCACCGCGGTCTCGTCGCGGAGGAGACCCTCACGGTGGACCTGGAGCTCGTGGACTCCGGCGCGGCCGACCCGCGCAAGGACCCGGCCGACGACGCCATGAAGACCGTGGCCGTCACCGTCGCGAAGGCGGACGCGTGATGCGCGCGGACGCCCCGGGCACGGTCGAGGAGGTCTACCGGGACCTGCTCGCCCGCGCCCCGGAGAACAAGATGCAGCCGCGGCTCGAGCCGATGCGGCGCGTGCTCGCGCTGCTCGGCGACCCGCAGCACGCGGCCCCGGTGATCCACCTGACCGGCACCAACGGCAAGACGTCTACGGCGCGGATGGTCGAGGCTGTCCTGCGCGCCTACGGGCTGCGGACCGGGCGCTACACCTCGCCGCATCTGCAGCGCGTCACGGAGCGGATCAGCATCGACGGCGCCCCGGTGGCCGACGAGACCTTCGTGCGCGTGTGGGGGGAGATCCTCCCGATCGTGCAGACCGTGGACGCGGAGCTCGAAGCCGCGGGCGAGGTCCCGCTGACGTACTTCGAGGCGGTCACCACGCTGGGCTTCGCGGTGTTCGCGGACGAACCCGTCGAGGTCGTCGTCCTCGAGGTGGGCCTCGGGGGCGTGACGGACGCGACCAACGTCGCGGACGCCGTCGTCTCCGTGGTCACCCCCATCTCCCTGGACCACACGGACCTGCTGGGGGAGACCGAGGCCGAGATCGCCGAGGAGAAGGCCGGCATCATCAAGCCCGGCGGCGCCCTCGTCTCCGCCGCCCAGGAGCGCGACGCCGCCCAGGTGCTGCTCGAGGCGGCCCGAGCGGCCGACGTGCCGTTCCGCTTCGAGGGCGTCGAGTTCGGCGTGCTCGAGCGCTCCCTGGCCGTGGGCGGCCAGCAGGTGTCCGTGCGTGGCCTCGCGGCCGAGTACCGGGACCTGTTCCTGCCGCTGCTCGGGGAGCACCAGGCGCAGAACCTCGCGGTGGCCGTGGCGGCCCTGGAGATGTTCCTGGGCGGCGGCGAGCGACCGCTGGACGAGGAGCTGCTGCGCGAGGGGCTGTCCCAGGTCACCTCGCCCGGCCGGCTCGAGGTGCTGCGCACCGCCCCCACGCTCATCGTGGACGCCGCCCACAACCCGGACGGCGTGCGGGCCACGGCCCGCGCGGTGCAGGAGGCGTTCGGCTTCACCCGCCTCTCGCTGGTCGTCGGGATCCTCCAGGAGAAGGACGCGCCGGGCATGCTCGCGGCGCTCTACCGGGCGTTCGGCGACGACGTGGAGGACCTCGCGGTGACGCAGTCCTCCTCGGCCCGCGCCATCCCGGCCGGGGAGCTGGCCCGCATGGCCGTCGACGCCGGCTGGCCCGAGGATGACGTGTACGCCACCGAGTCCGTGCCGGACGCCCTGGAGTGGGCGGTCGGCCGCGCGGAGGCCCTGGAGACGAGTGCGGATGAACTGGCCTCTGGCACCGGCGGCGGCGTGCTCGTGCTCGGCTCGATCACCCTGGCCGCGGAGGTCCGCACCCTCGTGGGCGAGCCCCGCCACGCCGGCCCCGTCACCGTGGCCGCCCGCGGCCTCGACCCCGCCGACCTGCTCGACGCCGTCGGGCTGGCGGACGCCGACGAGGACGATCTGGATCCGGAGATCCTCGAGCTGCTCGAGGACCGCGACGACGCCGGCGCCCGCCGCCGGCCGGAGGAGGACCGATGACCCCCGACCAGCCGGAGACCGGAGGCGCCACGGAGCAGGGGCGCTTCGGCGATGAGTCCTGGCGCCCCGCGCGTGAGACGCGAGCCCAGCGGCAGTGGCGCCCCGGCACTCGTCGGCGCCGCCGCTCCGTGCGCGCCCTGTTCACCTCCACGATCCTCATGCTCGAGGCGGTGCTCATCTTCTTCCTCGGGCTCATGCTGTTCGGCATGCACCGGGACGAGCCGGGCGCCTGGTGGTTCGTGGCGGGCTACTCCGCGCTGGCCGTCGTCGCGGTGTTGACCTGCGCCCTGGTGCGCAGGCCCGTCGGCATCGCGATCGGCTGGGCGATCCAGGCCGTCCTGCTGGCCTCCGGCTTCTGGGAGTACTCGATGTTCGTGGTGGGGGCCCTCTTCGCGCTGACGTGGGCGTACGCCGTGATCAAGGGCGGGGCCATGGACGTCGAGAACGCCCAGCGCGACCGCCTCGAGGCCGCCTGGGAGGCCGAGCACGGACGCTGAGACCCGGGCCCCACTAGGGTGGAGCGGGAACCGGGCCGCGCTCGCGGCCGTCCGACGACGCTAGGAGCACACCCCATGACGCACCACACCGAAGAGACCCTCGTCCTCATCAAGCCGGACGGGGTGGCCCGCAACCTGGTCGGCGAGATCCTCGCGCGCATCGAGCGCAAGGGCTACGTGATCGCCGACCTGAAGATGCTCACGCCCACCCGCGCCATGTTGGAGCGCCACTACGAGGAGCACCAGGGCAAGCCGTTCTTCGAGCCGCTGGTGGCGTTCATGGCCTCCGGCCCCGTGGTGGCCGCGCGCGTCACGGGCGATTCGGTGATTGAGGGGTTCCGCTCGCTGGCCGGCAAGACCGACCCCACCGTGGCCGCCCCGGGCACCATCCGCGGCGACCTGGGCCGGGACTGGGGCGAGGCCGTCCAGAAGAACCTCGTCCACGGTTCGGACTCGACCCTTTCGGCCGAGCGCGAGCTCGCGATCTGGTTCGGCTGAGCCCGTTCCGGGCCCGCACGACGGCGGCCGGTCACCCTGGTGGGGTGACCGGCCGCCGTCGTCGTGCCCGGTGGGGGAGCGCGGGCTCAGTCGATCCCGATGACCCCGAGGCCCAGTTCCAGCAGGATCGAGGCGAACACCAGGACGTAGAGGAGCACGATCACGGGCCAGGCCAGCTCCCGGGCGAGGCGGACGAGACCGGCCGGGGCCGGCAGCGTGCCGGTCTGCAGGTTCCGGGACGTCACGAGCACGAGCTGGGCGATGACCATGGCCCACACGATCATGCAGTAGAGGCAGAGCGTGCCGATGCTGTAGACGGCCGAGTACCAGAGCCACACGCAGAACGCGAAGCCCGCCAGGATCCCCGCGTTCATCAGCAGCCAGTACCAGCGGGCGAAGCGGGCGCCGGCGAGCAGGGACATCCCCACGGTGATGAGCACGGAGAACGCGACCACGCCGATGTACGTGTTCGGGAAGCCGAAGGTGTGGGCCTGCCACGACTGCATCACCTGGCCGCAGGACACCCACGGGTTGAGGTCGCAGGACGTGCGGTGCGTCGGGTCCGCGGTGAGGAGGGCGCGCTCGACGATGATGATGATGGTGGCCGTCAGCGCCACGAGCGAGGTGATCAGGAGCAGCGCCGCCGTGCCCGCGGGCCGGGCGTACCAGGTGAGCCGGGCCTCCTCGGCGGGGATGTCGTCGGCGGGGGAGAGGCGGATGTCGTCCGTCAGCGGGGTCGCAGGCATGGACACGATTCTAGGCGCGTGCCCGGGGCGGATGTGAGAGAATCGGCCCTGGCCGTCCCGTGGCCACACCGCGGGGCAGCCCGCTGCGCGCCCGACGTCGGGCCGCCGCCGAGGCGCCCCCGCGTCGAGCATCGTGCGGGAGGTGGACGCCGGGCCTCGCCCGTGTGCGTCCGTGCGCCGGCCGGCGGACGGCACGTGACGCCCAGGCCCCGATCTCGAGGGCGCAGCGGTTCCGCGCCGGGCCCTGACGGTCGACGCGGTCCACCCGATGACTTCTCGGAGTCCGCCTCCCGGCGCACCCGTGGCGCACGGCGCCCGGGGCAACGCGGCCGGCGGCGGACGCGGACACGCCGGGCGGCGGCGAGTGTGGCGTCGTCGGTCGGCGGGAGGTGCTGCCATGGCGGCCAACAACGAGGACACGACCCGCGCAGACGAACGCGTGGAAGAGACGGCCGAGCAGGCCGTGACGCAGACCGCGGCGGACACCGCCGACGGGGCGGAGCCGGAGCGGACCGCCGCGTCCGACGACGCCGCGGACCCGGCCGAGGAGCCGAGCGCGCCGACGCTGCAGGTCGACCCGACCGACCCGTTCGCCGTGCCGGCGAACCTGATCGAGGTCCTGCGCACCGAGACCACGTCCCGGCAGCGCTCCGAGGACGAGGACGCCGGAGAGTCCGAGGACCGGGCCGAGGGCGCCGTGGTCTCCCGGCGGCGCCGCCGACGCCGCCGCGGCGAGGTGGACATGGAGCTCGACGGCGGCGAGGCCGGCGATCCCGAGCACACCGTCACCCGCGTGCGCGCGCCGCGCCAGGCCGTCGGCACCGCCTCGGACACCGTCCAGAGCGTCAAGGGCTCCACCCGGCTCGAGGCGAAGCGCCAGCGCCGCCGCGACTCCCGCTCGGGCGGGCGTCGCCGCACCGTGATCACCGAGGCCGAGTTCCTGGCCCGCCGCGAGGCCGTGGACCGCAAGATGCTGGTGCGCCAGCGCGACCAGCGCATCCAGATCGCCGTGCTCGAGGACGGCGTGCTGGCCGAGCACTTCGTCTCGCACACCACGCAGGACTCGATGATCGGCAACGTGTATCTGGGCAAGGTCCAGAACGTGCTGCCGTCCATGGAGGCCGCGTTCGTGGACATCGGCCGCGGACGCAACGCCGTGCTCTACGCGGGCGAGGTCAACTGGGACGCCGCCCAGCTGGACGGCAAGCCGAGGAAGATCGAGAACGCGCTCAAGTCCGGCGACACCGTGCTCGTCCAGGTCACCAAGGACCCGGTGGGCCACAAGGGCGCCCGTCTGACCAGCCAGGTCTCCCTGCCCGGCCGCTACCTCGTGTACGTGCCGGGAGGCTCGATGACCGGCATCTCCCGCAAGCTGCCGGACGTGGAGCGCTCGCGTCTGAAGAAGATCCTCAAGGACCACCTGCCGCAGGACGCCGGCGTGATCGTGCGCACCGCGGCCGAGGGCACCTCCGAGCAGGAGCTGCAGAACGACATCAACCGTCTGCGCGCCCAGTGGGAGGGCATCCAGGAGAAGGCGTCCGGCACCAAGGTGCTCGCCCCCGAGCTGCTCTACGCCGAGCCGGACCTGACCATCAAGACGGTCCGCGACGTCTTCAACGAGGACTTCTCCGCCATGCTCGTGCAGGGCGAGGCCACGTGGGACAACATCGAGGCCTACGTGACCTACGTGGCCCCGCACCTGCTGGACCGGTTGCACCACTGGGTGCCGGAGGACCACGACGGCGAGGACCTGTACGCCACCCACCGCGTGGACGAGCAGCTCCACAAGGCGCTCGAGCGCAAGGTGTACCTGCCCTCCGGCGGCTCGCTCGTGATCGACCGCACCGAGGCCATGACCGTGGTGGACGTGAACACCGGCAAGTTCACGGGCTCCGGCGGCAACCTCGAGGAGACCGTCACCAAGAACAACCTCGAGGCTGCCGAGGAGATCGTCCGGCAGCTGCGCCTGCGGGACATCGGCGGCATCATCGTCATCGACTTCATCGACATGGTGCTCGAGGCCAACCGCGACCTCGTGCTGCGGCGTCTCGTGGAGTGCCTGGGCCGGGACCGCACGAAGCACCAGGTCGCCGAGGTGACCTCGCTCGGCCTGGTCCAGATGACGCGCAAGCGCATGGGCACCGGGCTCGTGGAGGTGTTCTCGGAGACCTGCGAGCACTGCGCCGGCCGCGGCATCATCATCAAGGACACCCCCGTCGAGCGGGGCCGCTCCGGCGGTGAGCAGCGCGGCGAGGCGGAGGGCCGCCGTCGTCGCCGGCGCCGGGGCAACGGCGAGGGCGAGCACGCCCACGCCGCCGCGGCCACGACGACGGGCGCCGAGCACGCCGACTCCGAGGACGAGCGGCAGCGCCGTGAGCGGGCCGAGGCCGCCCGGGTCGCCCTGCACTCGATCGCGAAGGCCTCCGGCAAGGTGGCCGAGGACGAGACCCCCGCGCAGGAGCCCGCCCCCGCCGAGCAGGCGGCGGACGCCGCCGAGGACTCAGTGGCCGAGGCCGTCGAGGCCGCGTCGACCGGGCCCGCGGAGGCCGGGGAGCCGGCCGCGGCGGACGAGGAGGAGACGCCGCGTCGCCGGCGCCGTCGGGGCCGCCGGCGCAGCCGGGGCCGCGCTGAGGAGTCGGGGGACACCGGCGCCGAGGATGCCGGCTCCGAGGATGCCGCGCGGTCGCACGACGACGGCCCCGCCGAGTCCGCCGGTCAGACCCGTCAGACCGAGGAGGAGGCGGCCGAGCCGGCCGCCGCCGCGGCCCCCGAGCACCAGGACCCGGTCGTGCAGGCCGAGGAGGCCGTGGCCGCCGTCGCGGAGGCGGAGGCCGACGCCGAGGCCGAGTCCCCGGAGGACGCGGACGCGCAGGACGACCGTCCCCGCCGGTCCCGGCGTCGTCGGGGTGGCCGTGGGCGGTCCCGGCGGGACGGCGACGCGGCCTCGACCGAGACCGACGCCGAGGACCAGGGCGCGGAGCGCGCGACGCCGTCGCGGCACGACGCCGCGGACGCCGAGTCCTCGGCGGCCGCGCCCGCGGAGGACGCATCGGAGCCGGTCGAGGATGCCTCGGCGCCCGTGCCCGCCGAGGATGCCCTGGCGCCCCGGCGCCGCCGGTCCCGCCGGGCCTCGAGCGACGGCGTCGTCCGTCCGGCCGCCGGTGCGGACGCGTCCGCCGAGCGGACGGCCGACCGCACGGACGCGGCTCCGGTGGAGGCCACCGAGCCCTCGCCCGAGGAGTCCACGGACGCCACCGAGGTCCACGAGCAGCCCGCCGCCCCGGCCGCCGTCGAGGAGGCCGTGATGGTGGAGCCTGCGGCGACCGAGCCGACGGCGGAGCCCACGGCGGACGCGGACCAGGCGTCCGCCGCGGACGCCCCGACCGAGGCCCAGGCGGCCCCGGCGCCCGGATCGCCGCGCCGGCGCTCGCGTCGTGCCGTGTCGTCCGACGGCGTCCACGTCCAGGTCCAGGCCGCGCCCGGCGGCGCCCAGGGCGGCCGCTTCACGGCGGCCGTGGCCGAGGCGTCCACCCCCGCCGAGCCGCAGGGTGCCGCCCCGGTGATGCTCGGCGTCGGCGTGAAGGCCGCCGACCTGGCCCGTCGCGGCCGCTGACCGTCGTCGGTGCCGCCGCCCCGGGCCTGCCCCGGGCGGCGGCGACGCGCCGACACGCCTCTGTTTGGTCCGGATGCCCGGCAGCGAGTATGCTGGACAATCGGTGTTCACCGCCCG
The DNA here is from genome assembly GCF_017168495.1 of Micrococcus sp. KRD096. NCBI lineage: Bacteria > Bacillati > Actinomycetota > Actinomycetes > Micrococcales > Micrococcaceae > Micrococcus > Micrococcus sp. KRD096. Next base: position 204,532 of record NZ_JABFAY010000018.1, on the reverse strand, counting down.
CACGCTCCCGCATGTCCCGGTGAGGGACCGCCGGACCCGGACGCAGCCGCGGTCGAGGTGCGGGCGAGCAGAACCCGATCTGATCCATTGAAACGTCGAGAGAAGTGAGTCCCAAGTGGTGTACGCGATTGTCCGCGCTGGCGGCCGCCAGGAGAAGGTTTCCGTCGGAGACCTCGTTACCCTTGACCGCGTTCCCGCTGAGACCGGTGGCTCCGTCGAGCTGCCCGCTCTGATGCTGGTGGACGGGGACGAGGTCAAGGCTGGCGCCGATGCCGCCGGTGTGAAGGTGACCGCCGAGGTCGTCTCCCACTCCCGTGGCAAGAAGGTCGTCATCATGAAGTACAAGAACAAGACCGGCTACAAGAAGCGCCAGGGCCACCGCTCTGAGCTGTCCACGGTCAAGATCACCGGGATCGCCTGAGCCGTCACCGGCACCGGCGAAACCGAGCATCCGAGAGGTTAGGCAACAGCAATGGCACATAAGAAGGCCGGCAGTTCCTCGAAGAACGGCCGCGACTCGAACCCGCAGTACCTCGGCGTCAAGCGCTACGGCGGCGAGGACGTCAACGCCGGCGAGATCATCGTCCGCCAGCGTGGCACCAAGTTCCACCCGGGCCGCAACGTCGGCCGCGGCAAGGACGACACCCTCTTCGCGCTGTCCGCGGGCTCCGTGGCCTTCGGCCAGCGCCGCGGCCGCAAGGTCGTGGACATCGTCCCCGCCGCGGAGTGATCTGACACTCGTGCGGTCTGCGTGCGGACCCTCGCCCGGCGAGGACACCCGCACCCCCTGACGCCCCGGCGGGGGCGGGCCCGGCATCCACCGGACCCGCCCCCGCCGTCGGCGTCTCCGGCCCCTGGGCCGTCTGAGTCCGATCCCTCCAGCCCCTAGGAGCACTCCCATGGCAGCCTTCGTGGACCGCGTGGTCCTCCACCTCACCGCCGGCAACGGCGGGCACGGGTGCGTCTCCGTGCATCGCGAGAAGTTCAAGCCCCTGGGTGGCCCCGACGGCGGCGACGGGGGCGACGGCGGCGACATCACCCTCGTGGTGGACTCGCAGACCACCACGCTGCTGGACTACCACCACGCCCCGCACCGGTCCGCTGAGAACGGCCAGCCGGGCATGGGCGACCACCGCGAGGGCAAGAACGGCCAGTCGCTCGTGCTGCCCGTGCCGGACGGCACGGTGGTCAAGGATGAGCAGGGCAACATCGTGGCCGATCTCGTGGGGGAGGGCGCGACCTACGTCGCCGCCGCCGGCGGTCAGGGCGGCCTCGGCAACGCGGCTCTGGCCTCCGTGAAGCGCAAGGCGCCCGGCTTCGCGCTGCTCGGCCTGCCGGGGGAGAGCCGGGACCTGACGCTCGAGATCAAGACCGTGGCGGACGTCGCGCTCGTGGGCTTCCCCTCGGCCGGCAAGTCCTCCCTCATCGCTGCCCTGTCTGCGGCCCGTCCCAAGATCGCGGACTACCCGTTCACCACGCTCGTGCCCAACCTCGGGGTCGTGCAGGCCGGCGACGTGCGCTTCACCGTGGCCGACGTCCCGGGCCTGATCCCCGGTGCCTCGGAGGGCCGCGGCCTCGGCCTGGAGTTCCTGCGCCACGTCGAGCGCTGCGCCGCGCTCGTGCACGTCCTCGACTGCGGCAGCCTCGAGTCCGACCGCGACCCGATCGCCGACTTCGAGGCCATCGAGGCCGAGCTCGAGGCCTACGCGGTGGAGCCCGTCTTCTCCCAGGGCGGGGAGGGCGTCGTACCGCTGAACGAGCGGCCCCGCCTCATCGCCCTGAACAAGACCGACCTGCCCGACGGCGCCGCGATGGCGGACATGGTCCGCGACGAGCTCGAGGGCCGTGGCCTACGGGTCTTCGACATCTCCGCGCTGGCCCGCGAGGGCCTGGACGCCCTCAAGTACGCCATGGCCGAGCTCGTGGCGGAGGCCCGTTCCCGGGTGGTCGAGCCCGCGCCGGCCGCGCCCGTCGAGGTGCCGCGCCGGCATCGCCGCCGTGGCGAGCGGGCCGAATTCACGATCCGCCGCGAGGAGCGCAACCTCGAGCCGCTGTTCCGCGTGCGCGGCGAGAAGCCCGAGCGGTGGGTCGCCCAGACGGACTTCCAGAACGACGAGGCGATCGGCTACCTTGCGGACCGGCTCCAGCGGGCCGGCGTCGAGGACGGCCTGTTCAAGGCCGGTGCGAGGCCGGGCGACGCCGTCGTGATCGGCGACGACGTCACGGGCGTCGTCTTCGACTGGGAGCCCACGCTGTCCGCGGGAGCCGAGCTGCTCGCCGGGCCCCGTGGCACCGACCTGCGGCTCGACGAGCGCACCCGCGCGACCCGCGCGGAGAAGCGCGCCGAGCAGGATGCCCGCCGGGCCGCCCGTGCGGCGACCCGGGCCGAGATGGAGGCCGAGCGACGCTCCGGCCTGTGGACCGACACCGACGATCGAGAGGGATGATCCATGTCCGTGCGGCGCACCGTCGTCACCCGCTATCCGACCCCCGCCACGCGCGGCTCTGAGGACCCGCAGGCCAACCCCGTGACCTCGCGGGAGACGATGCAGGCCGCACGCCGAGTGGTCGTGAAGATCGGCTCGTCCTCGTTGACCACCCCGGACGGCCTGGACGTGGCGGCCATCGACCGGCTCGTGGACGTCCTCGCCGCCGAGCGGCAGAAGGGCACCCAGGTGGTGCTCGTGTCCTCCGGTGCCGTCGCGGCCGGCTTCCCCCACCTCGGGCTGGGCCGACGCCCCAAGGACACCGCCACCCAGCAGGCCTCGGCGGCGGTCGGCCAGAGCAAGCTCATGGCGCACTACACCACGAGCTTCGGCCGGCACGACACCGAGGTGGCCCAGGTGCTCCTGACCGCCGAGGAGCTCATGCGGCGCACCCAGTACACGAACGCGCACCGCGCCCTGTCGCGGCTGCTCACGCTCGACGTGATGCCGATCGTGAACGAGAACGACGCCGTGGCCACGCGCGAGATCCGCTTCGGCGACAACGACCGCCTCGCGGCCCTCACCGCCAACCTCTGCAAGGCGGACCTGCTGGTCCTGCTCTCGGACGTGGACGCCCTCTACACGGGCCACCCCTCCCACCCGGACGCGCGGCGCATCCCGGAGGTCGCCTCGGACGACGATCTGGCCGGCGTCGACGTGCGTGTGCCCGGTTCCGCGGGCGTGGGCACGGGCGGCATGGTGACCAAGGTGGACGCGGCCGGCATCGCGGCCACCACCGGCATCCCGACCCTGCTCACCTCGGCCGCGAACGCGGGCGCCGCGTTCGCGGGGCAGGACGTGGGCACGTGGTTCTCCGCCACCGGCCGCCGCCGGTCCGCACGCGCGGCGTGGCTCGGCCTCACGGCGGAGGTCCGGGGCCGGCTCGTCATCGACGATGGCGCGGTGGCCGGGGCGATCGACCGCGGCCGCTCCCTGCTGGCCGCGGGCATCACCGGCTGCACGGGCGACTTCACGCCGGGCGACGTCGTCGAGATCGTGGACGCGCACGGCCGGGTGCGGGCGCGCGGCCTCGTGCAGTACTCCTCGTCGCAGCTGCCCGCCATGCTCGGGCGGACGACCGCCGACCTCCGCGAGGACCTCGGCGCGGGCTACGACGGCGTCGTCGTGCACGCCGACGACTGGGTGCGCCTGGCTCCGCCGCAGCGCTGACCGGCACGGGCTCCGGCCGAGTCGACGGACCGGGCCTCGTGCCTCGTCCGGGGCGCTCGATAGGCTGGCGGCATGCAGACCACCGAGAGCACCGCACCCCAGGATCAGTCCGGCCGCCAGGACGCCGAGGCGCCGACGCCCGAGGTCGAGGAGGCCGTCCGCCAGCGGGCCGAGTGGGCGCGTCAGGCCGTGCCCGAGCTGGCCACCGCCGGCCGCGCCCGCAAGGACGCCGTCCTGCGCCACATGGCCGAGGCCCTGCGCGCCAACGCGGCCGCGATCATCACGGCCAACCGCGAGGACCGCGGCCGCGGCCGCGAGGCCGGCACCTCGGCGGCCCTGCTGGACCGCCTCAAGCTGGACGAGGCGCGCGTCGAGGCGCTGGCCCTCGCCCTGGAGACCCTGGCCGGCCTGCCGGACCCCGTGGGCACCGTGGTCCGCGGCGGTCCGCTGCCCAACGGTGTGCGGATGAGCCAGGTGCGGGTGCCCCTGGGCGTCGTGGGCGCCGTGTACGAGGCCCGTCCGAACGTCACGGTGGACATCGCCGGCATCGCCCTGAAGTCGGGCAACGGCGTGATCCTGCGCGGCGGCTCGGCCGCGGAGTCCACCAACGCGGTCCTGATCCAGGTGCTCCGCGAGGCGCTCGTGGATCAGGGCTTCGACCCCAACATCATCCAGGGCATCGACGATCTCGGACGTCCCGGCGTCGCCGCGCTGATGGCCGCCCGTGGCGCCGTGGACGTCCTCGTCCCGCGCGGCGGCCGTGAGCTGATCCAGCGCGTGGTCCGTGAGGCCCGGGTGCCCGTGATCGAGACGGGTGAGGGCAACGTGCATCTGTATGTGGACGCCTCCGCACCCAAGCAGATGGCGGTGGACATCGCGCTGAACTCGAAGACCCACCGCACCTCCGTGTGCAATGCGGCCGAGACCCTGCTGCTCCACCGGGACGCGGAGGAGGCGGGCCGCGAAGTGCTGCGCGCCCTCACCCGTGCCGGCGTGCTGCTGCACGTGGACGAGGCCGCGCGGGCCTGGCTGCCCACGCTCGCCGACCGCGGCGACCACGCCCGGGACGCCGTGGACGCCACGGAGGAGGACTGGGGCACCGAGTACCTGGACATGGAGATGGCCGTGCGCGTCGTGGACTCCCTCGACCAGGCGATCGAGCACATCGGCCGGTGGTCCACGGGCCACACCGAGGCCATCGTCACGAACGACCTGGCCGCGGCCGAGCGGTTCATCACCGAGGTGGACGCCGCGGCCGTCATCGTGAACGCGTCCACGCGCTTCACCGACGGCGGCGAGCTCGGCCTCGGCGCCGAAGTGGGCATCTCCACCCAGAAGATGCACGCCCGCGGGCCCATGGGCCTGGAGGAGCTCACGACCACCAAGTGGATCCTGTGCGGCGACGGGCAGATCCGCCGCTGAGCCGGGCTACGATGGACACCAGGACCCCTTCGGCCCGGCCCCGGCCCGGCCGTCTGACCCGCTGCACCGAGGAGCATCCATGCTGAACACCTCCCTGATCCTGGCCGCCGCCGAGGGCCACCACGTCGTCAACGAGCTGCCGATGGACCCCATCTGGTACGGCCTGCTCGTCTTCGCGCTGCTGATGGCCGCCCTGGCCGCCACCATGTCCATGCGCTCCCGCGCGCTGCGCCTGCCCGAGCCCACCACCGCGGTCCAGCACCACGGCACCGGCCGCGGCTCGCACACCTCCGGTCACTGACGTCTCACCGGCCCGCCGCGTCGCCGCCTCCGCCGGGGGCGACGCGGCGGGCCGTCCGTTCGTCTCCTGTGCGCATGACCGTCGCCTCCCGCACCCCCGTCCCCGAGCCCACCGCCGGGGGCGTGCGCCGTCGTCGCCTCGGCATCATGGGCGGCACCTTCGACCCGATCCACCACGGGCACCTCGTGGCCGCCTCTGAGGTGGCCGCCGAGTTCGCGCTGGACGAGGTCATCTTCGTCCCCACGGGTCAGCCGTGGCAGAAGTCGGACCGGCAGGTCTCCCCGGCCGAGGACCGCTACCTCATGACCGTGGTGGCCACCGCCTCCAACCCCCGGTTCACCGTCTCCCGGGTGGACATCGACCGCCCCGGCGCCACCTACACCGTGGACACGCTGCGGGACCTGCGCCGCCTGCACCCGGACGCCGAGCTGTTCTTCATCACCGGCGCGGACGCCATGGGCCAGATCCTCACGTGGAAGGACGTGGACGAACTCTGGGACCTGGCGCACTTCGTCGGTGTCACCCGTCCCGGCCACGACCTCTCGGACATGGGCCTGGGCGCCGACGTCTCCCTGATGGAGATCCCCGCCATGGCGATCTCCTCCACGGACTGCCGGGAGCGCGTCCGCCGGGGCCGGCCCGTCTGGTATCTCGTCCCGGACGGCGTCGTCCAATACATCGCCAAGCACCACCTCTACGTCTCGGAAGAGGAGACCTCGTGACCGTTCCCCAGACCACCCTGGACGCCCTCACCACCGCCGCGGCCGCCGCCGCGGACAAGCTCGGCACGCACATCGTCGCGTTCGACGTCGCCGAGCGGCTCGGCCTGACCGACGCCTTCCTGATCGCCTCCGGCGCCTCGGAGCGTCAGGTCAACGCGATCGTCGACGGCGTCGAGGAGGCGCTGTTGAAGGACGAGCAGCTCAAGCCGTTGCGTCGCGAGGGCCGGTCCGACGGCCACTGGGTGCTGCTCGACTACGGACACTTCGTGGTGCACGTCCAGCATCGCGAGGACCGCGAGTTCTACGCGCTGGACCGCCTGTGGAAGGACACCCCGGCGATCGACCTCGGCCTGCCGGAGGAGAGCACCCGACCGGACGCGGCCACCCAGGACGACGGCGCCTCCGCCTCGCACGCCTCCTGAGCGGGCCGGGAGATGCGCCTGATCCTGCTGCGTCACGGCGAGACCGACTGGAACGTCCTGGACCGCTACCAGGGGCACACGGACATCGAGCTGAACGCCGAGGGGGAGCGCCAGGCCCGCCGCGCCGCCGGTGGGCCCGTGGGCGATCTGCTCGAGGACGCGGAGGAGCTCGTGGCCGTGTGCTCCCCGCTGGCCCGGGCGCGCCGCACGGCCGAGATCGTGCTCGAGGCCCGGGTGGGCGCGGCGCCCGTGGCCGTCGACCCGGAGCTGATGGAGCTGGCCGGGGGAGAGTGGGAGGGCCTGGAGCTCAGTGCCATCGCGGAACGCTGGCCGGACGAGCACCGCCTCTGGCGGGCCGAGCCGGCGCTCGACGCCGGTCCCGTCGGCGGGGAGACCCTGCGCGGGGGCGGCGAGCGGGCCCTGCGTGCGCTGCGCGGACACGTGCCCCCGCACTGGGCGGACACCCCCCGCGACGGTGGCGCCCACACCCTGCTCGCCGTGGCCCACGGTGCGCTGATCCGCGCGGCCACGGGGTTGCTCCTGCGTCACGAGGGCGAGGCCTTCGCGGCGATGGCGCGGATCGGCAACGCCCGCGCCGCCGTGTTGCAGGGCGCGTTCACTGCCGACACCGGGGCCGAGGGCTGGGGCGACTGGACCCTCGAGGGCTACGGCATCTGAGCGCGCCTCGGCCCGGACGCCGATTTGGCGCCCGCGCGGGGACCGTGTACGCTGGTCGAGTTGCCAGCGAGGCGAACGGCCCGGAAACGGCGCGTGAACATCGCGGGTGACGCACACATCTGGGGGTATGGCGCAGTTGGTAGCGCGTCTGCATGGCATGCAGAAGGTCAGGGGTTCGAATCCCCTTACCTCCACCAGTCAGGAGGCCCGGTCCGTACGGACCGGGCCTTCGTCGTCGTCGGGCTCCCGTGCGGGCCCGGGCGGCGACCGCCGCCCTGCGACATCACCGCGCTGCGGCACTGCGGTGATGTCGCTCCGCCGCGGTCGGTGCGGGGGACACGCCGGGGTACGCGGCGCGCTCGACCGCCGTGAGTGCGGGTTCCACCGCACGGCCCTCCCGCGCCGAGGCGACGGCGGCCTCGAGCACCGCCATCACGGCGACGGCCTGGTCGGGGGTGGCGGCGTCACCGTTCGGGCGGCCCAGGATCGCGTCGCGCACACCCGTGTAGGACCGCTGCTGGGCTCCGGTGGGCGCGGGGACGCGCTCGGTGTTCCCCTCCCCGTCGTGCAGGAGGATCGGGTCCGGGTCGACGCCCCAGCCCTCGGCGCCGGGGAGCAGACCCGCGCGCAGCTGCGCCTCCTGCTGATCCGGCAGTTCCTTCACCGCGGTGCCACGCGTGCCGTGGACCGCGAAGCGCGGGCTGCCGCCGGCCACGAGCATCGACGCCTGCAGGACCACGCGCCGGCCCGGATACTGCAGCACGCAGTGCGCCCAGTCCTCGACCGGGGCGCCCGGACGCAGGGCCGCGAGGTCGGCGTCCACGCGTTCGGGGACGCCGAAGAGCAGGAGCGCCTGGTCGACCAGGTGCGGTCCGAGGTCGAACCAGATGCCGCCCCCGGGCACCGAGGCTTCCCGCCAGCGGCTCCGGACGGTCGGGCGGAAGCGGTCGATCCGGGACTCGAGGTGGACGACGTCTCCGAGCCGGCCGGAGCGGACGAGCTCGGCGATGCCCAGGAAGTCGCTGTCGAAGCGGCGGTTCTGGAACACCCGCAGCACCCGCCCCGTCTCGGCCGCGAGGTCGCGCAGCTCCCGCGCCTCGGCGAGACTCAGCGTGAACGGCTTGTCCACCACCACGTGCCTGCCCGCCCTGAGGGCGGCGCGCGCGAGCGGCGTGTGCTGGTCGTTCGGGGCGGCGATCACCACGAGGTCCACGTCGTGCCACGCCAGGAGCGCGTCCACGTCGGGCACCACGACGACGTCCGGCAGATCCGCGTGCACCGCGTCCGGGCGGCTCGAGACGACATGGGTGAGAGCGAGTCCCTCCGTGGCGTGGAGCAGGGGGACGTGGAACGTCTTCCCGGCGAACCCATAGCCGATCAGGGCGGTGCGGATCGGTGCGTCAGTGCGGGACATGCAGGACCTCCTGGGCTGGCGGGGGGGGGGCATGGGGGCGTCTCCTGCACGCTAGGCCGTGGCGTCGCGGCGGTCCATCGACGCCGCCCGGCCGGTTTGCGCGGTTGCCGCAGGCCGGGTATTCTGTTCAGGTGCTCCGGCCGGTCCGCCGGAAACGGAGTCACCACCCACCTGGGGGTATGGCGCAGTTGGTAGCGCGTCTGCATGGCATGCAGAAGGTCAGGGGTTCGAATCCCCTTACCTCCACCAGTCAGAAGGCCCGGTCCGTGCGGACCGGGCCTTCGTCGTCGTGACGGCCAGCTCGCCGTCGAGAACCACCGGTCACGGCCGGGTTGCGGTCCAGTGTCGATCACGCATCGACGTCGCATAGCTCTTTCATGGCAGGCTCTCGGCGGACAGACTCGAGGCGTCCCCACCCGTGGAGCCCGGAACACCGGTGCTGCAGAGGCGGGGGCCGCCGGCCCTGTCCGGCCGACTCAGTGAGGAGCTGCCATGTCCGTCATCCGTACCCGTCGTCCCTCCCTCCGTCACCTGCCCGTCGCCGTCGCCGCCGCCGGCCTCGTCACCACCGTCGCCCTCGCCGGCCCCGCCGCCGCCTGGGACGACGCCCACGGCCCCCAGGCCGGCTACTTCCAGGCCGTCGACCACGAGAACGTCACCACCGCCCTCTTCCAGACCTACGACGGCTACGACCCGGAGGACCTCACGCTCACGCTCACCCCGGTGGCCGAGGACGGCACCCGCCTGGAGGGCGGCCAGGAGGTCGAGTTCACCGCCCTGGACGTCATCGACGGCGGTGCGGTGGACGTCCTGGAGACCCGCCGCGCGCTCGGCGCGGCCGGTGCAGGCCTGGTGCGGTACGACGTCGTGGCCGACGGGCAGATGCTGAACATGGGCATCACGCTCCAGGCGGACACCGACCTCGCCGACGATCAGGGGGCGGCCGTGCACTCTGTCGACGGCCCGCAGATGGCCCACCTCGGGGACCGGCCCCTGGCCTGGGACTCGGCCATGCAGTTGGCACCCGGGGTGGCGGGCGCCGAGATCGTCCACCTGGTCGCCGCGCCGACGATGGAGAACACCTACGCGGCGGTCGTGGCCGAGCCGGCCCACGGTGAGGTCTTCGCGTTCCGTGACTCGGAGCACTCCGAGCTCCGTGCCTGGTACATCCCCGACGAGGGCTTCGTCGGCACGGACACCTTCACCGTCGACTTCCACAGCGATCACGTCGCCCATGTCCAGACCGTCACCGTGCACGTCGGCGAGGAGATCCCCGCCGCGTACGACGGCTTCCTCGATGCCGAGGACGGCGTCCTCAACGGGAAGCCGCTCGACCTGACCGACCCGGACACCGCCGCGGCGCTCGCCGCGTTCCGGGGCGACGAGGCCGCCCCGGCTCCGGAGGACGAGGAGGAGCAGCCCGCTCCGGTCGAGGACGACGCCGACGAGCAGCACACGACCCCGGACACCGTCGAGACGGGGCAGTCCACCGGCTGGTGGCTGGCCGGCCTCGGCGCCGCCGCCGCGGGGGTGCTGGTCGCGGCCCGCCGTCGTCTGGGCCTGACCGACTGAAAATCCGCCGCGCACAGATCCGTCGACGCGCCGCCCCTCTCACACACAGGGGCGGCGCGTCCGTGCCGGCCTGACACGTGGCCGGCAGTCCGCGGGTCAGTCGCCGAGGCCCGCGAGCAGCAGGTCCAGTCCCTCCTCGAAGGGTGCGTCCGCATAGGGGTTCCGCGCCCCCGTCGCGCGCGTGCCCCCGCCCGCCCGGAAGGCCTCGGCGGCCGCGCCAAGCGCGGGCAGGCGCTCCTGCGCCCCCGCCACCTCGAAGATGTCGGCCGGAGCGTCGACGTCGTACGCAGACCCGTAGATGAACGACTCGAGCGCGATCACCCGGGCCAGCACCTGCTCCGGCGCCAGACCGGTCCGGGCCAGCACCGCGCACACCGTCTCGTAGACCCGCTGCGTCGACGGGGCTCCCTCGATCGGCAGGGTCGCGATGAGCGGGATCAGCGGCGGATGGGCCGCGAAGACGTCGCGGTAGGAGCGCGCCCACGCCCGCAGGGCGGCGACGACGGGCACCTCGCCCCGGATCGCGGCTTCCAGCTCGACGAGCGAGACCTCGCCCATCACGGCGTCCTGCAGCAGGACGAGCAGCTCATGCTTGCCGCTGATGTGGTTGTAGAGCGCGCTCGGCGCCACGCCCAGGCGACGGCCGACCGCCGCCATGGTGAGCCCTTCGTATCCCTCGGTGCGGGCGACCGCGAGCGCCGCGTCCGCGATCGCTTCGCGGCTCAGAGCGGGGGAGAGAGGTCGTCCGCGGCGGCGGCGCGCCCGGGGCGGTTCAGTGGTCTCGTCCATCCGGCCATTCTGACCCGTCGGACGGGCAGGAGGTGTCAGGCCGGCTACGGACCAGCCTTCCCTTCCCGGCGCGCGGCCCGTACAGTGAGCGCCGACACTCTAAATGAACGGCATTCACCCGGGCCCCGCCCGATGCCCCGTCCCCGCCAGAGGAGCACCCCATGACCCTCCGGCCCCGCCGCCCCGTGGGACGAGGTCACGGCGACGCCCGTGCACGTGGACGTCCACCAGGACGGCGAGCAGATCGTCGGAGCGGGGATCGACCTCACGCAGTTGGATGAGGGCGGCGACCTGGACCCGGAGCCACAGACGGTCGGCTGGTACGGCCCGCCGCAGTGGGGCACCACGCCGGGGGAGCGGTCCCGGTACGCGGGGGTCCTGGCCGGGCACGTCGTCTACCACGGCGTGCGGGACGTGTTCTGGAACCTGGGCGACGTGCGCGCGGGTGCCGTCGTCGTGGTGACATACGACGACGGCACGCAGGCCGCCTTCGAGGCGGACGCGGACGCGGTCTCGGTGGAGAAGGAGGCGCTCACCCAGGATCCGTCGCACCGCTGGGCCTGGGAGCCCGGGGGCGACGACGCGAAGGTCACGCTGATCACGTGCGACCTCGTGCCGGGCACCGGGATGGCCGGGAACGCCTTCAACAACTGGGTGGTGCAGGCCACCCGCGTCGCCTGAGGCCGCGGTGACCCCGGGGCAGGGAGGCCGGAGGGGTACCCTGGGGAGGCCGGGGCGGCCGACCGCGTCGGACCGCCATTGACCCCGTGACCGGGTGACGACCGCCGAGAGGACCTGCGCCCATGAGCCGAGCCGACATCGCCCCCGCCCGCGTGCACCCCCGCCGCTGGAGCGTGGCCGTCGGAGGGGCGCTCCTGAGCATCACCCTGGCCACCGGCGGCTGCAGCGTCGCCGAGGAGCCCGGACAGACCGGTGGCACGGAGGCGGGGAACACCTACCTGGAGGGCGTGCTGGCCAGCCCCAGCCAGACGTCCGCCGACCCGCTCGCGGCGGACATCCAGTTCGCGGGTCTGCTGCTGCGCAACCACCGCGACGCGATCCAGCAGTCCGATCAGGTGCTGGGCAAGGACGGCGTGGACCAGGAGATCCGGGCCACCGCCGAACGGATGAAGTCCGAGCACGAGGAGCGGGCGGGCCGGCTCGAGTCGATGCTCGAGGGCTGGGGCGTCCCCTCGGATGACGTGCGCGGTGCGGGTGCCGAGGCGACCCCGTCTGCGCAGCCCGAGTCCACGGAGGACGCGGAGCCGGCGGAGATCGTGGGCGACGAGCTGCGCGCCGGACTCCTGTCCGACCGGGAGAAGAACGTGCTGGCCGCCGCCGAGCCGGAGGAGGCAGGACGGATCTACCTGCTCCAGATGCGCCGCCTCTATCAGGGCGCGCTGACGATCTCCGCCACGGAGGCGGAGGACGGCTCGGACGACGCGGCGAAGGAGCTGGCCTCCAGCGTGGTCGAGGGCCACCGCAAGGAGCTGGAGAGCTTGGCCGCGACGCTCGCGGAGATGGGCGTGATCGGGTCGAGCGGGGCGCGCACGGCGGAACCGTCCGGGTTCACCGGCCCCATCAAGATCGAGGGCACCGGCGCCGACGGCGGCTCCGTCCCCTCGGACTTCGTCCCGGAGCCGCTGCAGCGGGTGCGCAACTTCCGCGCCACCCAGAAGCCGGTGCTGCCGTCGTCGAGCTCGCCCAGTTCCTCCAGCGCGTCGGGCTCCGCCAGCGCGTCCGGCCGGGACGCCGAGGACCAGCGGGGGCGGGACACCGCATCGGCGAGCCCGTCGCCCAGCCCGGCCGACACGGCGCAGGCCACCCCGCGCCCCTCCTCCGGGGCAAGCCCCTCGCCCAGCGCATCCCGCTGACACACCGGCCGGCCGGGCGGCCCGATCCGCATCGCGCGTCGCCGTGACCGAGTCGATAGCGCTTCGTCACCGGATGGTGACCCGCCTCACGTCCGTGCGGCGTAGATTCGTGCCGACGCGGCGAGTGCGGCATCCGGTCGACCTCGGGCGTCCGAGCCGGAGAACCCTTCGGCCCGTCGCAGCACCGCACCCCTGGAGGAGCACGATGCGCACCGCCCGACCGACCCGCCTTGCCGCCGCCCTGGGCGCCGGCGTCCTTCTCACCGGCCTGGGGGCGACCCCTGCCCTCGCCTCACCCGCCCACCCCGCTGGATGGACCGCCGAGCACGGCCTGCCCGGCGGATCCTTCCTCGTGGCCGGCGCGGAGGGTGAGACCGGTGCCTCCTTCGGCACCGAGTTCGAGGTGGACGAGTCCGACGTCCGCCTGACGGTGGCTCCGGTGCTGGAGGGGGAGGCCCGCGGCGCCGAGACCGAGGTCCCGTTCACGTACGACGACGAGTTGGAGCGCGGTGACTTCGACGTCGCCGCGGCCCGGCGGAGCCTGGGCGAGTCGGGGACCGGTCCCGTCGTCTACACCCTCTACGTCCTGGGCGGCGAGGTGGCCGCCCTCACCTACGGTCCGGACGCCGACCTCACCGACGCTGACCCGGGCGAGCCGCTGCGCGCCGACCAGCGTCATGAGCTCGGCTTCCACATGCTCCCCACCGCCTGGGACACCACCCTGCTCGCGGCGCCGGGGGAGCGACACGTGTTCATCTCCTCGTACACGGGCGATGAGGCGGCGCCGCTGACGCTCGTCGCGGGCCCGGCCGAGGGTCGGGTCGTCGAGGTGACGGAGGAGGAGACCGGCGGGCCGCGCGGCTACGTGTACCAGGCGCCCGAGGGCTTCACCGGATCCGACACCGTCACCCTGCGGGCCACGAGGGACGGCGTGACGACGACGCGGACGGTGACCGTGCGGTTCGGCGATCCCCGCGTGGACCTCTACGACTGGGAGAACGGGCGGATCCCGGGGTTCGTGACCTTCCCCGTGGCCGGCCCGTTCGACGACGCTCCGGGCCAGCCGGCCGATCCCGACACTCCCACCTCGCCGGCGGAGCCCGAGACCCCTGCGGATCCGGCCGACGGCGAGCACACGGTGCCGGACACGGTCGAGACCGGGCGTGGTCCGGCGGCGTGGCCCGTCGCCGTCGCGGTGCTGGCCGCGGGCGTCCTGGCCGTGGTGCGCCGGCACCGCGTCGCGGCCTGACCGCGCCGGTCAGTGGGGCGCGAGCAGCGCGCTCTTCTCCGGGTGCTCGTCGAACCACTGGGCGACGTACCAGCACATCGGCACGATGCGGCGGCCCCCTGCGGGGCCGCCGTTCGTCGCGATGTCCTCGACGGCGCCCGCGGTCAGCGCGGCGGCGTGGCCCCGGCCGCGGTGCACCGGGATGGTGAACGCGCGGTTCAGGGAGACGGCCGCGCCGTTGTCCCGGAAGTCGAGGACGGCGAGCAGTGTGCCGCCGTCGTGGAGCTCGTAGCGGGACTCGGCGTCATTGCGGGTGACGGTGGGGGAGGTGCTCATGCCGGGGCAACCCCCGGTGGTGACGGGGTATTCCGACGCCGGCCGGCGGCGGGCTCCTACATGTAGTGGTCCGCGGGGGCCGGACACGCCGCTCGCGGACGTGGCGAACCCGACTTTCCGGCTGTGGGAACCCGGCCCCGAGATCTCCACCGGCTGTGGACAGTCGACCTCGGTCCCGGCGTGTCCCGCATGTCCGCGCGGATCGTCTCGCACAGCAGGGTGTGGACAGGATGGGCAGAGGGTGGGGATACGTAACTACAGCGGTGTGACTACTACATGTAGGGATGGTTCCCGGCTGTGATCACTAGATGTAGTATCGACGCAGATGTTCGGCACGCCCCGTGATTCACCTCGCGGGCGCCGCGCCGACACCCGCAGACCACCAGAGACCACGAAGGAACAGGGATCGCCATGACCGTCACCGTGTACACCAAGCCGGCCTGCGTGCAGTGCAACGCCACCTACCGTGCACTGGACAAGAAGGGCATCGCCTACGAGGTCGTGGACATGTCCCAGGACCCCGCCGCCCTCGAGCGCGTCCGTGCCCTCGGCTTCATGCAGGCCCCCGTCGTCGTCACCGAGACCGACTCCTGGTCCGGCTTCCGCCCGGACAAGATCGCCGAGCTCGCCGAGTCCGCCGCGGCATCGGTGGCCTGACCGGAGTCGACATGACCGTCGCCGCGGACCCGAGCCACATCCGCTCGGCCGAGGCGCAGGGGCTCGTCCCCACCGACGCGGGACTGATCTACTTCTCCTCCGCCTCCAACTACACGCACCGCTTCGTCGAGAAGCTCGAGCTGCCCGAGGACCGGGTGGCTCGACTGCCGTTGATCACCCGGGAGCCCACCCTCGGGGCCACCGCCCCGTACGTCCTGATGACCCCCACCTACGGCGGGGGCAGCGGGCCGGGCGCGGTCCCTAAGCAGGTGATCAAGTTCCTCAACGTCCCGGAGAACCGTCACTGGATTCGGGGCGTGATCGCGTCCGGGAACACCAACTTCCATGAGGGCTACTGCCTGGCCGGCTACATCATCTCCCGCAAGTGCCAGGTGCCTCTCATGTACAAATTCGAGCTGATGGGCACGCCCGACGACGTCGAACGCGTCCGCGGCGGCCTGGAAGGACTGTGGACATGACCACCACCGCACCCACCGAGGCGGACCTCATCCGCCAGGCGAAGAACATGCCCGCCGAGTGGCAGAACCTCGGCTATCACGAGCTCAACGCCATGCTGAACCTCTACGGCGCCGACGGTCGCATCCAGTTCGAGGCCGACCACGCGGCCGCGCGCCAGTACTTCCTGCAGCACGTCAACACCAACACGGTGTTCTTCCACGACCTGGAGGAGAAGCTCGACTACCTGCAGAAGAACGACTACTACGAGACCGAGACGTTCGAGCAGTACCCCTTCGAGTTCATCCGGGGCCTGTTCGATCGTGCCTACAAGGCCAAGTTCCGCTTCCCGACCTTCCTCGGCGCGTTCAAGTTCTACACCTCGTACGCCCTGAAGACCTTCGACGGCAAGCGCTACCTCGAGCGCTACGAGGACCGCGTCGCCGTCGTCGCCCTCCACCTGGCCCGGGGCGACCAGGAGCTGGCCACCCATCTGGTGGACGAGATGATCGCCGGCCGCTTCCAGCCAGCCACCCCCACGTTCCTCAACTCGGGCAAGAAGCAGCGCGGCGAGCTCGTCTCCTGCTTCCTGCTGCGCATCGAGGACAACATGGAGTCGATCGCCCGCGGCATCAACTCCGCCCTGCAGCTGTCCAAGCGCGGCGGCGGGGTGGCCCTCTCGCTGACCAACATCCGCGAGCACGGCGCGCCCATCAAGCAGATCGAGAACCAGTCCTCCGGCGTCATCCCCGTGATGAAGCTCCTCGAGGACTCCTTCTCCTACGCCAACCAGCTCGGCGCGCGCCAGGGCGCCGGCGCGGTGTACCTCAACGCGCACCACCCGGACATCCACCGCTTCCTCGACACCAAGCGCGAGAACGCGGACGAGAAGATCCGCATCAAGACCCTCTCCCTCGGCGTCGTGATCCCGGACATCACGTTCCAGCTGGCGAAGAAGAACGAGGACATGTACCTGTTCTCGCCGTACGACGTCGAGCGCGTCTACGGGGTGCCGTTCTCCGAGATCTCCGTGACCGAGAAGTACTACGAGATGGTCGACGACGCGCGGATCAAGAAGACCAAGATCAGCGCGCGTGAGTTCTTCCAGACCATCGCCGAGATCCAGTTCGAGTCCGGCTACCCGTACGTCGTGTTCGAGGACACCGTGAACGCCGCGAACCCGATCAAGGGCCGCATCACCATGTCCAACCTGTGCTCCGAGATCCTGCAGGTCTCCGAGGCCTCCGAGTACAACGAGGACCTGAGCTACGCCCACGTGGGCCAGGACATCTCGTGCAACCTCGGCTCGATGAACATCGCCAAGACCATGGACTCGCCGGACTTCGGCCGGTCCGTGGAGACCGCGATCCGTGCGCTGACGGCCGTGTCGGTCATGTCCGACATCCAGTCGGTGCCGTCCATCGCCAAGGGCAACGCGGCCTCCCACGCCATCGGCCTGGGGCAGATGAACCTCCACGGCTACCTGGCGCGCGAGCGCGTCCACTACGGCTCGGAGGAGGGCATCGACTTCACGAACATGTACTTCTACGCGGTGCTGTTCCACGCGCTGCGGGCCTCGAACCGGATCGCGATCGAGACCGGCCAGCGGTTCGGCGGGTTCGAGGACTCGAAGTACGCCTCGGGGGAGTTCTTCGACAAGTACACGGACCAGGAGTGGGCGCCCGCCACCGAGCGCGTCGCCGAGCTGTTCGCCGAGGCCGGGATCGCCCTGCCCACGCAGGACGACTGGCGTGAGCTGAAGGCCTCCGTCATGGAGTACGGCATCTTCAACCGCAACCTGCAGGCCGTCCCGCCGACGGGCTCGATCTCCTACATCAACAACTCGACCTCCTCGATCCACCCGGTGGCCTCGAAGATCGAGATCCGCAAGGAGGGCAAGCTCGGCCGCGTGTACTACCCGGCGCCGTACCTCACCAACGAGAACCTCGAGTACTACGAGGACGCGTACGAGATCGGCTACGAGAAGATCATCGACACGTACGCCGCGGCGACGCAGCACGTGGACCAGGGCCTGTCCCTGACGCTGTTCTTCAAGGACACGGCCACCACCCGTGACCTGAACCGCGCACAGATCTACGCGTGGAGGAAGGGCATCAAGACGATCTACTACATCCGCCTGCGCCAGCTCGCGCTGGAGGGCACCGAGGTCGAGGGCTGCGTCAGCTGCATGCTCTGACAGCCGGCCATTCGAGGCGGGAAATCCCGAGTATTCCGCGCTTCTGAGCGCGGGTGCGCTCGATTTCCCGCCTCGAAGTGGGGCGGCGCGCACGGACGGGCGGGGCGGGCCCACGACGTCGTGAGCCCGGACCTGCCCGAGTGGCTGCCGCTGCCCCTGCGGGCCTAGACTGTCCCGAACCCGCGCCCCGATGACCGTGCTCCCGTGAGCCCCCGGAATCCGCGGATTCTCAACGAATTCTTCTGAAGGATGTGCCCTGCCGTGACCGAGACCCAGCAGTCCCACCTCGTCGAGGCGATCAACTGGAACCGCATTCAGGACGAGAAGGACGTGGAGGTGTGGAACCGCCTCGTCAACAACTTCTGGCTGCCGGAGAAGGTGCCGCTGTCCAACGACGTGCAGTCCTGGTCCCACCTCACGGATGAGGAGCGACTGCTCTCCATGCGCGTGTTCACGGGCCTGACGCTGCTGGACACGATCCAGGGCACCGTGGGCGCCGTCTCCCTCATCCCGGACGCCATGACCCCGCACGAGGAGGCCGTCCTCACGAACATCGCGTTCATGGAGTCGGTGCACGCGAAGTCGTACTCCTCGATCTTCTCCACGCTGGCCTCCACCCCGGAGATCGACGAGGCGTTCCGCTGGTCCCGTGAGAACCGGAACCTGCAGGCCAAGGCCGGCCTGATCGTGGAGCGCTATGACGGCCAGGACCCGTACAAGAAGAAGATCGCCTCCACCCTGCTCGAGTCCTTCCTCTTCTACTCGGGCTTCTACTGGCCCATGTACCTCTCCGCGCACGCCCGCCTCACCAACACCGCCGACCTGATCCGCCTGATCATCCGCGACGAGGCCGTGCACGGGTACTACATCGGCTACAAGTACCAGCGGAGCATCGAGACCCTGCCGGAGGAGAAGCGGGAGGAGCTCAAGGCGTTCACCTTCGAGCTGCTGTTCGAGCTGTACGAGAACGAGGTCGAGTACACCCATGACCTCTACGACGCCGTCGGCCTGGCCGAGGACGTGAAGAAGTTCCTGCACTACAACGCGAACAAGGCGCTGATGAACCTGGGCTACGAGCCCATGTTCCCGGCCGAGACCACGAACGTGAACCCCGCCATCCTCTCCGCGCTCTCCCCGAACTCGGACGAGAACCACGACTTCTTCTCCGGCTCCGGCTCCTCCTACGTGATCGGCAAGGCCGAGAACACCGAGGACGAGGACTGGGACTTCTGATCCCGTCCGCCTGAGCCCCGTCCTGACGACGGCCGGTCGCCTCCCCACGGAGGCGCCCGGCCGTCGTCGTCTCGCGAGAGGCATCACACGTCGGCCCCGGGCCCCGCAGTATGACGTTGCGCGTCACCGCCCTGCCCGATGGAGCGCACACGCTGCGATAGGCTTGGGCCCAGCTTCAGGAGAAGCGGCTGTGGACCCCGCCTCGGCGGGTCCACGTGGTCCCACGACGAGCCGCTCGCCAACCCCATGTTCACGGGTGGCAACGGACCGAGAAGCGGCCCGCCTCCGCTGCGTGCAGACCCCTCGAGGGGAGCCCGCGGTGACTGGGGGACGGGCAAGAGCAGCGTTCGAAAGGATCCCGGCCTCCGGCTCGGGGCGTCTCCCGCCCCCGCCCGCCGTGCTGTGCCCCGCGGGGAATCAGCCACCGCACGGCCCACCCCGCACCGTTCCGCACCCGCCGTGCCCACCCGCGCCGGCGGCCTCGCACCGTCCTCCAAGGAGAACCCCATGACGACCCCCTCGAACATCTCCCGCCGCTCCTTCGCCGGCCTGTCCCTGGCCGCCGTCGGCGCGTTCGCCCTGACCGCCTGCAACTCGCAGGCCGAGGAGAAGGGCGACGACGGCGCGCAGACCGTGCGCATCGGCGTCGTGTCCGAGAACGAGACGCACCGCGCCCTGGTGAAGCTCGCCAAGGAGAAGCACGGCATCGACGTCGAGATCCGCAACTTCACCGAGTACACGCAGCCGAACCCGGCGCTGGACAACGGCGACATCGACATGAACTGGTTCCAGCACATCGCCTACCTGGCCGACTACAACCAGGCCTCCGGCAAGGACCTGACGCTGATCGGGACCACCGAGATCATCCCGCTGCCCCTGTACTCCAAGAACTACAAGGACGTCTCCGAGTTCAAGAAGGGCGACACCGTCGCCATCCCGAACGACACCGTGAACGAGGCCCGCGCCATCAACGTGCTCGTCGCCGCCGGCCTGTTGAAGCTGTCCAACGAGACCATCCGCCCCGAGGTCCGCGACATCGACGAGGCCGCCTCCACCGTGAAGGTGCAGCCCGTGGCCGCGCAGCAGACCGTGAACGCGCTCGAGTCCGTCCAGGGCTCGGTCATCAACAACACGTTCTCGGCCGACGCCGGCATTGACACGAACACCGCCCTGTTCAAGGACGACCCCCAGGCCGACTCCGCCAAGCCGTTCGTCAACGGCTTCGCCGTGCGTCGTGCGGACCGCGACAACGAGACCTACCAGAAGGTCGCGGCCCTGTACCACGAGCAGGCCGTGCTGGACGAGTCCGCGAAGCTCTCCTCCGACACGAGCGTGCCGGTGCAGCTCGACGCCGCCCAGATCGACGAGACCCTGAAGCAGTACCAGGACGCGATCGCGAAGCAGGGCGCCTGATCCATGGCAGGTTCCCATACGTCCGACCGTGACGCGGTCACCCCGGGGCGCCACTCTGAGGGCGCCCCGGGAGAGCCGGTCATCGTCTTCGACCACGTCAGCCGCGTCTACGGCGCCAAGAAGGGTGCCGGTGTGAAAGCCGTGGACGACGTCTCGCTCACCGTGAACCGCGGCGAGGTCTTCGGCGTCATCGGCTTCTCCGGTGCCGGCAAGTCCACCCTGATCCGCATGATCAACGGGCTGGAGAAGCCGACGTCGGGCACCGTCACGGTGCTGGGCCAACAGGTCTCGCACCTCTCCGAGGCGAAGCTGCGTCCGCTGCGCACCCGCATCGGCATGGTGTTCCAGCAGTTCAACCTGCTGACCTCCCGCACGGTGGCCGGGAACATCGAGTTCGCCCTGGACACCGCCGGCTGGCCGCGGTCCACGCGCCGCGCTCGCGTGGCGGAGCTGCTCGAGTTCGTCGGCCTGGCGGACAAGGCCAAGCACTACCCGGAGCAGCTCTCGGGCGGCCAGAAGCAGCGCGTCGGCATCGCCCGCGCCCTGGCCGCCGAGCCGGAGATCCTGCTCGCGGATGAGGCCACCAGCGCCCTGGATCCCTCGACGACGCACGAGGTGCTCTCCGTGCTGCGCCGCGTCAACGAGGAGCTTGGGGTCACGATCGTGGCCATCACCCACGAGATGGAGGTCATCCGCTCGATCGCCGACCGTGTCGCCGTGATGGACACCGGCCGCGTGGTGGAGAGCGGCAAGGTCTACGACCTCTTCTCCCGGCCCGCCCACTCCGCCGACGCCGCGTCCTTCGTGGCCACGGCGCTCAAGGACCGGCCGAATGCCGACGAGGTGGCCCGCATCCGGGCGCGCACCGAGGGTCGGCTGATCATGGTCTCGCTCAAGGACTCCGCCGCGGTCTCGGCGGTGCTCGGCACCGCATCGACGCGCGGCGTGGGCTTCGAGATCGTCCACGGCGGCATGTCCGCCACCAAGGACTCCGCGTACGGCCTGCTCACCGTGGCGCTCACGGGCGAGGCCGCCGCGGTGGACGCGTTCGTCGCGGACCTGGCCGGCGCCGGGGACGTGCAGGAGGTGCACCAGTGATCGAGCGATTCCAGAACCTCGACTGGGGGTACTACGGCCCCGAGCTGATGACCGCCGTGGGGGACACCCTCTACATGGTCGGCTGGGCCTTCATCCTCGGCGGCATCCTCGGCCTGCTGGTCGGGCTCGTCCTCTACACCACGCGTCCGGGCGGCATCTTCGCCAACCGTGCCGTCTACCTGGTCACGAACTTCGTCGTGAACCTGATCCGGCCCATCCCGTTCGTCATCCTCATCGCCGCCCTGCAGCCGCTGACCATCGCGGTGCTCGGCAGCGGCATCGGCAACACCGCCGTGGTGTTCTGCATGATCTGGGCGTCCACGTTCGGCATCGCCCGCATCGTGGAGCAGAACCTCGTCTCCCTCGACCCCGGCGTGATCGAGGCCGCCCGCGCGATGGGCGCCTCCCGCATGCGGATCGTGCGCACCGTGGTGCTGCCCGAGGCCCTCGGCCCGCTGATCCTCGGCTTCACGTTCGTGATCATCTCGCTCGTGGACATGTCCGCCATGGCGGGCATCATCGGCGGCGGCGGCGTCGGCAACTTCGCCATCGTGGAGGGCTACAACCGGTTCCGTCCGGAGGTCACCTGGCTGGCCGTGATCGTGGTGATCGTGTTCGTCCAGGCGCTGCAGCTGATCGGCAACGGCATCGCCCGCAAGGTCATGCGCCGCTGAACCCCGGCTCGGTCCGCACGACGACGGCCGGTGACATCCCCGCGGGGACGTCACCGGCCGTCGTCGTCGTTCTGGCAGACTTCGGCCCATGACCGACATCACCTCCACCCCCGCGACCTCCGTCGCCGACGATCCCCTGGCCTTCTACGTGCGCCTCGGCGAGCCCACCGTGGACGCCGACGGCGTCCGCACCTCCCGCGTGCGCTCCACCGTGCACGCCCAGGGCGCATGGCGGGAAGAGGAGATGCACATGGCCGCCGTCTCGGGCCTGCTGCTGCACGAGGTCGCCGCGCACGAGACCACCCCCGGGCTGCGGGTGGGACGGCTCTCCTACGACATCCTGGGCACGCTCTGGTCGGGCGAGCTCGAGGTGGTCACGCGCACCCTGCGTCCGGGCCGGACCATCGAGCTCGTCGAGTCCGTGCTCCACGCCCGGGGCCGTACCGTGCTGACCCTGCGCGCCTGGCTGCTGTCCACCTCGGACACCTCCGCCGTCGCCCAGCTGCCGGACGAGCCCCTCCCGCCGCGCTCGCAGGCGCAGTCGCACAACGCGCTCCACGGATGGGGAGGCGGGTACATCGCCTCCCTCGACGGCGTCGTCCTGCCCGGCCACGGGCCGGGTCACGGCCGGGTGTGGCTCACCACGGACCGCGAGATGGTGGCGGGGGAGAGCACGAGTGACCTGGTGCGCCTGATCAGCCTCACCGATGCGGCCAACGGGATCGCCCCGGCCCTGCCGGCGAAGCCGGGCGGGTGGTTCTTCCCCAACGTGGACCTGCAGATCCACCTGTACCGCGAGCCCACCGGCCACTGGCTCGGCCTCGCGGGGCAGGTCACGGTGGGCCCGGACGGCGTGGGCCTGACCAGCACCGTCCTCCACGACGACGACGGCCCCTTCGCCCACGTCGAGCAGACCCTCACCCTGCGCTCCTGGCCGGTCGAGGGCGGCCTGTGAGCGCAGCTCCCCGGCTGCGCTGGGCCGTGCAGGAGCGGACCCTCGGGGCCGCCGAAGACCTCGACTGGGCCATGGGCGAGCTGGCCGTCTTCCGCGCCACCGCGGCCGAGGGAAGGGCCCTCGACGATCTGATCCGCGTCTACGTGCCCGAACCGACCGTCGCGTTCGGCCAGCGCGATGCGCGGCTGCCCGGCTTCGCGGCCGCGGCTGCGGCGGCCCGCGCCCACGGCTTCGCGCCGGCGGTGCGCCGGGCCGGCGGGCGGGCGGCGGCCTACCACCACGGCTGCCTGGTGGTGGACCACCTGAGCCAGCAGGAGGACGCGGCACTCACCCAGCAGGCCCGGTTCGCCGAGTTCGCCGACCTGTTCGTGCGGGCGTTCGCGCGCCTGGACGTGCCCGCCTCCGTGGGCGAGATCCCGGGGGAGTACTGCCCGGGTGAGTTCTCCGTGCAGGGTCCTGCGCCGACCTACCCGGTGAAGCTGGCCGGCTCCGCGCAGCGCGTGGTGAAGGGGGCGTTCCTGTTCTCCACCCACGTGGTGGTGTCCGACCCCGCCCCGCTGCGGGCCGTGCTTGTCGACGTCTACCGGGAGCTCGGCCTGGACATGGACCCCCGCACGGCGGGCGCGGCCGAGGACGTGCGCCCCGGGGTGAGCGTCCCCGCTTTCGCCGTGGCCCTGCGGGAGGAGTACACGGCGTGGGCCGCCGCCGCCGGGCTCGAGGTCGTGGACGAGCAGCTCGCCGTCCTCACCGCGGGCACCGCCGGCTGAGGGCACGGGCGGCCCGGCTGCGGGCGGCCCGTCAGGCCGTGAGATCCGCGATGATCTCCCGCTTGCGTCGCGGGGTGAAGCCGGCCGCCACGGCCGCCGCCCGGCGCGCCGCGTCCGTCCGGTACAGGGACCAGCCCCGCTGCACGAGGAACGGCACCGGCTTGCGGCGTTCGGCGACGTCGCGCACGAACCGGCGGGCCGCCGTCGTGGTCCGCGCCTGGTCGATGTACCAGGCGGCGTAGCGGACCCCCGCCCGGTCCAGGGCAGCGGGCATGCGCTCGGCGAAGATGCCCTCCGCCACGATCACCCCGCCCGGCTCGAGCGCGACGGTGCTGTGCCCGCGGACGGAGGACGTGGAGATGTCGTAATCGGGCACGCGCGTGGCGCCCTCCTCGAGCAGTTCGACGACGGCGTCCACGGCCGCCTGCTCATCCCACGTTCCGGGGTGGTCCCAGTCGATCTCACCGTAGGGGGTGCGCGGGAACACGGGGCCGGGCCCGCCCGCGGCGCCGTCGTCGGACTGCGGACGGTAGAACGCATCGAGCGAGAGGTGGGGCCGGCCGTGCCGCCGGGCCAGGTAGGACTTGCCGGAGCCCGACGCGCCGCCGAGCAGGATCACGGAGGGAGGGGGCGAGGCGGGGAGGATGGTCACGGGGGACCATTCTTCCCCACCTCGGCGCGGCCTCAGTGGCCGCGGTCGATCCACTCCTGCAGGTGCGGCTTCTCCGTGCCGATCGTGGTGGAGTCGCCGTGGCCGGTGTGGACCACGGTGGCCTCCGGCAACGGGAACAGGCGCTCGCGGATGGACTCGATGATCGTGTCGAAGTCCGAGTACGAGCGGCCGGTGGCGCCGGGCCCGCCCTGGAACAGGGTGTCGCCGGAGAACACGACGCCGGTCGGGGCGCCGTCGTCGCCGGCCTCGCCCAGGGCGGGGGCGTACAGGCAGACCGAGCCGGGGGAGTGACCGGGGGTGTGCAGCACCCGCAGCTCGACGCCGGCCACGCGCAGGACGTCGCCCTCGGCGAGCGCGCCGTCGGGCTCCTCGTCGGGGAAGACGTCGTCCCAGAGCATGCGGTCTGCGGGGTGGAGCAGCACGGGGGCGTCCACCATCTGGCGGAACTCTTGGACCTGGCGGATGTGGTCGTCGTGGCCGTGGGTGAGGACGATGGCCAGCACCTGGCGGCCGTTCACCTTCTTCCAGACGGCCGAGGCGTCATGGGCCGGGTCGATGACGACGCACTGCTCCGCGCCGCCGACGATCCACACGTTGTTGTCCACGTCGAACGTCTCCCCGTCCAGGGAGAACGTGCCGGAGGTGACCAGGTGATCGATGCGTGCCATCAGAGCACCACCACCGAGCGCAGGACGTCGCCGGACTTCATCGTCTCGAAGGCCTCGTTCACCTCGTCCAGGGCGATGGTCTCCGTGACGAACTCGTCCAGCGGCAGGCGGCCCAGGCGGTACTGGTCCACGAGCATGGGGAAGTCGCGCTCCGGCAGGCAGTCGCCGTACCACGAGGACTTCAGCGCGCCGCCGCGGCCGAACACCTCCGGCAGGGGCAGCTTCAGCTCCATGCCGGGGGTGGGCACGCCCACCAGGACGACGCGGCCGGCCAGGTCCCGGGCGTAGAACGCCTGCTCGTAGGTCTCCGGGCGGCCGACCGCCTCGATGACCACGTCGGCGCCGAAGCCGCCGGTCGCCGCGCGGATGGCCTCCACGGGGTCCTCGTCCTTCGAGTTCACGGTGTGGGTGGCGCCGAGCTCCTTGGCCTTGGCGAGCTTCTTGGCGTCGATGTCCACCGCGATGATCGTGGTGGCGCCGGCGAGCTTCGCCCCGGCGATCGAGGCCACGCCGACGCCGCCGCAGCCGATCACGGCCACGGACTCGCCGCGCTTGACCTCGCCGGTGTTGATGGCCGCGCCGATGCCGGCCATGATCCCGCAGCCGAGCAGGCCGACCGCGGCCTGTTCCTCGGGCGTGTCGACGCCGTCGACCTGGGTGCACTGCTTGGCGTGGACGAGCGTCTTGTCCGCGAACGCCCCGATGCCCAGGGCCGGGGACAGCTCCGTGCCGTCCTCGAGGGTCATCTTCTGGGTCGCGTTGTGGGTGTTGAAGCAGTACTTCGGCTCGCCCTTGCGGCACGCGCGGCACTCGCCGCACACGGCGCGCCAGTTGAGGATCACGGTGTCGCCGACCTTGACGTGGTCGACGCCCTCGCCGATCGCGGAGACCACACCCGTGGCCTCGTGGCCGAGCAGGTACGGGTACTCGTCGCCGATCCCGCCCTGCTGGTAGTGCAGATCCGTGTGGCAGACGCCGCAGGTCTTGATGTCGACCACGGCCTCGCCGGGTCCCGGATCGGGGATGACGATGGTCTCGATGGTGACGGGGGCGTCCTTCGCCATGGCGACGACGCCGCGGACCTTCTGGGACACGTTGTTCCTCCTGGTGGTGGGGATCTGCCCGATGCCGCGCATGCGTGGGGCGGCGCGGCGTGCGGGCTCGTTCTGCCCATCCCATCACAGGACTCTGTGCGACGCATCGGTGAGCAGCCGGGGGGCCTGGTGTGTGGCGTCACCATGGCGGCCGGGGGAGACTGCAACCTGACCCGCAACACCGATGTGAACGGAGGGGCGAACCGTGGCAGGACATGGCAGAGACGAGGACGAGGCGCACGAGGCGCACGAGGCTCCAGCCGGGGCTCCGGCCGGTGCCCGGAACGGCACCGGGGCGCTCGCTCAGTGGCGCATCCCACTGGTGGGGCTGCTGATCGGCGTCGGCCTGGGGGTGGTGTTCGGACTGGGCACCGAGAGTCCCCGGGGCAATGTGCTCGGCTGCGCGATGATGGGCTTCGCCCTCGGCATCGCGTGGATGTATGTCGAGCGTGGCCGGGACGGGAGGGACCGCTGACGTGTGCGGCCGCTACGTGATGGCCCGCGCCACGAGCGACCTGGTGGCCCTGGGCGATGCCGAGACGAATGAGGAGCTGGTGCTCCGCCAGAGCTGGAACGTGGCGCCGACAGCCGAGGTGCCGATCCTCGTGGCGCACGCGGACGACGTCGGTGCCGGAGTGACCCGGCGGATCCACGTGGCACGCTGGGGCCTGGTGCCGCCGTGGGCGAAGGAGCTGTCCGTGGGGTCCCGTGCGTTCAACGCGCGCTCGGAGACCGTGGCCTCCAAGCCGACGTTCCGGGCCGCCGTCCGCGCCCGCCGCTGCGCCGTGCCGGCGGAGGGCTACTACGAGTGGAAGACGCCGGAGCCTGGCGCCAAGGGTCCCGACGGGCGAGCCGCGAAGAAGCAGCCCTACTACGTGCACCCGGCCGGGGCCGGGGACGGCGAGGGGCCGGTCATCTGGTTCGCCGGCCTGTACGAGTGGTGGCAGGACCCCGAGGCCAAGGCCGCGGGGGAGGACGCCTGGGTCCTCTCGACGACGATCCTCACCATGGCCGCGCCCGACGCGGACGACGACGATCCGGTGCTCGCCGCACTCGGCCGGCTGCACGACCGGCTGCCCGTGCCCATGGACGCCGAGACGATGGGCCGGTGGCTCGCCCCGGACACGCTCGGGTCCGCCGAAGAAGCCGACACCCTCGTGGGCGAGGTGCGCGCCGGCGCGTACGACGTCGCGGCGGGCTGGTCGCTGCGGCCCGTGGGGGGCGCCGTGGGGAACGTCCGGAACAACGGGCCGGAGCTGACCCAGGAGATGAGAGAGCAGCAGGGAACGCTGCTCTGAAGGACGGGGCGACGGGGATGACCTGCCCGTGAGACGCGGGAACGCGGTGCCGCGGCACCGTGATCGGATCGAGACGGATCCGAGACCGTCCTGAACTCCCCCTGAGAATGGGCTCTGCGTAGCGTGGGTGTCACCGGGCCGGTATGAGCGCCGCATCTCTCGGCGGGGTGCCACGGCGAGGCCGGAGACGGTCATCTCCTGTTCACCCTGTCCGTGGACGGCACCCCGGTGGCCGCCGCTCTCTACGACGAGACCGCCGGCACTCCGGAGGGCAACATAGGCCCCTCTGCCGGGCTCGTCTACGCGTGGGGCGAGCACAGCCTGGCCGACCCCGTGTTCGGGGACTACCCCGAGCGGTTCCTCACGCTGCAGCACGCCGAGCCGGGCGTGCTGCTGCCGTTCCGGTCCGAAGGCCTGGGCGACGACGCGGCGGTCGCGGAACTCTCGTGGGGTCCGCGCTGGGGTGCCCTCTGGCGCGACACCACGGTGGATTCCTTCACCGGGTTTCACTACCTCGCCGACGCGACATACCCGACCGACGACCGCCTCGTCCTCGACTGGTCGCTGGACGGGATGACCAAGAGTGAGGACGTCATCATCACCCAGGACGCGGAGCGGTCCGACGTCTTCGCGCTCGTCGAGTTGCTCGCGGACGGGCAGAAGCCCCGGGCCCTGAACGTGCCGGCGATGGAGGACGCCCACACGACCCCGGACACGGTCGAGACCGGGCGTGAGGTTCCGGAGGGCGCGCTCGGAGCGCTCGCGGCCCTCGGCGCGGGACTCGTGCTCGCGGCCCGGGGGTGGGTGCGCCGGGTCTGACGCACCCGGCCGACGAGGGGGCCGCGGGGCGGTGGACGGGAGACCGTCGGCCGCCCCGCGGTCCGTCCTCAG
The DNA here is from genome assembly GCF_017168495.1 of Micrococcus sp. KRD096. NCBI lineage: Bacteria > Bacillati > Actinomycetota > Actinomycetes > Micrococcales > Micrococcaceae > Micrococcus > Micrococcus sp. KRD096. The sequence continues at coordinate 176,044 of NZ_JABFAY010000018.1, read as the reverse complement.
CCGGCCGGAGCGGATTCGATGGGGCCGGTGCAGCCCCAGGCTGAGGAGTCGACGCTGCAGTCATCGGCGACATTGCGGGTGATGGTGCGCCAGATGTTCGCAGTGACGGGGGCCGAGTCGAGGCTGATGGTGCCCGGGATGAGCACCCATTCGCCCCCGGCCTCCCGGTATTCGCCGATGTACACGGTGGTGAGGCGGACCGTGTACTGCCCGGTGTCCTCGTACACGTGGCTCGTGGGGGTGGGGACGTTGAACTCCGGCTGGCTCTGGCCTGCGACCGAGGTGGTCTTGGTGGGGGACCCGTCCCCGTAGTCCCAGTGGAAGCTCACCGGCGTGGCGCGGAGTTCGACCTCGACCCCGTTGAGGGTGGTGACGAGCGTGCGCGTCTCGGCGTCTGCGTAGAAGTTGGTCTCCGCATTGCGGATCCCGCGTCCGCCGTTGTCCGACCGGATCTCAGGCTCCAGCACGAGGAGCGTGCGGACCTCGTCGATGGAGACGGGCGGGGCGCCGTCTGCTGCTGGGGCTGGCGAACCCGCAGTAACGCATTCCGGCCGGCTGTAATAGGGATCCCTATCTGGGCGAGTTGTGTCGATGAACTGCTCGCGTACCCATGCTCCTTCTGGGCAAAAGGCCTCGGTCTGTTCGCGACACGTCCCAAAATCGGAATTGTTTTCTTGATTCGGGAAACAGGCGTCTACAGTGCGCTGCTCGATTGCCGGCTTTTCTCTGGCTCCTGGAGCGGTAACTGCGGACACCGGTTCGGAGGCCGGCTGAGGGGGCTGTGTTCGCGACTGTTTCTTGCACTGCGTTCGAATCCTAAATTCGACGTCTTCTCGCTTGCCACTAATGGGAACATCGGTGCAGGTCTTCGCGCGCTGTGCGTGTGCCGATGGCGCCTGAATCAGCGTTAAGGCAATGCAGGCAGTTGCTATCGCAATCAAAATACGAGAGATGGAAGGCATTATTGAGCATCCTGGTGATTTTGCATCTCATCGATCACCCAGTGGCCCTTGGAGGGTTCGTAGACTACGTCGGCCAGCCAGGTCTCGTCGTGAGTTTCCGCCCCACTGGCAGAGTCGTCTCTAACGCCCTGTGAGTCGAAGACCTCTACAGCGGATGCGTCACGAACAAGAGTAGCGGTGTAGCCAAACTCTGACGGGGTGAGAGTTAACGATTTGATCGAGGTGCGCTCTCCCGTTGACCAGCCACCTTCTTTGTAGTGCTGGGCAGTTGAGTCGGATACGGCTTGGCAAAGCTCGCAGTATTCGCTGTATGTCGAATCAAAATCAGCAGTTTCTCCGGTCTGGTCGGTGTAGTAAATAGCCTCCCAGAAGTAGCGAATCGCCGCCTCGGCGCCCTCCTTGGTCTCTTCCTTCATGGCGGCGGGCATCTCCGGCTTGGGCACGTTCCGCGCGGGACCGTCGGCAGACGCGGGAACGTATTCGCCGGACCCGCTCTCCGTGGCCGTGGAGGATGAGCTGACGCCTGCGGTCTCGCTCGTGCTCGCGGGCGCGGACGTCTCGACGGCGGGCTTGGCGGACGAGGGCGACGTCGTCGACGACTCGGCGGGCTCGGACTGCCCGCCGCAGGCGGTCAGTGCGAGCGCCAAGGCCACGCTGAGCGTGCCGGCCTGGGCGAATCGGTGGCGGCGCAGGGCGCGCCCGGGTGCGGTGAGAGACATTTCCCCTCCAACTGGACGTCCGTCGTGTGTCCGCGCCTCCCGCGCTGATCCCGCAGCGCGGTGCCCGTGGCATGCGAGGCCCGGTTGGTTCGGAGTATACGCAGACGGATTGTGGTCCTGCTCGCATTGTCCACAGGACCGTGCCGGCGCACTTCTTCCAGCCCAAGAGACGATTTTCTCGTGCATGTGCACCCCAGTGTCGGGGTCGAGGCCCACGGCCAGGACTCGGCCCCTCCTGTCTCGGGGGCGATGCGTCCTTAACGTGTCCGGCGGCCGCCCTACCTTCGCACCCATCGCATTCGAACACATGTTCGAGTACGATCGGGGGTGCGGCCCCACCTTCCCACTTCTTCCCCGCGTCCGGTCCGCCGGACGGGCCGCGCTCCCATCGCGCGACGGCACCCCGTCGTCGGTCCGGTCAGCAGTGCACAGGGAGAGAAGCAGAATGGGAGTCCTCACACAGTCGGTGGCGGTGGAGTACGGGGCAGACGGCACCCCGAAGGGGCTGCGCTGGAACGGGCGGGACTACGTCCTCGCAGAGCGCCCCGTGCGCTGGTTCGAGCGGCGCCGCTGGTGGGCGGAGGAGGTCCGCGCGGAGAAGGGCCGCGGCGCCGGTCTCGTGGACCACGAGATGTGGCGGCTGCAGGTTCGCCTGGCCCGGGCCGGCGCCGCGCCCCTGCAGACCCTCGACGTCGCCCACCACCTGGACTCCGGCCGGTGGCGGCTCGTGCGCGTCCACGAGCACGCCCAGGACCTGAGGCGGTCGGCATGAGCCGGGCCGCCGCGGCCGGACGCACCGCCGCACCCTTCGCCCACCTGCACGTCGCCTCCGCGTTCAGCGCCCACTACGGGGTCAGCTGGCCCGAGGACCTCGTGGCCGCCGCCGCGGCCGCGGACATGGACCTGCTGGCCTGCACCGACCGGGACGGGCTCTACGGCATGGCCAAACACGTGGGCGCCTGCCTGCGCCACGGCATCACCCCGATCGTGGGCGTGGACCTGGCCGTCCGGTGGAGCGAGGACGAGGACGCCGGCCGCGTGGTCGTGCTCGCCCGAGGAGGCTGTCATGGCTCCGGCTACCGCTCCCTGTGCGAGCTCGTCTCCGCCGCCCACGCCCGCACCACCGGGGGAGCGGCGGGCGGCAGCCCGTGGGCCAGCGTCGCCGAGCTCGCCGCCGCGGCGGCCGGCCGGGTCCCCACCGCCGCCAACCGGGACAACCCCCCCGAGACCGACCTCGGCTGGGGTGTGCCCCGCGTCCCCGAGGCCGCCATCATCGGCATCGACGGCCCCCCGGAGCACGTGCTGCGCGAGCGCACCCGCACCGGCCTCCTCGCCCGCTACCCCCACCTCCACACCGGGGGAGGCCTCCCCGGCACCAGCCAGGCGGCCCGGGACCTGCAGGACCGCGCCGAGCACGAGCTCGGCATCATCACCCGACTCGGCTTCTCCTCCTACTTCCTCACCGTGGCCGCCGTCGTCGACCTCATCGAGGGCATGGGCATCCGCGTGGCCGCCCGCGGCTCCGGCGCCTCCTCCCTCGTCAACCACGCCCTGCGCATCTCCCATGTCGACCCCATGGCCAACGGCCTGATCATGGAGCGCTTCCTCTCCACTGACCGCTCCACCCTCCCGGACATCGACATCGACGTGGAGTCCGCCCGCCGCCACGAGATCTACCACGCCGTCGTCGAGCGCTTCGGCGCCGAGCGCACCACCCTCATGAGCATGCAGAACGCCTACCGGGCCCGCGGCGCCGTCCGCGACGCCGGCCTCGCCCTCGGCATGCCCGAACCCGAGGTGGACGCCATCGCCAAGCAGCTCTGGCGCTTCTCCGCCTCGAACTTCCGCGAGGCCCTCCAGCGCATGCCCGAACTCGGCGGTCTCTCCCGCCGCATCGAGTCCGGCCGCGCCGAGGGCGACCGCCAGCTGGACCTGCTCGTCGACCTCACCGAACGCCTCGACCGCCTGCCCCGCCACATCTCCATGCACCCCTGCGGCGTCATCCTCGGCGACGCCGCCCTGCTGCACCGCACCCCCGTCCAGCCCTCCGGCATGGGCCTGCCCATGAGCCAGTTCGACAAGCACGACATGGACCCCATGGGCTTCCTCAAGCTCGACATCCTCGGCGTGCGCATGCAGTCCGCCATCGCCTACACGATCGCCGAGGTCGAACGCACCACGGGCGAGCACATCGACCTCGAACAGGTGCCCCTCGACGACGCCGCCACCTACGCGATGATCCGCACCACCCACACCCTCGGCTGCTTCCAGATCGAGTCCCCGGGTCAGCGCGAACTCGTCGGCAAGCTCGCCCCCCACGAGTTCAACGACCTCACCGTGGACATCTCCCTCTTCCGCCCCGGCCCCATGCAGTCCGACATGGTCCGGCCCTTCCTCGAACAGCGGCACGGTTGGGCACCCGCCCACTACCCGCACCCCGACCTGCGGCCCGTCCTCGCCGAGACCCACGGGGTCACCGTCTTCCACGAACAGGTCCTGCGCACCATGGACGTCATGACCGGCTGCGGACTGGCCCGCGCCGACGAGCACCGCCGCCTCCTCGGCGGCCCGCAGGAACACCTCGTCGAAGAGGCCTTCCGCACCGGCGCCCTCGCCCGCGGCTACTCCCTCGACGTCATCGACGAGGTCTGGGCCACCCTCTCCGCCTTCGGCTCCTTCGGCTTCTGCAAGGCCCACGGCGCCGCCTTCGCCGTCCCCACCTACCACTCCGCCTGGCTCAAGACCCACCACCCCGCCGCCTTCATGGCCGCCATCCTCGAACACGACCCCGGCATGTACCCCGCCCGCCTCATGGTCTCCACCACCCGCGGCACCGCCCCCGGCCGCACCGCCCCGCGCTCGCGGTCCGCCCGTCCACGGCAGGTGGAGGGCCAGCTGGCCCTGGACCTGCCGGACACCGAGCTCACCACCCTCGCCCCGCTCTTCCCGGACCCGGCCCCGGCCGCCCGGGTCCGCACCGAGCTGGAGCTCACCGCCCTGGACGTCACCGCCCACCTCATGGACTCCCACGCCCCGTACCTGGACGCGCTCGGCGTCACCCGGGCGAAGGACCTGCTCGGGCTGCGCACGCAGTCCCGGGTGCTCGTGGCCGGGGTGCGCGTGGCCACCCAGACCCCGCCCATGCGCAGCGGCAAGCGGGTGGTGTTCCTCTCCGTGGACGACGGCACCGGCTGCGTGGACGCCTCCTTCTTCACCGAGGCCCAGCACGCCTCCGGGGAGATGCTCTTCTCCGCCCGCCTCCTGCTGATCGAGGGCACCGTCCGGCGCACCGGCGACCGGGCCGTGTCCGTCCAGGCCGTGCGCGCCTGGGACCTGCACCGGCCCGAGACGCTCCCGGACCCCGACTACCTGGACGCCACCCGGCAGCAGTGGCGGGACTGGCTCGCGGCGGACCGCCGAGCCGCCGCCGCGCGCCGCAGCGGCCGGGCGGGCACCGGAGCGCAGCCCCTGCCGGACATCCCGCACCACGGCACGGGCGGCCGGCCCGTGAAGGTGCGCACCGACGTCGGGCCGGCCGGCGGGGCCCGCCCCGTCCGCGCGGCACCCGATCGGCCCGCTCCGGAGCACACCCCGATCCCGGTGCCCCACCCGGAGACGTGGGAGCTGCTGCCCACCCCGGACAGATGAGACCGTCCGCCTCCGTGCCCCGCCGTCCGGCCGCGCCCCTAGAATGGGACGCGGCCGACGGTGGCCCCCGTACGCCACCGATCCCGAAGCCAGACCTCGAAGGAGCACCGTGTCGGAGCCGAAGAACATCCTGCTGACCGTGGACGGAGAGCTGCGGGAGGTGACGCACGGCACCACCGGCCTCGACCTCTTCCGCGAGAAGCCGACCACCGCCGTGATGCGGGTGGACGGCCTGCTCTGGGACCTGGCCCGCGAGATCCCCGCCGGCGCGTCCGTCGAGTCGGTGGACATCACGGAGCCCGAGGGCCTCGAGGTGCTGCGGCACTCCACCGCCCACGTGATGGCCCAGGCCGTGCAGCAGCTGCGTCCGGGCGCCAAGCTCGGCATCGGCCCGTACATCACGGACGGCTTCTACTTCGACTTCGACGTCGACGAGCCCTTCACCCCCGAGGACCTCAAGCAGATCTCCTCGCTCATGCAGAAGATCGTGAAGTCCGGCCAGACCTTCCGCCGCCGCGTCGTGGACGAGGAGACCGCCCGCGCCGAGATGGCGGAGGAGCCCTACAAGCTCGAGCTGCTCGGCAAGAAGGACGCCGCGGACACCGCCGGCGAGGGCGCCTCCGTGGAGGTCGGGGCCGGGGAGATCACCATCTACGACAACGTGGACCGCAAGACCGGCGACGCCGTGTGGTGCGACCTCTGCCGCGGCCCGCACCTGCCCTCCACCAAGCTCATCGGCAACGGCTTCGCGCTCACCCGCTCCGCCGCCGCCTACTGGCTCGGCAATGAGAAGAACAAGCAGCTGCAGCGCATCTACGGCACCGCCTGGGCCAGCAAGGACGACCTCAAGGCCTACCAGGAGCGTCTCGCCGAGGCCGAGCGCCGCGACCACCGCAAGCTCGGCGCCGAGCTGGACCTGTTCTCCTTCCCGGACGAGCTCGGCTCCGGCCTGCCCGTGTTCCACCCGCGCGGCGGCATCATCCGCAAGGAGATGGAGGACTACTCCCGTCGGCGCCACACCGAGGCCGGCTACGAGTTCGTCTACACCCCGCACATCACCAAGCAGCACCTCTACGAGGTGTCCGGCCACCTCGACTGGTACGCGGACGGCATGTTCCCGCCCATGCACATCGACGAGGTCCGTGATCCCGAGACCGGCGAGATCACCCGCCAGGGGCAGAACTACTACCTCAAGCCGATGAACTGCCCCATGCACAACCTGATCTACCGCTCCCGCGGCCGGTCCTACCGTGAGCTGCCACTGCGGCTGTTCGAGTTCGGCTCCGTGTACCGGTACGAGAAGTCCGGCGTGGTCCACGGACTCACGCGCGTGCGCGGCATGACCCAGGACGACGCCCACATCTACTGCACCCGCGAGCAGATGAAGGAGGAGCTGACCACCACGCTCAACTTCGTCCTCGACCTGCTCAAGGACTACGGCCTCAACGACTTCTACCTCGAGCTCTCCACGAAGGACCCGGAGAAGTTCGTCGGCTCCGACGAGATCTGGGAGGAGGCCACCCGCACCCTCGCCGAGGTCGCGGAGGCCTCCGGTCTGCAGCTCGTCCCGGATCCGGGCGGCGCCGCGTTCTACGGCCCGAAGATCTCGGTCCAGGCCCGGGACGCCATCGGCCGCACGTGGCAGATGTCCACCATCCAGCTGGACTTCAACCTGCCCGAGCGCTTCGACCTCGAGTACCAGGCCGCCGACGGCACCCGTCAGCGCCCCGTGATGATCCACCGCGCCCTCTTCGGCTCCATCGAGCGCTTCCTGGGCGTCCTCACCGAGCACTACGCCGGCGCGTTCCCGGCCTGGCTCGCCCCGGAGCAAGTCGTGGCCATCCCGGTGGCCGAGGCATTCAACGACTACCTGGACGACGTCGTCGCGAAGCTGCGCGCCGAGGGGATCCGGGCGCGCCTGGACGACTCCTCGGACCGCTTCCCGAAGAAGATCCGCACCGCGGCCAAGGAGAAGGCGCCGTTCGTGCTGATCGCCGGCGGCGAGGACAAGGAGGCGGGCGCCGTGTCCTTCCGCTTCCGCGACGGCACCCAGGACAACGGCGTGCCGGTGGAGGAGGCGATCGAACGCATCGTGAAGGCGGTGCGCGAGCGCGAGGTCACCCCATGACCAGCCCCGGCACCGGCGGACCCGACGCGCGGGCGCAGGCCCGCGCGTCGGCGGACGCCGCCGCCACGGACGGCTTCGAGCTGCCCGGCGCCCCGGACGCCTTCGAGCGGTTCTGGAACGCCCACCGCATGGCGTACGTGTCCAAGGGGACGGGCCAGGTCAAGGACGAGCACACCTGCCCGTTCTGCGCGGCCCCGCAGCGCGACGATGAGGACTCCCTCATCGTCCACCGCGGCCGCACCGCCTACGTGGTGCTGAACCTGTACCCGTACAACCCCGGTCACCTGCTCGTCTGCCCCTACCGCCACGTGCCCCTGTACACGGACACCACCACGGAGGAGGCCGCCGAGATGGCGGAGCTGACCCAGACGGCGATGCTGGCCCTCGGCCAGGCCGCCGGCGCTTCCGGCTACAACCTCGGCATGAACCAGGGGGCGGTGGCCGGCGCCGGGATCGCAGCCCATCTGCACCAGCACGTGGTGCCGCGGTGGACCGGCGACGGCAACTTCCTGCCGATCATCGCCCGGACCAAGAACATGTCGCAGACCCTGGGGGAGACCCGGCAGATTCTCGCGGACGTCTGGGACCGGGCCGCCCAGGACCACGGTGTGCGCCAGGCGGCCAACGCCCGTGCCGCGGCCGAGCATCCTCGCCCGGGGGCCGGAGACCCCGCCTGATGCTGGACCGTCACGCGCGCGGCGTCACCACCCGCCTGTTCACCCCGGTGGCCCGTACGCTCCTGCGGGCCGGGGTCAGTCCGGACACCGTGACGGTCGTCGGCACGCTCGGCGTGAGCCTGGGCGCGCTCGTGCTGTTCCCCCTGGGGCACCTGTTCTGGGGCACGCTCTTCATCACCGCGTTCGTGTTCTCGGACCTGGTGGACGGGATCATGGCGCGCGAGGCCGGGTCCACCGGCCGCTGGGGCGCGTTCCTCGACTCCACCCTGGACCGCGTGCAGGACGCGGCCGTGTTCCTCGGGCTGTGCCTGTGGGGCTTCGGCGCCGCACCCGCGGTCGGCGCGCTCTCCGGGGCCTGCCTCGCCCTGGGCATGCTCGTCTCCTACGTGCGTGCCAAGGCGGAGGCCCTCGGCTGGGACGCGCACGTGGGCATCGCCGAGCGAGCGGAACGGCTCGTGGCCACCCTCGTGGTCGCCGGCCTCACCGGCCTCGGTCTGCCCCCGGTCGTCCTGGCCGTCACCTTGGGGCTGCTCGCCGCCGCCTCCCTGGTCACCGTCGGCCAGCGCATGGTCGCGGTGCGCCGCCAGGCGCGCGACGACGCCTGACCGGTCCGCCGCAGGACTCGCCCGTCAGTCCGCCGCGATCTCCGCGACGACGGCGCCCGTCACCTGCACGAGGTCGGCGGGCGCGATCTCGACATCCAGGCCGCGTTGCCCGCCGGAGACGTACATGAGCTCCGCGTCGAGAGCGGAGGAGTCCAGGACGACGGGGTGGGGCCGGCGCTGGCCCAGGGGCGAGACGCCGCCCCGCACGTAGCCGGTCCGGCGTTCGACGACGGCCAGATCGGCCAGGGCGAGCCGCTTGACGCCCAGCACTGCGGCGGCGGCCCGCAGGTCCAGCTGACCGGACACGGGCACCACGCACGCGGCGAGCGCGCCGTCGGGGTCCGCCACCATCAGCGTCTTGAACAGTCGATCGGCGGGCACGCTGAGCGCCCGGGCGACCTGGACGCCGAACCGCTCGCCGCCGGCGTCGAGGGCCACGTCGAAGGTGTGCAGCCGGTACGGGACGCCGGCGGCCTCGAGGGCGGCGACGGCCGGCGTGGCCGCCCCGTGCCGGGCGCCGCGATCCTTCTTGCGCTGGCCCACGGCGGACTCAGGCGATCCCGGCCTGCTCGCGTACGTTGCGCTTGATGCGGCCGAGCATGGCGGACATGCCGCGCAGGCGCAGGGGGGTGAGGGCCTTGGCCAGACCGAGGCGGGTGGGGATGTCCTCGGGCACGTCCACGACCTCGAGGGCGCTCAGCCCGTCCAGGCCCTGGGTGAGCACGGAGGCGAAGCCGCGCGTGGTGGGCGCCTCCGGGGGAGCGGTGATGAAGAGGCGGACCGGGGCCTGCGGGCCGGGCTCACCCTCGAGCTCGACGGCCAGGAACAGCGGGGTCTGACACTCCACGACCTGCTCCATCTCGGCCTCGTGGCCGTCGTAGCGCTCCGGCAGCGCCGGCAGCTCGTCCGAGAACTCCAGCAGCAGCTCGAGCTTCTCGGGATCGGGCACCCCGGCGAAGTCGTCGATGATCTCGGCCAGGGCGGCGGGCACGGCGTGGTTCTCGGTCATGGTGTCCCAGTCTAGTGATCCACGCCGTGCCGGGGGCTCAGCGCGCGGGGGCCTCGCCCGGCTCTTCGCCGACGGCGATCGGCAGGCGCACGGCGTTGCCCCACTCGGTCCAGGAGCCGTCGTAGTTGCGGACGTCCTCGTGGCCGAGCAGGTACTTGAGCACGAACCAGGTGTGGGAGGACCGCTCGCCGATGCGGCAGTAGGCGATCACGTCGTCGCCCTCCTGCAGCCCGGCGCCGGCGCGATAGACCTGCTCCAGCTCGGCGCGGGACTTGAAGGTGCCGTCCTCGTTGGCCGCGGACGCCCACGGCACGGACGCCGCCGTGGGGATGTGGCCGCCGCGCAGAGTGCCCTCCTGCGGGTAGCCGGCCATGTGCGTGGTCTCGCCCGTGTACTCGGGACGGGAGCGGACGTCGATCAGCGGGGTGGTCCCGATGGCCTTGAGGACGTCCTCGCGGGCGGCGCGCTCGGTGTGGTCGTCGCGCTCGATCACCGGGTACTCGGAGCGGGCCACGGTCGGGACCTCGCGGGTGGTCTCGCGTCCCTCCGCGATCCACTTGTCACGGCCGCCGTCCATCAGGCGCAGGTCCTCATGGCCGTAGAGGGTGAACACCCACAGGGCGTAGGCGGCCCACCAGTTGGACTTGTCGCCGTAGAACACCACGGTGGTGTCCCGGGAGATCCCCTTGGAGGCGGCGAACTCGGCGAAGGCCTCGGGGCCGACGAAGTCGCGGGTGACGGGGTCGTTGAGCTCGGTGTGCCAGTCGACGCGCTGGGCGCCGGGGATGTGGCCGGTGGAGTAGAGGAGAGCGTCCTCGTTGGACTCGAGGACCACGACGTCCTCGTCGCCGACATGGTCGGCGACCCACTGCGTGGACACCAGCTTCTCGGGGTGGGCGTACTCGGAGAACTTCGCGGCGGTATCGGTCATGGCACTGCCTTCCTTCGCGTCGGGGCGGGCCCGCACGGGCCCGGGGCGGGCGGCACGACGACGGCGGGTTCCGTGTCCGTGCCCTGCGCGCCAGATTACGGCACATCGGTGTCACGTAAGAGGGTAGGGGCCCCTCAGTCCGGGACACGCGAGGTCACATGGGTCGGGTCCGCGGCCCGATAGCATGGCCCGGAATCCCCGTCGTCGACCCTGGGAGTGTCCCGTGGCTCAGATCGTCCACCTCGCCGACCGTTCGCCGCAGGTCACCCCGGACCAGCTGCTGGCCGGCTTCCACCCGTCGTACCGCTTCGGCACGGTGTCCTTCGACACCTACATCCCGGACCCCGCGCACCCCTCGCAGGCACAGGCCGTGGAGCGGCTGCGCCGGTTCGCGGCAGACCTCGGCCGGGGCGGCTCGGGCGGCGGGTTCCTCGGCGGCCTGTTCGGCGGGAAGAAGCGGGCGGCGGGGCCGGCCGGCATCTACCTCGACGGCGGCTTCGGTGTCGGCAAGACCCACCTGCTGGCCTCGACGTGGCACGCGGCCCCCGGACCCAAGGCGTTCGGCACGTTCGTGGAGTACACCAACCTCGTGGGCGCCCTGTCCTTCCGCAAGGCGGTGGACGAGCTCAAGGAGTACACCCTCGTGTGCATCGACGAGTTCGAGCTCGACGACCCGGGGGACACCGTGCTGATGTCCCGCCTCATGCGCGAGCTGGCCGACGCCGGCGTGCGCCTGGTGGCGACCTCCAACACCCTGCCGGGCTCGCTCGGCGAGGGGCGCTTCGCGGCGCAGGACTTCAAGCGCGAGATCCAGGTCCTGGCCGACCAGTTCGAGGTCATCCGCGTGGACGGCGAGGACTACCGCCACCGCGGCCTCTCCGCCGCCCCGTCGCCCCTGGACGACGCCGCCGTCGAGACCACCGCCCAGGAGAACTTCCCCGACGCGGGCGTGCTCGCCGTGGACGACTTCGCGGACCTCACCGCGATGCTCTCCCGCGTGCATCCCTCCCGCTACCGCGAGCTCGTCAAGGACGTGGACGTGCTCGCCCTCCACGACGTGCACACCATCACGGAGCAGGCCACGGCCCTGCGCTTCGTGGTGTTCGCGGACCGCCTGTACGACAAGGACGTGCCCGTCCTCGCCTCCGGCGTGCCCTTCGACGCCCTGTTCACGCAGGAGATGATGCACGGCGGCTACATGAAGAAGTACTTCCGCACGGTCTCCCGCATGACCGCCCTGGTCCGGGAGGGCCAGACGGGCGTGGCCGAGCACAAGTGAGCCACCGCCCCTGACCGGCACGATCACGGCGCGCACCGAGGCGGGTGCGCGCCGTCGCCGTGTGCGGGGCCGGGTCAGCGCACGTCGCGGAAGCACAGCGCCGCCCGCTTGCCCGGCAGCTCGACCTCCCGGTCCACCGTGAAGCCCAGAGCCCGGGCGGTCTTCACGGCCCGCGTGTTGCGGACGTCCGGCTCGATCACGAGCCGACGCGTGCCGGGGCGTGCGCCCAACCAGTCCACAATGCTCCGGTAGGCCGTGGCGCGGGCGCGCCCCTGCAGGCCGCCGGGGGCGGTGATGAAATGGAATCCGAGGTCCCCGTCCCGCACCTCGTAGGCGCCGCCGACCTCCTCCGCGCGAGGGTCGTAGGTCTGCACGAGGGCCACGAGGGTCCCGCCGTGCCACACGAGGTGGTTCGCGTGGGTGGGCTGGAACTCGAGGAAGTCGTAGACCTCCTCGACGTCCTGCACGCTGTGCCCGCGCATCCCGTAGAACTCCGCCCGCGGCTCCGTGACGAGTGCGTGGATCAGCGGGGCGTCCAGGGCCGGGCGGACGCGCGTCATGGTCAGGCCCAACGCCCCGACGCCGACCTCGGCCACGATGCGTCCCGGAGGGGCCCCGCCGGGGACGGAGCGGGCGGGTGCGACGCCGCTGCCGGCGGACGGGGGGACGGGACGGGACGGCACGGGCAGCAGGCGGCCGGCGGCCCACGCGTCCAGCTGATCCGTCACGTGCCCGCCTCCGAGACCGGAGGCGCCGAACGGGACGACCCACCGGCTGCGGGTGCGGTCGCCGAGGTCGAACACGACCCGGGCCACCGGCCCGCGGTGGGTGCCGACGGCCAGGCCGGGGGCGTGCGAGGTGGCGCAGACCGCGTCCGCGGTGCCGCCCACCCGGACGGACCCGATCGTGTCGAGCACGTCGGCGAGCCCCGGCTCGTCCGGCCCGCCGGGATGCTCGTGCGTGAACAGGAACGGGGCCAGGGCATGCGCCTCGCCCCAGGTCCGGGCCGCGCCGTCGGGGCCCGGCGGCTCGGCGGCGTCGTCGACGGCGGCGACGGCGGCCCGCACGAGGTCCCTCGTCGACGCTGTGATCCCCAGGGCCGCGCGCAGCGGCTCCGGCCCGCGCTCGGCGAGCGCCGCGCCGACCCATGCGGCGGCGTCGCCCCACGGTGCCCACGGGCCGCCGAGCAGGGCCCGCGAGGCGGGCGGCAGGTGCGCGATCAGGGCGGCGGCCACCTCGTGCTCCACGAGGAGCCACCAGCGGGCCGCGGCCGATCCGGCGGCGGCGTCGCCGGCCCACGCCGGGACGGACTCCGCGGCCAGCACGCCGTCCGCGACGAGCGCGTCGACGGCGTCGGCGAGCCAGGCCCGCGGCGCGCCCGGGGTCCGGGTGTCCGTCTGCAGGGCGGCCATCGCGTCCACGGTCCGCTCCTGCGGTGCCAGCGCCTCGAGGGCTTCCCGGATGCGGCGGGACCGCCACGGCGCGCACGCGTCCACGGTGAGGCAGGCGGTGTCCGGGTGGGGCTCGTTGGCCGCCACCACGACGTCGTCCGCCGCGGCCGGCGCGGGCCAGCGCACCCAGCGCTGATCGAGGGACCCGTCGGCGGAGCCCCGGCCCAGCGCGGAGGCCCGCGCCGCACCCCAGGCCGAGCGTCGATCCCGGCGCCGCACGGCCCCGGCGTGCCGGGTGAGCACCGTCCGCCGGTCCGCGACGATCACGCGATTGACCGGCTCGACGTGCCCGTCCAGCACCGCGCAGGCCTCCGCGGCGCTCGCGGCCGTGAGCAGCCGGCGCGCGCTCGGCAGGCCGGTGTCGGCGCGGTCCCAGGCGGGGAACCGCATGCTCACCGGGCCGGCGCCGGGCACGTCCACGAGCCGCCCGCGCGGGGTGTGGGCCACCCGCACGTCCACGGGGTCGCCGCCGCGCACGTGCACCCGCTCGGTCCGGGCGTCGAGGACCTCCGGCCCCTCGGGGGCGTCCTCGAGGACCATCTCGAGCGAGGACACCATCGCCGAGGTCGTCACCCACGCGACGTGCTCGGACTGCCCCACATGCGGGACGCCCGGCACACCGGGGAAGGCCAGGCCGACGACGTCGACGCGGTCCCGGGGACGCTCGGCCTCCACCACGAGGCGCACCTGCTGGTAGACGCCGGGCAGCTCGAGCAGCCGGTGCGGGTCGGCGGCCACGAGCGGAGCGCCCTCGGCGCCGACGCGCACCGCCCAGGCGTTCGAGCCGTCCGCGTCGGGGCGCGGCGAGATCAGCGCCGCGGCGAGCGCGGGGAAGCGCTCGGCCAGCAGGGTGCGGAACAGGGCGGCCGGCGCGTTGGTCAGCCAGACGTTGTAGCCCAGGTGCAGGGCGAGCGCCGTGTGCGGGTCGAACGGCAGCGGCTTCACCCCGTGGGCGGCGAACTCGGGCGCGCGCCGGGCCCCGGCGTCCAGCCCCGCGTTCACGCCGTCGGCGAACCGGGTGAACCAGGCCCGGTCCTCCGCGTCGTCGAGGGCGTCGAACGCCCGGCGGGCCGCGCCGTCCAGGTCCATCTGCCGGGCGGCGACGTCGTTCGCCACCGCCGGCGGGCCGAACACCTCGGCGCCCATGCCGGTGACCCGGCGGTGCTCGCAGTCGACCTGCCAGGCCCGCTCCGTCGCCACGTGCCACCCCTGGAGGTAGGCCAGCTCGGGCAGGGACGCGGCCACGAGCGTCGGCACGCCGTGCGCGTCCCGGTGGCAACGGCCCGCCACGTCACCCGTCGCCGTCCCGGTCCACGCGTCCGCGCTCATGCCGCGGCGTCCTGCCGGAGCTCCGCCAGCGCGCGGCGCAGCGGCGCGGCCACCGGGTTGGCCAGGCGACCGGCGTAGAGCAGCGAGCCCGACGGGTCCGTCAGGTCCACCATCTGCGTGGCGTTCCGCAGCTGCAACCGGTTCAGGCACGAGTGCGCGAAGTCCTCCGCGTCCAGGCCGAGGCGCTCCACATCCGCGAGCCCCAGGGCCGTGTACTCGGCGAGGACCCGCCCCACCACGGCGTAGAACTCCTCCGCCGGCAGCAGGGCGTCCGCGTCCATCACGTCGGCCAGATGGCGCAGCACGCCGTCCAGCATGTCCGTGAAGAAGGAGAGGGAGAGGTCCTCGTCGGTGAGGTCGATGCGGATGCGCCGGGTCTGCTCCGTGAGCGGGACGCCGTCCGCGCCGACCACCACCTCCTCCCCGATGTCCTTGAGGAAGGCGCCGGTGACCCGTCCCTCCCGCAGGCGGAGCACGATGTTCTCCCCGTGGGGCATGAACACGGTCGAGTAGGCGGCGGCCAGATGCACCAGCGGGGTCACGTAGGCCGTCACCACCCCGTGCAGCCACTGCGCCGCCGTCAGCCCCGAGCGCTCCACGAGCGCCCCCGCCACGGAGCGGCCCCCGCCGTCCCGGTGCAGCAGCGCCGCCATGGTCATGACCCGCTCGCCCTCCGCCAGGCGCGGCAGCGGACTCTCCCGCCACAGGGCGGCGAGCATCTTCGTGTGAGGACCCTTCGAGCCCACGGCATGGAAGGCGTCCCCGGTGTACCCGGCCGAGGCGTACTCCCGCAGCACCCCGAAGCCCCACCTCGCGAGCAGGGGGTCGGAGTCCACGAGGTCGGCCACCACCGCGTTGATCGCCGGGGTGACGGACATGTACGCGGGGGAGAGGCCGCGCACGAACCCCATGTTCTGCACGGACAACGCCGTCTTCAGCTGCGGGGCGTGCGGGTCGCTCGCGTTGAACAGGGTGCGCACCGCCTGCATGGCCGTGAACGCGTCCGGGTCTTCGCCCACGTGCACCAGCCGCCCCGCGGCGAGGTCGGGGGCGAACGCCACCTGGATCCGGTGCTCCCACTGCCACGGGTGCACCGGGATCAGCGTGTACGCCTCCGGATCGACGTCGAGCGCCGCCGCCCGCTCCGCCCACAGGCCCGCCACCGCCTCGGTGATCGGCGGGGGCGGCGCCGGCACGGCGGCGCCCGCGCTCGCGGTCTTGGGCCAGGTCCACCGTCCCCCGAGCTCGGAGGGGAACGCGAGCCACACCGGGTGCAGCGCCCGCCCGCCCTCGGGGGCGAACATCGCGTACTCCGTGGCCCCCCAGCCGATGCGGCCGTTGGTGGCCACGAAGCCCGGGTGTCCCTCGCTCATGGCGGCCTCCACCGCCGTGTAGTCCGCGTCCACCAGGTCGGCGGCGGACGGGCGCTCGCCGGCCAGGGTGTGGCACCGGGCGGCGAAGGTGGAGGCGAGCTCCTCGAGATAGACGTCCAGCGCCTCGCCGGCCAGCCCGAGCACCTCGGCCGCGTCGAGGACGAAGCGGTCGACGGCCACCGCGTCCGGATCCCCGGCACGGCACACCGAGTCCGGATCCACGCCGAGGTGCTCGAGCGGGAGGGCACGCGCGGTGAACGTCCACCGCACCCCGCCCAGGGTGAGCGTGTAGGCGTGGCGGCCGGCGTCGTCGACCCGCTCGCCGCGCACCGGCGTCAGGAGCCGCTCATGGGTGAACTCGCGGATCGCCTTGGCGACGAGCAGCCGGTGGGCGTGCCGGGCGGTCGGCGCCGTCAGCGCGTCCAGGCGGGACGGGGGGACGGGGGTCATGCGGACACCTGCCTGTCGGGGGTGAGGAGG
>NZ_JABFAY010000018.1:143925-159353 GCF_017168495.1 Micrococcus sp. KRD096 | reverse complement strand
GAGGAGCGGGGGCTCGGGGAGGGTGAGGTCCAGCCCGGCGGCGAGGACGCCGATCCGGCTGGCAGTGAAGGACTCGGGCGTGGCGATCGAGAGCATCGCCGTCTTGGATCCCAGCGCCACGGGACCGAGCTCCGTGAACCCGGCGGCCAGGTTCTTCGCCCGGATGGCGGCGTTGCGCTCGTCCGGCTCGACGACGACGCGCCGCGCCCCCGGCTGGGCCAGGCACCAGCGCACCACCGCGGCCATCACCAGGTCCGTGGTCCCGGGCACCGGGGTGTCCGTCGGGGCGACGAGCACGTGCAGGCCGATGTCGCCGGGCGCGCCCGCATACCGTCCGGCCAGCTCCGAGTGGGCCGGGTCGTAGACCTCCACCAGGAAGGTCGCGGTCCCGTCCACGAGCCCCACGTGCGCGTGGTGGTGCGGGTGCGCGGCGATCGCCTCGTACTCGGCCACGACGTCGGCCAGGCCCGCCTCCGTCATCTCCCAGTACACGGCGTGCGGGGACGTCACCCACCGGTGCAGCAGCGGATGGTCCTGCGCGCCCACGGGACGGAGCTCCACACGACGGGCCGCGCTCGCGGCCGCACCGTCCACGGTGGTCTGCGGCGGCGTCACGGCGCTCACCGGACGCCCGCCGCGACGGCACCGAAGTCCTGGAACGCGATCGACTCGGCCTGCGCGTAGACCTCGCGGCCGGCGATCGTGCTGAGGATGCGGCCGCTGTGCTCCGCCGCCATGCCCAGGTCCGGGCCGGTGAGCCCCAGGGGCTGTTCGGCGGTGTTGTGCACGAAGATCCGGCGGCCGCTCACGTCGATCGCGTGGTCCGCGTTCGCCGTCGTCCGACCGTCCTCCACGCGCAGCAGGTGCCGCACCGGCTCCAGGAACGGATGGTCCGGGTGGCGGTAGCCCGTGCCCGCGACGACGCGGTCCACCACGTGCCGCGCGGTCACCCCGGTCTCCTCATCGCGCAGGGTGACCTCCACCCGGGGCGCGCCCTGGCCCGCGACCAGGCGGGCGTCCGCCACCGACGTGCCCGGCCACAGCCGGGCCGGGTCCAGCGGACCCACCTGGCGTTCGTACAGCGCGTGGTAGACGTCCTCGATCGTGTGCTCGCTGATCCCCTTGTACAGGGACCGGTGGGACGCGTTGATCTCATCCCGCCGCGCCCGGGGCAGAGTGGCGAAGTGCCGCTCATAGTCCAGCGAGGTCAGCTCGAGCGTCAGCTGGCCGACCTCCATGCCGAAGAACCGGGGTGAGCGCGTGACCCACGTGAGGTCCGGGTGGCCCGCGTTCAGCAGGTCCAGGGCGCACTCCGCCGCCGACTGACCGCTGCCCACCACCAGGACCGACCCGGCCTCAACGATGTCCTCGCGACGGCCCATGTACTCGCCCGTGTGCACCACGGGGGACGCGCCGACCCGGACCGCCTCCTCCGCGACGCGCGCGAGCGGCGCGGGCAGGGATGGCACCGTGCCCGTGCCCACCACCACGTGGTCGGCCCGGTGCGTGCTGGTCCCGGCCGCGGAGGCCGCCTCCACCACGAACTCGTCCGCCTGCTCGTCCCACCGCACCGCCGTCACCGTGGTCCCGTAGGCGATGCCGGGCAGCTGGGCTGCCACCCACGCGCAGTAGTCCGAGAACTCCCGCCGCAGCGGGTACCAGGAACCCCGGATGTAGAAGCGGTGAAGCCGGCCCATCGCCTTGAGATACGCCAGGAACGAGTACGGGGAGGTCGGGTCCGCGAACGTCACCAGGTCAGCGAGGAACGGCACCTGGATCTGCGCGCCCGGCAGCATCATGCCCGGGTGCCACACGAACGCGTCGCGGCTCTCCACCACCTCCACCTCGACGTCGGGCAGCGGGTGGGCCAGCGCGGCCAGGCTCAGGTCGAACGGGCCCAGCCCGATCGCGAGCACGCGGCGGGGGGACGTGGACGCCGGGCTCATGCGCACACCTGCTCTCCGTGCTCAACCACGCGCGCCGCGGACGGACGGGGTCCCGCCGACGAGGGAAGCGTGCAGGACACGGAGGCCGACGGGGCATGCGGACGGTTCCGCCCCGCCCCGCGCCTCCGGTGACGGCCGGCCCGCACCGCGTCGGCGTGCCGCAGCGCCGCCTCCTCCACGACGTCGACCAGCGCCTCCAGCTCGCCCGAGGTGACCGCGGGGTTCAGGATCGTGAACTTCAGATGGGGCACCCCGTCCACCACCGTCGTCGCGATCAGCGCGCGCCCGCCGGCCACCAGCTCCCGGTGCATCGCCGCCTGCACCGCCGTGCACTCCTCCTCCGACAGTCCCTCGGCCCGCACCCGGAACAGCACCGTCACCAGCGTCGGATCCTCCAGCACCGCGAACATCGGCCGGGCCCGCAGGATCCCGCACGCCTGCCGCGTGCGCTCGCGCGCCCCCGCGAACAGGGACGCCACCGCCTCGGCCCCATGCTCACGCAGCGTCAGCCACAGCTTGAGCGAATCGAACCGGCGGCTCGTCTGCAGCGACCGATCCGCCAAGTTCGGATGGACGCTGTCCTCCGGGTTCAGGTAATCCGCGTGCACCGTCACATGGCGCAGGCTCTCGGCATCCCGCACCACCAGCGCGCTGCAGGCCAGCCCCACGTAGAACGTCTTGTGGAAGTCCATCGTCACCGAGTCCGCACGGTGCAGTGCCGGCAGCTCGTGGCGCGTCGCCGCGCTCGCGGCGAGGATCCCGCCCACGGCCGCGTCCGCATGGACCCACATCCCGTGGCGTTCGGCGACGTCGGCGATGGCCGGCAGCCGGTCGATGGCGCCGCGGTCGGTGGTCCCCAGCGTCGCGACGACGGCCATCGGCACGGCACCGGCGGCCACCTCACGCTCGACCGCCGCGGCCAGGGCCCCGGGGTCCAGGCGCCCGGCGGCGTCGGTGGGGACGACGACCACGGCGTGGCGGCCCAGCCCGAGCAGGCCGGCTGCCTTGGCGATGCTGTAGTGCGTGGCCGCGCTGACGAAGACGCGCAGCGAGCCGAGCACCTCGGCGGGCAGGTCGGCGAGCCCGGCGTGGCCGGTGAGACGCTGCACGGCGCGGCCGCGGGCCAGCGTCATGGCCTGCAGGTTGGAGGCCGACCCTCCGGAGGTGAAGACGCCGTCGCCCGCGGCGAACCCGCACCAGCGTCCGACCTCGGCCAGGAGCCGCTGCTCCATGAGCGCCGCGGAGCGGGCCTGGTCCCAGGACTCGACCGCCGTGTTGAGCGCCCCGAGCACGGTGTCCGCTGCGGTGCTGGAGAGCAGGACCGGGCAGTTGAGGTGAGCGGCATAGCGCGGGTGGTGGTAGGCGGTGGTCTGGTGGGCGTAGAGCTCCGCGACCTCGGCGAGGGCGTCGTCGAGGCTGCCCGTCGGCTGCGAGAAGTCGACGGCGCCGACGGCGTCGGCCAGGTGCGTCGACGGGGTGTCCGGGTGGACCCCCGCGCGGTCGTAGGCGGTGTCGACGGCCACCCGGGCCGCCCTGCCGGTGGCGTCGAGGTAGGCGGCGGGATCGCCGAGTCCGAACAGGCGAGGGAGCATGGGAGGGCCTTCCGTGAGGGGGTCGTCGGCTCCGGGCGGCGTGCGCCACGGACGTCCCGCACAGTAGGGAAGCCTTACCTAAGAAAGCAAATACGCAACAATGACGTGACGTATTCAAAGGGAGGACTCCAGCAAAGGTGAGGCTCACCTATGCTGACCGGATGACGAGCTCCTCCGTCCTCCCCCCGCCTGCCGCCCGTCCCTCGCGTGTCGAGGCCCTGCAGATGAAGGCCTACCGCGGGCTCGCGGCCCTCGGCCAGGCGATGCCCGTTGACCGCGACGAGTATCCGCAGTGGACCATGACGGTCCGCGCCACGTGGCTGCTCGCCCCCCGGCTGCGTCGTCTCACGTTCGCCGCGGAGGAGTTCCGCACGTTCACCCCGCAGGGCTGCGACGAGTACTTCGGGCTGCTCACCCCGCCCCCGGGGCGGGCGCTCGTGATGCCCGATCCCGCGGCGCTCAATGCGCGGCGAGCGGTCGGGCGGATCCCCGAGGACGTGCGGCCGGATCTGCGGTGGTACACGGTCGCCGAGCACCGGCCCTCCGTCGGTGAGATCGACGTCGACGTCGTCGTGCACGACCATGCGGGCCCCGCCGGCACGTGGGCGCGCACCGCACGTCCGGGCGACGTCGCCGGCTTCCGCACCGGGACGGGCGCCTATCGTCTGCCGGCGGCGGGGGAGTCGCACCTCGTGGTGGGGGACGAGACCGCAGTCCCGAGCATCGCCGCCGCCCTCGCCGCGCAGCGTCGCACGCCGCGCGGGGGCCGGATGGACGTCGTCCTGGAGGTGCCCGGCCGTGACCACGTCCCCGCCCTCGAGGTCCCGGAGGGCGCCACGCTCACGGTCCTGCACCGCGGAGACGCCGTGCCGGGCGCCCTGCTCACGCCGCACCTCGAGGACCTCCCCGCCGCGCCCCGCGACCACGTGTGGGCGTGCGGCGAGCAGTCGCTCGCGACGGCGGCGCGGCGGGTGATCGTCCGCCGCGGCATCGCACCGAAGCGCGCGATCATGTTCAGCGGCTACTGGCGGGTGGACGGCCCGCGG
The DNA here is from genome assembly GCF_017168495.1 of Micrococcus sp. KRD096. NCBI lineage: Bacteria > Bacillati > Actinomycetota > Actinomycetes > Micrococcales > Micrococcaceae > Micrococcus > Micrococcus sp. KRD096. The sequence goes on along the minus strand of NZ_JABFAY010000018.1, from coordinate 154,769 downwards.
CTCTGATCCCGTCCGACGGTCGGCGTCCGTGCTCCGAGCACGAGGCCGACCGCACGCCCCGGAACGACGAAGGGCCCCTCCGCCAGGAGGGGCCCTTCGTGTGTGGAGCGGATGACGAGATTCGAACTCGCGACCTCCACCTTGGCAAGGTGGCGCTCTAGCCAACTGAGCTACATCCGCCTGAGTCGATCCTCACGGATCGTCTCCGTGCGCGATACTGGGTTCGAACCAGTGACCTCTTCCGTGTCAGGGAAGCGCGCTACCGCTGCGCCAATCGCGCTCGTCCACCTCCGAGGAGGTGGTGAACATGCCGCCACTCCCGGTCGGAGAAGCCTGCGAGGTCGGGACGGGATTCGAACCCGCGTATACGGCTTTGCAGGCCGCTGCCTCGCCTCTCGGCCACCCGACCAGGGGTGAAGGTTGAGCGAGCGGATGACGAGATTCGAACTCGCGACCTCCACCTTGGCAAGGTGGCGCTCTAGCCAACTGAGCTACATCCGCGTGTCGGTGCCGCCGGGATCCGCTCGTCCGAGCCGCTCACCTGCGTTTTCCAACGAGAAAGAACTCTAGGCCATCTCCGCCCGGATGCAAAATCGGCGTCCGCTGGCGTGTCGGGCCACCCCGTCGGGGGTCCGCGGACCCTGCCAGAATGGCTGACCATGACCCAGCCACGCCTCGCGCATCAGACCCCCCACGGGCGCATGTACGCGCGCTCCCTCTCGGGCCTGCCCGAGGTCCCGTCCATCACCACCGTGATCGGCATGGAGAAGACGGACCTGGACGGCTGGGTCGGGTGGATGGCGGCCCAGTCCGTGACCCAGGATCCGCGCCTGGCGGAATCCGTGGGCTCCGCGGCGCGCCTGAAGCAGGTGGCCCGGCAGTCCGCCGACGCCGCCGCCCGCTACCGGGACGCCGCGGCCGAGCGCGGGGACCGCGTGCACGACTACGCCGAGCAGGTGGCCCAGCGCGCCCTCGGCCGCCCCCACACCATGGCGGAGGCCCGGGCCCGGCTGATCGAGCACGGCGAGGGCGCCTACGCGGACCGCTTCGACGAGTGGTGGGACCTCTACGACGTCCGGCCGATCGCGGCCGAGATCACCGTCTGGAACCACACGGTGGGCTACGCGGGCACGCTGGACCTCGTCGCCCGGATCGGCGGCCGGCTGTGCCTGATCGACTACAAGACGAAGGGCACGGGGCGGGACGGACGGGTCAAGGCGCTCGATCCCAAGGTGGTCATGCAGCTGACCGCCGGCCTGAAGGCGGAGGAGTCCCTGGTGGACCCCGAGGCCGGCACCTGGGAGGAGTGGCGGCACGGCCAGGCCGAGATGCTGCTCGGCGTCGCCCTGGGGGAGACCGAGGTCGCCGTGCACCAGGCCAACCCGGGCGTGCTGCCCCGCCACTGGCACAAGTTCTGGGCCCTGCGCCAGGTCTGGAAGCACGCGCAGGCCGTGGACGACGCCGGCCCCGCGCTCCGTGTCATCGGCCCCCCTCCGCCGTCGGTCCCGGTGTCGGCGGCCACCGGCCTGCAGGCCGTGCGCGCCGCGGCGTTCGGCGGCGGCTCCCACGCCGCCCCGGACGTGGCGCCCGACGGGTCGTCGTCGCGCCCGGCGTCTGCCGAGGGCGGCGATAGGGTGACGGCGTGACCGTCCTGCCCGTCCGCACCATCCCCGACCCCGTCCTGCGCACCGCCGCGTCGCCCGTGCCCCCGGGCGCGGATGTGCGCGCCCTCGTGGCGGACATGATCGAGACGATGCACGCCGTCGGGGGCGTGGGCCTGGCCGCGCCCCAGGTGGGCGTGGGCCTGCGCGTCTTCGTGTTCGACGTCGCCGGCGTCGCCGGGCACGTGGTCAATCCCGTACTCGAGACCGCCGGCCAGGCGCTGCGGGAGCCGGGCGAGGGGTGTCTGTCCGTGCCCGGGCTGCGCTACCACCCGGCGCGCGCCGCCGAGGCCGTCGTCCGCGGCACCGACGTGGACGGGAACCCGGTGGAGCACCGGGGGACCGGCCTGCTCGCCCGCTGCCTGCAGCACGAGACCGACCACCTCGACGGGATCCTCTACGTCGACCGCCTCGACGGCGAGGAACGCCGTGAGGCCCGCCGCCGCATGCGCGCCGGCGAGGTGGACCGCGCCGCTCGTCGCATCGGGGCCGCGCGCGCGGCCGCCGTCAGCTCGGTCTTCGGCGCCCCCGCCGTCCCCGCCGCCGGAACAGGAGCCGCCCGATGACCGCCCCGACGCCCCTGCGCGTGCTCTACGCCGGCACGCCCGAGACCGCCGTGCCCGTGCTGCGCGCCCTGCTCGACTCGCCCCACGAGGTCGTCGGCGTGCTCACCCGGCCGGACGCCCCGGTCGGGCGCCGGCGGGTGCTGACCCCGTCGCCGGTCGCGGTCACGGCAGAGGAGGCCGGCCTGCCCGTGCTCAAGGCCGACCGACTCCGCGGACCCGAGGGCGCCGATGCCCTCCAGGCGATCCGGGTGCTCGAGGCGGACGTGGCCGTCGTCGTCGCCTACGGGGCGCTCGTGCCCGTCGAGGCCTTGCAGATCCCCCGTCACGGCTGGCTCAACCTGCACTTCTCCGCGCTGCCGGCCTACCGCGGCGCCGCCCCCGTCCAGCGCGCCGTGATGGCCGGGGAGACCGAGATCGCCGCCGACGTGTTCCAGCTCGAAGAGGGCCTGGACACCGGGCCCGTCTTCGCCCGGCTCACCCGCCCCGTCGCGGCCGACGAGACCGCCGGGGCCGTGCTCACCGACCTCGCCGAGCGCGGCGGCCCGCTCGTGATCGACGTGCTCGACCGCCTGGCAGACGGCACCGCGACGGCCACGCCCCAGCGCGGCGAACCCACCCACGCGCCGAAGCTCACGGCCGCAGACGGCCTGGTGGACCCCGCCCGCCCGGCCGCCGAGGTGGCCGCCCGGATCAACGGCGTCACCCCCGGATCAACGGCGTCACCCCCGAGCCCGGCGCCTGGGGCTGGCTGACCGCGGACGACGGCGCCGCCCCGGCCCGCTTCAAGATCGACGGCGTCGCCCCGGTCCGCCCCGGCGACGACGGCTGGCCCACCGCACTCGACGCCGCGGCTCCCGGACAGATCCTGGTGGCCGCGAAGGCCGCCTGGCTGCGCACCGCCGACGGGGCCGTCCGGCTCTCCCGCGTCCAGCCGGCGGGCAGGAAGCTGATGCCGGCCGCCGACTGGGCGCGCGGCGCCGCCCCCGGGGCCGCGCTGCTGGCCGGGGAGGCGCTCGCCCACCGCGAAGAACAGGCCCGCCAGGAGGCCGCCGCCCGGGCCGCGGCACGCCAGGCCGCACGGAACGCCGCGGCACAGGACGAGGAGGCACGCGCATGAGCCGCGAAGGACAGGCAGGACAGGGCCGGGGCGAGCGGGGGGCCCGCGGGGAACGCGGCCGCGCACCCCGGCCGGACCCCCAGGACCGCCGGGATGCGCAGGGGCGCACCCGCAACCGGGGTCGCTCCGGCGCCGGGCGGAAGTACTCGGCGCAGGCGCCGTCGCAGCGCTCCCGCACCGCCGACCCGGCGCGCCGCGTCGCGTTCGGGGTGGTCCGCTCCGTCCACGCCGAGGACGCGTACGCGAACCTGGTCCTCCCGGCGCGCATCCGCCAGGCCCGCCTCGACCGGCGCGACGCCGGCTTCGCCACCGAACTCGCCTACGGCACCCTGCGCGGGCTCGGCCTGTACGACGCGATCCTGACCCGCTGCGTGGACCGCCCGCTCGAGAAGATCGACCCACCCGTGCTCGACGCCCTGCGGCTCGGCGCCCACCAGCTGCTGGGCATGCGCGTGCCCGCCCACGCCGCCCTCGACGCCACCGTCTCCCTCGTGCGCGCCGAGATCGGGGCCGGCGCCTCCGGGTTCGTGAACGCGGTGCTGCGTCGGGTCGCCGAACGCCCCCTCGAGGAGTGGCTGGCCGACGTCGCCCCCGCCGACGGTGGCGACGCCGCCCTGGCCGTCCGCGCCTCGCACCCGGTGTGGATCGTCCGCGCGCTGCGCCAGGCCCTGGCCGCCCACCGCGGCACCCGCCACACCGCCGACCGCGACGCCGAGCTGGCCGCCCTGCTCGAGGCGGACAACGCCCCGCCCGTGGTCAACCTCGTCGCCCTGCCCGTGGCCGGTGGGGCCGAGGCGCTCGCCGCGGCCCTGGACGACGGCGCCGAACCCGGGCCGCTGGCCCCGGACTCCGCCCTGCACTCCGGCGGCGACGCCGGCCGCCTGCCCGGGGTGCGCGAGGGCGTGCTCCGCGTCCAGGACGCCGGCTCCCAGCTCACCGCCCGCGCCCTGGCCCAGGCGCCCGTCCCCGCGGCCGAGGGGCGCGCCGAGCGCTGGCTCGACCTGTGCGCCGGCCCCGGCGGCAAGGCGGCCCTGCTGGCCGCCCTCGCCGCCGAGCGGGGGGCGACGCTCGTGGCCAACGAGGTCGCCCCGCACCGCGCCGACCTCGTCCGGCAGGCACTCGCCGCCGTGCCCGCCGGCGCCTGGACCGTCCGGACCGGGGACGGTCGCACGATCGCCGACGCCCCCGAGGCGGCCCCGGCGTTCGACCGCGTCCTCGTGGACGCCCCCTGCACCGGCCTCGGTGCGCTGCGCCGCCGACCCGAGTCGCGCTGGCGCCGCACCCCGGCCGACCTCGCCGAGCTCACCGGCCTGCAGGCCGAGCTGCTCGACGCGGCGGTCTCCGTCCTCGCCCCCGGCGGCGTGCTCGCCTATGTCACCTGCTCCCCGCACGTCGCGGAGACCGTCGTCCAGGTCCAGGACCTCCTGCGCCGCCACCCCGAGCTGGAGCTGCTCGACGCCCGCACCGCCCTCGACGCCGTCGCGCTCGACGACCTGCGCCTGGACGAGGCCGAACCCGCCGGCGCGCCGGAGCCAGCCGATGTGGTCGCCCGCACGGCCCAGCTCTGGCCGCACCGGCACGGCACCGACGCCATGTTCCTGGCCCTGCTGCGCGCCCCCGGCGCCTGACCGAGAGGACCCGCCCATGACCGCCCGCGCCCCGCGCCTGCACCCCTCGATCCTGTCAGCGGACTTCGCCCGCCTCGCCGACGAGCTGGCCCGCATCCCCAGCGCAGACGCGGTGCACGTGGACGTCATGGACAACCACTTCGTCCCGAACCTCACCCTCGGCCTGCCCGTGGTCGAGGCGATCCGACGCGCCACGGACCTGCCGCTGGACCTCCACCTGATGATCGAGGACGCCGACCGCTGGGCGCCCGGCTACGCGGAGGCGGGGGCCGAGTCCGTCACCTTCCACGCCGAGGCCTCGGCCGCGCCCGTCCGGCTGGCCCGGGAGCTGCGCGCGGCCGGAGCGAGGGCCGGCATGGCGCTGCGGCCGGCGACCGCGGTCGAGCCCTACCTGGACATGCTCCCGGAGCTGGACATGCTTCTGCTGATGACCGTGGAGCCCGGCTTCGGGGGGCAGGCGTTCCTCGACGTCGTGCTGCCGAAGATCCGCCGGGCCCGCCGCGCCCTCGACGGCGGGTCCGCCCCGCTGGCCCTCCAGGTCGACGGCGGCGTGAACCGGGAGACCATCGAGCGTGCGGCCGAGGCCGGGGCGGACGTGTTCGTGGCCGGTTCCGCGGTGTTCGGCGCCGAGGACCCCGACGCCGCGCTCGTCGGCCTGCGCACCGCCGCCGCCCGCGCCTGCCACTGAGCCCGGCGACGCCGTCGCACGCCCGCCGCGCCGGACGTCGCCCGGCGTCGTCCGGCGACGTCCGGCATGCGCGGCCGGCCGGGCGTGCGATACTGCTGGACAGCAACGTGCTCCGAGATGCGGTGGAAGTCCGCACCGGCGGTGACAGCCCGCTAACCGCGCGGCCCGTCCTCATCCGAGGCGGTGCCGAGCGGCCTGACCGGTGGAATTCCGGTGCCGACCGTACAGTCGGGATGGGAGAGGCACGCGGCGGAGCCGTTCCGCGCCCTGCGCGGGAGGGCTGCGGAGCGCACCCCTCGGAGTCCCGATCCGAGGAGGTGGCGTCACGGTCATGGACTGGCTGGTGGACGCGTTCAACTGGACCATCCCGGTCGCCGGCGGCGGCCTGCTCATGCGCGAGGTGCTGGGCAACGTCTTCGGCCTCGCCTCCGCCCTGGGCGGCATGGCGCGCAGGGTCTGGGCCTGGCCCGTGGGCATCCTCGGCAACCTCATCCTGCTGACGGTCTTCCTCGCCTCCCTGTTCACGGGGGCCGATCACGCCACCCTGCTCGGTCAGGCCGGCCGACAGGTCATGTTCATCGCCGTCTCCGTCTACGGCTGGGTGCGCTGGCGTCAGGCCCGCCGGGGCCACGCCGAGGACGCTCCCGCCATCACCCCGGAGTGGGCCGGCTGGCGCGGGCGCGTGTTCCTCGTGACGGCCATGGCGGTCGGCACCGTCGCCCTCACCCCCGTGTTCCGCGCGCTGGGTTCGTGGGAGCCGGTGTGGGCGGACGCCTGGACGTTCGTGGGATCGCTGCTGGCGACCTACGGCATGGCGCGCGGCTGGGTGGAGTTCTGGCTGATCTGGGTGGCCGTGGACGTCGTCGGCGTGCCCCTGCTGTGGAGCACCGGCTACTACGCCTCGGCCGTCATGTACGCCTTCTACGGCGCCTTCACCCTGATCGGCTTCTTCGTGTGGCTGCGCGCCACAGACCGGGACAAGCCCGCCGTGGAGACGCTGCTGCCGGACGGCCCCGAGGGGGACGTCGCCCGATGAACGCCGCCGAGACCCCGTCCGCCGACCCCATGGACCTCGCCGTCGGCGCCGCGCTGCGCGGCGTGCGCGGCGCCAACCCCCTCGTCGGGGCCGTCCTGACCGACGCGGCCGGCCGCATCCTGGCCGTCGGGCACCACCGCGGACGGGGGACCGCCCACGCCGAGGTCGACGCCCTGACCCGCTGGCGGGCCGCCCGCGCCGCGGATCCGGCCCTGGCCGCCCTCGACCCCGCCGGCCTGACGCTGCACGTCACCCTCGAGCCCTGTGACCACACCGGCAGCACCGGCCCCTGCTCGCAGGCCGTCCTGGACGCGGGGATCGGCGCACTGCGCTACGCCGTCGCGGACCCCACCGGTCACGACGGCGGCGGCGCGGCCCGCCTCGCCGCGCACGGGGTGCACGTCACCGGCCCCACCGGCGAGGCGGCCGCCCTCACGCTCACCGCCCGCTGGCGCGAGGTCCGCGACGCAGGCCGTCCGTGGGTGACCGGGCACCTCGCCCAGTCCCTCGACGGCCACGCCGCGGCCGCCGACGGCACGAGCCAGTGGATCACCGGCCCGGACTCCCGCGTCCACGCCCACGAGGTGCGCTCCCGCGTCGACGCCATCGTCGTCGGCACGGGGACCGTGCTGGCCGACGACCCCCGCCTCACCGCCCGTGACGCCGTCGGCGCCGAACTCGCGCACCAGCCCGTGCCCGTCGTCCAGGGTCACCGGCCCGTGCCCGACGGCGCCGCCCTGCGCACCCACCCGGTGGTGCTGGAGGTCCTCGACCACGACCCGCACGCCGTCCTGGCCGTGCTCGCGGCCCACCCCGGGCCCTGGCCCCACGGCCGCCGTGCCGAGCACGTGCTCATCGAGGGCGGGCCCCGCGTGCTCGGCGCGTGGCTGCGCGCCGGCCTCGTGGACGAGCTCATGGTCTACACCGCGCCCCTGCTGCTCGGCCCGGGCCGCGCCGCCGTCGCCGGCCTGGACGTCGCCACGCTGTCCGAGGGACTGCGCTGGCACCCCGACCCCGCGGAGGGCGGCCCCGTCCGTGCCCTCGGCGTCGACGTCTGGACCCACCTGAGCCCGGTGCCGGCCCCGCGCCTGCCCACCGCCCCCGCCCCGACCCGTTTCCAGGAGGACTGAGTGTTCACCGGCATCGTCACCCATCTCGGCACCGTCGTCGCCCTCGAGCACGACGCGGCCGCCGACACCGCCCTGCTGACCCTCGACGCCGGCGGCGCCCTCGACGGGCTGCCCGCCGGCGGCTCGCTCGCCGTCGACGGCGTGTGCCTCACGGCCCTCGACGAGCCCACGGAGCGCCCCGGCGTGTTCCGTGCCGACCTCATGGGCCAGACGCTGCGCATGACCAGCCTCGGCGACCGCGCCCCGGGGGACCGGGTCAACCTCGAGCGCTGCCTGCGCCCCACCGACCACCTGGACGGGCACGTGGTCCAGGGCCACGTGGACGGGACCGGCGAGGTCCTCGCGGTCACCCCGCACGGGGCCTGGACCACTCTGCGCATCGGCCTGCCCGCCCGCCTGGCCCGCTACGTCCCCGCGCAGGGGGCCATCGCCCTGCAGGGCGTCTCCCTCACCGTCACCGCCGTCTCCGACCCGGGCGCGGCCGCGCACTGGTTCGAGGTCGGCATCATCCCGGCCACGCTCGAGGCCACCACCCTGGGCGCCCTGCGGCCGGGCGACCGCGTCAACCTCGAGACCGACGTGCTCGCCCGGTACGCCGAGCGTCTCGCGCTCATCCCGTCCGCCCCCGCCGCACCCACCGAGGAGGCCCGCCCGTGAGCGAGCACATCCGTCTGGACCCCGTCCCCGCGGCGATCGCCGCGATCGCCGCCGGCCGGCCCGTCGTCGTCGTGGACGACGCCGACCGCGAGAACGAGGGCGACCTGATCTACGCGGCCGCCCTGGCCACCGACGAGGTCACCGCCTTCACCGTCCGCCACACCTCGGGCGTCATCTGCGCGCCCCTGCAGGCCGGCCTGGCCGACCGCCTGGCCCTGCCGCCCATGACCACCGTCAACGAGGACCCCAAGGGGACCGCCTACACCGTGAGCGTGGACGCCGCCGCCGGCGTCACCACCGGCATCTCCGCCGCCGACCGCACCCGCACCCTCCGCGTGCTCGCCGACCCCGGTGCCGCCCCCGGTGACCTGACCCGGCCCGGTCACATGTTCCCCCTGCGCGCCGTCCCCGGCGGCGTCCGGGCCCGCCGCGGCCACACCGAGGCCGGCGTCGAGCTGTGCCGCCTGGCCGGCGTCGCGCCCGTGGCCGCCATCGCCGAGCTCGTCCACGACGACGGCACCATGATGCGCCTGCCCGCCCTGCGGGAGTTCTCCGATGAGCACGGCCTCGTGCTGATCTCCATCGAGGACCTCGTGGCCCACCTGGAGGAGACGACGCCGACCCTGACCGCCGTCCCCGCCGAGGCCACCCTGCCGACCCGGCACGGCCTGTTCCGCGTGAGCGTGCACGTGGACGCCGAGACCGGGGCTGAGCACCTGCTGCTCGTGGCGGGGGAGACCGACCCGGAGCGTCCCCTCACCGTCCGCGTGCACTCGGAGTGCCTCACCGGCGACGTGCTCGGCTCCCTGCGCTGCGACTGCGGCCCCCAGCTCGAGGACGCACTTGCCCGCGCGGCGGCCGAGGGCGGCGCCGTCCTCTACCTCCGGGGCCACGAAGGACGCGGCATCGGCCTGGCCAACAAGATCCGCGCCTACCGGCTCCAGGAGGAGGGGATGGACACCGTCGAGGCCAACCTCGCCCTCGGTCTGCCCGCCGAGGCGCGCGACTGGGCCGGGGCCGCCGCCGTCCTCACGGCCGCCGGCCATCGGCGCATCCGCCTGGTCACCAACAACCCCGCGAAGGTCGCGGGGCTGCGGGCGGCCGGCATCGACGTCGTCGAGCGTGTCCCGGCCCCCACGCCCGTCACCGAGCACAACGTCGTCTACCTGCGCACCAAGCGGGACCGCATGGCCCACGCCCTGGCGGACCGCGTGCTCGAACCGCCGACGGCCACCGGCGGCCCCGCCGCGCCGGCCGATGACCCGACCCACCCACCAGGAGGACACCCCATGAGCGGCGCCGGAGCCCCGACCTTCACCCCCGACCCCGCCGCTGCGAGCGGCCTGAACGTGGCGATCGTCGCCGCCCAGTGGCACACGGAGATCATGGACGGGCTGATCGCCGGGGCGCAGGCCGCCGCGGCCGACCTGGGCCTGGAGCCCGTGCTCGTGCGCGTGCCCGGCACCGTCGAGCTCACCGTCGCTGCGGCGCGGCTGGCGGAGCGCTTCGACGTCGTCGTGGTCCTCGGCGTCGTGGTGCGCGGGGACACCCCGCACTTCGACTACGTGTGCCAGTCCGTGACCCAGGGCGTGACGGAGGTCTCGGTGCGCACCGGCGTTCCCGTGGGCTTCGGCGTGCTCACCGTGGACACCGACCAGCAGGCCCGCGACCGGGCGGGCCTGCCCGGATCCCGAGAGGACAAGGGACGCGAGGCCCTCGAGGCGGCCGTCCTCACCGAGCTCGCGCTGCGCTCGGTCACGCCACGGGACTGAGGGTGGCCGGGCGGGGCTGCCTGCTGGGTCGGCTGCTCTCGACGTGGACCCTGTCCCCGGGGCCGGTGGGGTGATCGCAGGCCGGTCAACCGGGCCCGTCCGGAACGCCGGCAGCCCCGCGCCGTCATGGATGGGGTCGGCCGGAGGGCGCGGGGACCCGACGATAGAGGCGGAGACGCGAAGCCCCCGCCCTTCGTCTCGCTCGCGGCATCCACAGCTCGTCGTCCACTGCCCCGACCGTCAGGGCGGGCCGTTGACCCCCAACGCGTTCACCGCCGCAGACGGGTGATCTATGCGGCCCGCCCCGCCTCGGACGACTGCGTCGGGGTGCACGGAGCCTGCCGCAGCGTGGCCGCGTTCAAACAGTCCATGGCCCTGCTGGGAGCTGCGCGAGACCGGGCTGCTGCTCACCCCCCTGGTGCCGGCCCGCTCCATCGTCCCCGGTGCACGTCTGGCCTGCGACTGGCTGGGCCACTATGAGAAGCGCGAACCCGTCGCCTCCGCCTACGCCGACCTGGCCGGCCTCATCTTCGAAAGGATCACCGCATGAACGAGAAGCAGCTTGAGCCCGACCTGAGTCTGCGAGCAC
>NZ_JABFAY010000018.1:79229-143825 GCF_017168495.1 Micrococcus sp. KRD096 | reverse complement strand
CACCCCGAGGAGACCGACGCGTGCTGCGCATCGCCGTGCCCAACAAGGGCGCCCTGTCCGAGTCCGCCCGCGAGATCCTGACCGAGGCCGGCTACCGGCAACGCCGGGACTCCCGCGAGCTCGTCCTCGTGGACCCCGAGAACAACGTCGAGTTCTTCTACCTGCGTCCCCGGGACATCGCCGTCTACGTCGGCCAGGGCACCCTCGACGTCGGCCTGACCGGCCGCGACCTGTTCTGCGACGCGCAGGTGGGGGACACCGCCGAGGAGATCATGGCGCTCGGCTTCGGCCGCTCCGTGTTCCGTCTCGCTGCCCCCGTCGGCTCCTTCACCTCCGCCGAGCAGCTCGCCGGCAAGCGCATCGCCACGAGCTACGACGGCCTGCTCTCCGACTACCTGGCCCGCACCGGCCTGGACGCCACGGTGGTCCACCTCGACGGCGCCGTGGAGTCCTCCGTCAAGCTCGGCGTGGCGGACGCGATCGCCGACGTCGTGGAGACCGGCAGCACTCTGCGCGCCGCCGGCATGGAGGTCTTCGGCGAGCCCATCCTCGACTCGGAGGCCGTGCTGATCGGCCGCGCAGGGGAGCGCCCCGAGGGCCTCGACGTGTTGCTGCGCCGCCTCAAGGGCGTGCTCGTGGCCCGCCGCTGGGTCATGATCGACTACGACATCCGCCGTGACCTGCTGGAGGCGGCCACCGCGGTCACCCCGGGGCTGGAGTCACCGACGGTCTCACCGCTGCGGGACGAGACGATGGTCGCCGTGCGCTCCATGGTCCGCAAGCCGGACGCCAACCGCGTCATGGACGAGCTGTACGCCCTGGGCGCCCGCGGCATCCTGATCTCCGCGATCCACGCGATCCGCCTCTGACGGCCCGCGCCGTCCCGCCCGAGCCCCCCGAGACGAAGGAGCCGACGTGAGCCTCGCCGTGCGTGTCATCCCCTGCCTGGACGTGGACGCCGGGCGCGTGGTCAAGGGCGTGAACTTCGAGAACCTGAGGGACGCGGGCGACCCGGTCGAGCTCGCTCGCCGCTACAACGCCGCGGGCGCCGACGAGATCACGTTCCTCGACGTCACCGCCTCCACCTCGGACCGCGCCACGACCTACGACGTCGTGACCCGCACGGCAGAGGAGGTCTTCATCCCGCTGACCGTGGGCGGCGGCGTGCGCACCGTCGAGGACGTGGACCGGCTGCTGCGCACGGGGGCGGACAAGGTCTCCGTCAACACCGCGGCCGTGGCCCGGCCCGAGGTGATCACGGAGATCACCCGGCGCTTCGGGTCCCAGGTCCTCGTGCTCTCCCTCGACGCCCGGCGCACGGAGGACCCGGGATGCGCTTCCGGCTATGAGGTCACCACCCACGGCGGCCGCCGGGGCACCGGCATCGACACCGTCGCCTGGTGCCGGGAGGCCTCCGAGCGCGGGGTGGGGGAGATCCTGCTCAACTCGATCGACGCGGACGGCACCCGCGAGGGCTTCGACCTGGAGATGATCCGGGACGTGCGCGCCGTGACGCGGGTGCCGCTGATCGCCTCCGGCGGCGCCGGCGAGCCCGAGCACTTCCCGCCCGCCGTCGCGGCCGGTGCGGACGCGGTGCTCGCCGCCTCCCTGTTCCACTTCGGCCCGGACGACATGCTCGCCCGCGTCAAGGACGCCCTGCGGCAGGCGGGGCACACCGTCCGCTGACCCCGTCGGCCACGCCCATCTCCGGCTCCCTAGACTGGACCTCCATGAGCATCTCCCCGCCCGACGACCTCGTGGCCACCGTGACCTTCGACGACCGGGGCCTGGTGCCCGCCATCGCCCAGCAGGAGGGCACCGGCGAGGTGCTCATGATGGCGTGGATGAACGAGGAGTCCCTGCGCGCGACGCTCGAGACCGGCTGGGCCACCTACTGGTCCCGCTCGCGCGGCGAGCTGTGGCGCAAGGGGGAGACCTCGGGCCACCTGCAGCGGGTGCGCGCGGTCCACGCGGACTGCGACGGCGACACCCTGCTGCTCACCGTGGACCAGACCGGCCCCGCCTGCCACACGGGCACCCGCACCTGCTTCACCGGCCGCGAGATCGTCATGCCGGCGGCCGCCGTCGACCCCGAGGAGGCCGCCCGATGACCGCCGCCACCACTCCCTCCCGTGCGGAGTTCCTGCGTCTGGCGGACACCGCCCGCGTGATCCCCGTGGTCCGCACGGTGCTGGCGGACGGCCTCACGCCGCTGGCGATCCATCGGCGCCTGGCCGGCTCCCGCCCCGGCACCTTCCTGATGGAGTCCGCCACCCCGGGCGCGGCGTGGTCCCGGTACAGCTTCATCGGGGCCGGCTCATCCGTCACCCTGACCTCGCGGGACGGCGAGGCGCACTGGCAGGGCACCCCGCCCGAGGGGCTGCCCACGCAGGGCCGCGCCCTGGACGTGCTCGCGGCATGCCTGCGCCTGCTGCGCACGGACGTGCGCGCCGAGGTCGGAGGCGTTCTGCCGCACCTCGTCTCCGGCATGGCCGGCTTCCTGGGCTGGAACACGGTCCGCGCGTGGGAGCGCCTGCCGCACCCGCCCGAGGACCACCTCGGCCTGCCCGACCTCGCGATGAACCTCGTCACCGACCTGGCCGTGCACGATGCCCTGGACGGCACCGTGACGCTGATCGCCAACGCGGTGAACGGCAACGGCCTGGCCACCGGCGCGGACCGCGCCTACGACGACGCGCTCGCCCGACTGGACGCCATGGTCCAGCGCCTGGCCGCCCCGGCAGCGGACCCGGTCAGCGACGTCCCGCGTCGCTGGCTCGAGGCGGACGCGGACGAGGTCGCCGCCCAGGCCGAGGACCGGTGGGGCGCCGAAGGCTTCCGCGAGGCCGTCGCGAAGGCCCAGCGGGCGATCCGCGACGGCGAGGTGTTCCAGGCCGTCGTCTCCCGCCGCCTCTCGGTCACCACGGACGCCGCCGGTCTGGACGTGTACCGCGTCCTGCGCATGGTGAACCCGAGCCCCTACATGTACCTCTTCTCCTTCGAGACCCCGGACGGGGAGCCGTACGAGATCGTGGGCTCCTCGCCCGAGGCGCTCGTCACCGTGCGGGACCGCCGCGTGGTCACCCATCCGATCGCCGGCTCACGGCCGCGCGGGGCCACCGAGGAGGACGACCGCCTCCTCGGCAAGGACCTGGTGGAGGACGAGAAGGAGCGGGCCGAGCACCTCATGCTCGTGGACCTCTCCCGCAACGACCTCTCGCGCGTGTGCCGCCCCGGCACCGTCGAGGTCACCCAGTTCATGGAGCTCGAGGCGTTCAGCCACATCCTCCACCTGGTCTCGCATGTGGAGGGCCGCATGCGCGACGACGTCGACGCGCTCGACGTCCTCCGCGCCGCCTTCCCCGCCGGCACGCTGTCCGGTGCCCCGAAGCCCCGCGCCCTGCAGCTGCTGGACGAGTGGGAGCCGACCGAGCGCGGGCCCTACGGCGGCGTCGTCGGCTACTTCGACCTGGCGGGCAACATGGACATGGCGATCAACATCCGCTCGGCCACGCTGCACCGCGGCCAGGCACATGTGCAGGCCGGCGCCGGCATCGTCGCCGACTCCGATCCCGACGCCGAGACCGCCGAGACCGTCACCAAGGCGACGGCGCCGCTGCGGTCCGTGCTGACCGCGGGCGAGCTGGGGCAGGCGTGATGCGCCGCCGCACCGTGGTCCTCGCCGCGCTGGCCGCCGGCGCGCTCGTGCTGCTCACGGCGGGCCGCACCTGGGTGACCGCCACGGGCCTGTCCGGCGGGATCGCCTCCGAGGCGACGACGTCGGGCGGCGCCGCCGCGCCCGTCGCCACCGCCATGGCCCTGGTCGTGATGGCCGGTGCCCTCGCCCTGACCACCGCCCGGCGCCTCGGCGCCGTGATCGTCGGCGTGCTCATGGCGCTGGCCGGGGTCGTGATCGCCTCGACCTCGGTCACCGCCGCCCTGGATCCGGCGACGACGGCGGCCGCCGCGGTCGCCGACGCGACCGGGACCACTGCGCTCGCGCAGGACTACGCCGTGACGGCGTGGCCGTGGGTCGCGGCGGCCGGCGGCGTCCTCGCGGCGCTGTGCGGCGTCGTGGCGGCACTGGCGGGCCGTGGCTGGCGTTCGTCCCGGCGCTACGAGAAGGCGCCTGCGGCCTCCGAGCCCGGCCCGGCCGCCGCCGGGGAGCAGCCCGCGCAGTCCGCCCGCGAGGCGGCCCAGCGCCGGCGCGTGGACCAGATGGACGCGTGGGACGAGCTGTCCCGCGGCAACGACCCCACGTGAGTGCCCGTCTCTCGGACCGCCCCGCACCGCCCGGGTCGTCCCGGGTCACGCGGGCCCGGCCCCGTGCCCGCATGGCACAATGAGGGACAGTCGTCATGTACACCACGCACCAGTGAGGGACAGCCATGAGCCACACCGCGAACACCGCGCACACCGAGCCCACCACCCGTCGCGCCGCCCGCCGCGGCGCCGTCGAGGACGTCGTCGTCACCGAGGACGGCCTGGTGCTCAACGACCCGACCCACCTCGAGCTGCCCGGCCACGGCAACTCGCCCGGCGCGTGGGCCATGGTGGCGCTCGTGCTCGTCGGCTTCGTGGCCGGCTGCGTCGGCCTGCTCGCCGACTGGAGCGTCGTCGTGTGGATCGGCCTGGCCCTGATGGCCGTGGGCGTCGTCGTGGGCATCGTCGCCGGCAAGGCCCGCGCGGGTCGCGGCCAGCACGGTCACTGATCCGCGTGTCCGTCCTCCAGGAGATCATCGACGGCGTCCGCGAGGACCTCGAGCCACGTCGCCGTGCCCTGCCCGAGGCGCGCCTGGCCGAGCTAGTGGCCGCCGCCCCCGTGCCGCGCGACGCCCACGCGGCCCTGCTCGGCGGACGCACCGACCCCGCGGGGATCCGGGTGATCTCCGAGGTGAAGCGGGCGAGCCCCTCCAAGGGCGCGCTCGCCGAGATCCCCGAGCCGGCCACCCTGGCCCGCGCGTACGAGCGCGGCGGCGCCAGCGCCGTCTCCGTGCTCACCGAGGCCCGCCGCTTCGGCGGCAGCCTGGCCGACCTGGACGCCGTGCGCGCCGCCGTCGATCTGCCGGTCCTGCGCAAGGACTTCACCGTCACCGAGTACCAGATCCACGAGGCCCGCGCCCACGGGGCCGACCTGGTCCTGCTGATCGTGGCCGCCCTCGATGACGCCGAGCTGGCCGGCTTCCTGCAGCTCACCGAGTCCCTGGGCATGCACGCCCTCGTGGAGGCCCACACGCCCGAGGAGATCGAGCGCGGCGTCGCCGCCGGCGCCCGCATCCTCGGCGTCAACGTGCGCAACCTCAAGACCCTGGACGTCGACCCGGCCCGCTACGCCGCGCTGGCCGACGGGCTGCCCGAGGACGTCGTCCGGGTCGCCGAGTCGGGCGTCGAGTCCGAGGCGCAGATCAAGGCCTACGCCGCCGCGGGCGCCGACGTCGTGCTCGTGGGCGAGGCCCTCGTGCGCCACGACGCCCCCGAGGAGGCGCTGCGCGCGTTCCGCGCCGCGTCCCTCACCGTCCGCTGACCGAACCAGACCCGAGGAGCGTGGTCGCCATGAGCACCGACCGTCCGAGCACCGAGCCCGCGATCGAGTTCGAGGGGCCCTATCAGGGTCAGGCCGGGCCCTACTTCGGCGACTACGGCGGGCAGTGGATGCCCGAGTCCCTCATGGCCGCGCTGCAGGAGCTCACCCGCACCTACGAGGAGGCGCGGCAGGACCCCGCCTTCGAGGCCGAGCTGCAGACCCTGTTCCGGGACTACGTGAACCGGCCCTCCCTGCTGAGCGAGGTGCCGCGGTTCGCCGCGGGCACCCCCGGCGTGCGCATCTTCCTCAAACGCGAGGACCTCAACCACACCGGCTCGCACAAGATCAACAACGTGATCGGCCAGGCGCTGCTCGCCCGCCGCATGGGCAAGACGCGTCTGATCGCGGAGACCGGCGCCGGCCAGCACGGCGTGGCCACGGCGACGGCGGCCGCGCTGTTCGGCATGGAGTGCACCGTGTACATGGGGGAGGAGGACACCCGCCGCCAGGCCCTGAACGTGGCCCGCATGCAGATGCTCGGCGCTGAGGTGATCCCCGTGGCGATCGGCGCCCGCACCCTTAAGGACGCGATCAACGAGGCCCTGCGGGACTGGGTCGCCTCCGTGGACACCACGCATTACCTGATGGGCACGGTCACGGGCCCGCACCCGTTCCCCGCCATGGTGCGCTACTTCCACTCCGTGATCGGCGAAGAGGCCCGCGAGCAGATCCTGGCGCAGGCCGGCCGCCTGCCGGATGCCGTCGCGGCGTGCGTGGGCGGCGGGTCCAACGCGATGGGCCTGTTCCACGGCTTCCTCGACGACCCTGGGGTGGAGCTCTACGGCTTCGAGGCCGGCGGCGAGGGCCTGGAGACCGGCCGCCACGCCGCGTCCATCACGCTCGGACGCACCGGCGTGCTGCACGGCGCCCGCACGTATCTGATGCAGGACGAGGACGGGCAGACCATCGACTCCCACTCGATCTCCGCCGGCCTGGACTACCCGGCCGTCGGCCCGGAGCACGCCTTCCTGCACGACACGGGCCGCGCCGCCTACGAGCCGGTCTCGGACACCGAGTGCATGGACGCCTTCCTCCGGCTCACGCGCACCGAGGGCATCACGCCCGCCATCGAGTCGGCCCACGCCCTGGCCGGCGCGCTGCGCCTGGCCCGCCGCTGGGCGGACGAGGGCCTCGTGGGGCCCGACGCCCCGGAGGGTCAGGAGCGGATCATCATCGTGAACCTCTCCGGCCGCGGGGACAAGGACGTCGCCACCGCGGCGGCCTGGTTCGGCCTCGGCACGGCCGCGGAGGAGAAGGACCCGCTCGAGGAGATGACCCCCGGAGAGGAGCAGTGACCGGCATGACCGTGCACTCCAAGACCGCCGCGGCCCTGGACGCCGCGAAGGCGGCCGGCCGCACCGGCCTCGTCGCCTTCCTGCCGGCCGGCTACCCGTCCGTGGACGAGTGCGTCGAGGCCGTCGTCGCCGCCGCGGAGAACGGCGCCGACGTCATCGAGCTGGGCCTGCCCTACACGGACCCCGTGATGGACGGCCCCGTGATCCAGGCCGCGACCCAGGCGGCGCTGCAGGCCGGTTTCCGCGTGGCCGACGTCTTCGACATCATCCGACGGGTGACGGAGCGCACCGACGCCGCGGTGCTGGTGATGACGTACTGGAACCTGGTGGACCGCATGGGCGTCGACGAGTTCGCGCGCCGTCTCGCCGAGGCCGGGGGCGCCGGTCTCGTCACCCCTGACCTCGTGCCCGAGGAGGCCGGTGCCTGGATGGAGGCCGCGGACCGTCACGGCCTGGACCGCGTGTTCCTCACCGCGCCCTCGTCCACGGACGAGCGGGTGCGCCTCACCGTCGACTCCTCCCGCGGCTTCGTGTACGCGGTGTCGGTCATGGGCGTCACCGGCACCCGCGACGCGGTGTCCACCGTCGCCGAGACCGTGGTCCGCCGGGCCCAGGATGCCGGGGCGGAGCACGTGTGCGTCGGCCTCGGCGTCTCCCAGGCCGCGCACGTCCGCGAGATCGGCGCCTACGCCGACGGCGCGATCGTCGGCACGGCCCTGGTGCGCGCGCTGACGGACGGCGGGCCGCAGGCCGTCGGCGCCCTCGCCCGCGAGCTGGCCGCCGGCGCCGTCCGGGAGGGCTGAGCATGACCGCCCTGGCCTCCCTGGCGTCCCCCGCCGCCCTCGCACCCCTGGCCTCGCACCCCTGGCCGCGTTCCCCGCCCCCACCTGGGACGGCTTCGAGATCGGCCCGGTGAAGATCCACGCGTACGCGCTGAGCATCATCCTGGGCATCGTCCTGGCGCTGTGGCTCGCCGAGCGTCGGTGGCGCGCCCGCGGCGGCCCCGAGGACCGTGTGCTCGACATCGCCCTGTGGGCCATCCCGTTCGGCTTCGTGGGCGGTCGGCTCTACCACGTGTTCTCCTCACCGGACCGGTACTTCGGGCCCGGCTTCGACGGCACGGGCGACCCGATCCAGATCCTGTACGTGTGGAACGGTGGACTGGGCATCTGGGGCGCGATCGCCCTCGGCGCCGTGGGCGCGTGGATCGCGTGCCGCCGCTACGGGCTGCGGCTGACGGCCTTCGGCGACGTCGTCGCGCCGGGCATCCTGCTGGCCCAGGCCATCGGCCGGTGGGGCAACTGGTTCAACCAGGAGCTCTTCGGCGGCCCGACGACCCTGCCCTGGGGGCTCGAGGTCGACCCGGCCAGCCCGAACTTCCCGGCCGGCTACGCCCCGGACACGCTGTTCCACCCCACGTTCCTCTACGAGTGCCTGTGGAACCTGGCCGGGGTCGCGCTGCTGCTCCTCGTGGACCGCGCGCTGCACCTGCGCCACGGCCTCATGCTGTGGTCCTACGTCGCCTGGTACACCGCGGGCCGCACGTGGATCGAGATGCTGCGCATCGACGACGCCGAGATGGTCACGCTCTTCGGCGTCACCCAGCGGCTCAACGTGTGGACGTCCCTGCTGGTGTTCGTCATCGCCCTCGCGTTCATCGTCGGGATCCTGCTGCGCCATCGCGGCGCGGCCGCCGGCCCCCACGCCCACCAGAGCGTGTGGCGCGCCGGGCACGCCCCCGAGGGCGACGACGGCGCCGCCGTCGCCGCGGGCCGCTCCGGGTCCCACGCCGTGGGCGCGGCGGAGGACGACGCCGTCCGGCGCTGACCCGCTCCCCGGCGCGCCCGCGAGGGGCGCCCGGGGCCCCGGTGTCCCACATGGTGGACATTCGGCGTGTCACAGAACGTCCGGTTCCGCACAGTGGGACGTCGCGCCCGGTAGCGTCTCTTCCACCTCGGGGCCGTCGGCCCCGAGCGTCGGGGCCAGCGCCGTCCCCGTCCGAGCCCCTGCTCTCCGGAAAGGACGGCACCATGCCCGTGGCATCCTCGCCCGCCTCGGCCCCCCGCGCGGGGGGACCGGTGGATCCCTTCGTCCGCTATGCGGACGTCCCCGCCGCCCAGGGCCTCTACGACCCGTCCCGGGAGACCGAGAACTGCGGCCTCGCCGTCATCGCCACCCTGCGGGGCACCCCGGGCCACGACATCGTCCAGCACGCGCTGACCGCCCTGCGCGCGCTCGAGCACCGCGGGGCGGTGGGCGCCGACGAGGGCACCGGCGACGGCGCCGGCCTGCTGACCCAGATCCCCGACGAGCTGTTCCGTGCCGTCGTCGACGCCGAGCTGCCCCCCGTGGGCGAGTACGTCGCCGGCACCGCCTTCCTGCCGCCCGTCGACGGCGAGCGCGCCGAGGCGAAGGAGGCCGTCGAGCGGCTGGCCGAGGAGGAGGGGCTGCAGGTCCTGGCGTGGCGCGAGGTGCCCACCGACCCCTCGGCCCTGGGCGTCGGCTCCCGGGCGGCCATGCCCGCGTTCGAGCAGCTGTTCCTGTCCCTGGCGGACGGTCAGGACGGCACCGAGCCGGGGCAGTCGCTGGACGTGCGGGCGTGGCGGGTGCGCCGCCGCGCCCAGTCCCGCGCCGGCGTCTATTTCCCCTCGCTCTCGTCCCAGACGATCGTCTACAAGGGCATGCTGACGACGGCCCAGCTGGAGCCGTTCTACCCGGACCTCTCCGACGAGCGGTTCACCACCCGGCTGGGCGTGGTCCACTCGCGGTTCTCCACCAACACGTTCCCCTCGTGGCCGCTGGCCCAGCCGTTCCGCACCATCGCGCACAACGGCGAGATCAACACGGTCAAGGGCAACCGCAACTGGATGCGCGCCCGTCAGGGCCAGCTCAAGCACCCGATGCTCGGCGAGGTCCCCGAGGACCTGTTCCCGCTGATCAGCCCCATCGGCTCGGACTCGGCCTCCTTCGACGAGGTCGCGGAGCTGCTCATGCTCTCCGGGCGCCCGCTCACCCAGGCGATCATGATGATTATCCCGGAGGCGTGGGAGAACCACGCGACCATGGACCCGGCCCGCCGCGCCTTCTACCAGTACCACTCCATGCTCATGGAGCCCTGGGACGGACCGGCCGCCGTCGCCTTCTCCGACGGCACCCAGGTGGGCGCCGTGCTGGACCGCAACGGCCTGCGCCCCGCCCGCTGGTGGGTCACCGACGACGGCCTCGTCGTCCTGGCCTCCGAGGTCGGCGTCGTGCCGATCGAGCCCTCGGCGGTGGTGCGCAAGGGGCGCGTGGCCCCGGGGCGCATGTTCCTCGTGGACACCGAGCAGGGCCGGATCATCGGCGACGACGAGATCAAGGCCGAGGTCGCCTCCGCCCAGCCGTGGGAGGACTGGGTGCGCCAGAACCTCCTGGACCTGGAGTCGCTCCCCGAGCGCGAGCACGTCCGCCACACCTCCGAGTCGATCCTGCAGCGTCAGCGCATCTTCGGGTACACCTCGGAGGAGCTGCGCATCCTCGTCGGGCCGATGGCCCAGACGGGCGCCGAGCCGCTCGGTGCGATGGGCACGGACACGCCCATCGCCGTCCTCGCCAAGCGGCCCCGGCTGCTCTTCGACTACTTCGTGCAGTCCTTCGCCCAGGTGACGAACCCGCCGCTCGACGCGATCCGCGAGGAGCAGGTGACCTCGATGCGCACCGCGATCGGCCCGCAGGGCAACGTGCTCTCCCTCGAGCAGGTGCGCACCCGCCAGGTCGACGTCCCGTTCCCCGTGATCGACAACGACCAGCTGGCCCGCATCCAGCACCTGCGCGACGCCGACGGCACCCGCCTGACCCTCAAGGTGAACGGCGTGTACCGGGTGGCCGGAGGCGTCGAGGAGCTCCGCGCCCAGCTGAAGGCGATCTGCGAGCAGGTCTCGGCCGCCGTCAACCGCGGCGTGGAGTACGTGGTGCTGTCCGACCGCGGCGCCACCGCCCAGTGGGCGCCGATCCCGTCCCTGCTGCTGACCTCCGCCGTGCACCACCACCTGCTGGCCTCGGCCAACCGCACCAAGAGCTCGCTGATCGTCGAGGCGGGCGACGTGCGCGAGGTCCACCATGTGGCCGTCCTGCTCGGCTACGGGGCCTCCGCGGTCAACCCGTACCTGGCCATGGAGTCCGCCGAGGAGCTCGTGCGCACGGGGGAGGTCTCGGGCGTCACCGCCGAGCAGGCCGTGGCGAACCTGATCAAGGCGCTCGGCAAGGGCGTCCAGAAGATCATGTCCAAAATGGGCATCTCCACGGTCGCCTCCTACACCGGCGCCCAGACGTTCGAGGCGCTCGGCCTGTCCCGGCGCTTCGTGGACCGCTACTTCGTGGGGACCACGAGCCCGCTCGACGGCGTGGGCATCGACGTCGTCGCCGCCGAGATCCAGGCGCGCCACGAGTTCGCGTATCCGCCGGACGGCAACGACATCAACCCGTACCGCGAGCTCGAGGTGGGCGGCGAGTACCAGTGGCGGCGCGAGGGCGCGCCGCACCTGTTCAACCCCGAGACCGTGTTCCGCCTCCAGCACTCCACGCGGGAGCGGCGCTACGACGTCTTCAAGGACTACACGCGTCGCGTGGACGACCAGGCGGAGGAGCTCATGACCCTGCGCGGGCTCATGCGCCTGCGTACGGGCGAGCGGCCGCCGGTGCCCGTCTCCGAGGTGGAGCCCGTCGAGTCGATCGTGCGCCGCTTCTCCACCGGCGCGATGTCCTACGGCTCCATCTCGCAGGAGGCGCACGAGACCCTCGCGATCGCCATGAACCGCCTCGGCGCCCGCTCGAACTCGGGCGAGGGCGGCGAGGACCCCGAGCGCCTGCTGGACCCGGAGCGCCGCTCGAAGATCAAGCAGATCGCCTCGGGCCGGTTCGGCGTCACCAGCCTGTACCTGGCCACCGCGACCGACCTGCAGATCAAGATGGCCCAGGGCGCCAAACCCGGCGAGGGCGGCCAGCTGATGGGGACCAAGGTGTACCCGTGGGTCGCCCGCACGCGGCACTCGACCCCGGGCGTCTCCCTGGTGTCCCCGCCGCCGCACCACGACATCTACTCGATCGAGGACCTGGCGCAGCTGATCCACGACCTCAAGCGGGCCAACCCGACCGCGCGGGTCCACGTCAAGCTCGTCTCCGAGTCCGGCGTGGGCACGGTGGCCGCGGGCGTCGCCAAGGCGCGCGCCGACGTCGTGCTCATCTCCGGCCACGACGGCGGAACGGGCGCCTCCCCGCTGAACTCCCTCAAGCACGCGGGCACCCCGTGGGAGATCGGCCTGGCCGAGGCGCAGCAGACGCTCATGCTCAACGGCCTGCGCGAGCGCGTCACCGTCCAGGTGGACGGGCAGCTCAAGACCGGCCGGGACGTCGTGATCGCCGCACTGCTCGGGGCCGAGGAGTTCGGCTTCGCGACCGCCCCGCTCGTGGTCTCCGGCTGCATCATGATGCGCGTGTGCCACCTGGACACGTGCCCCGTGGGCGTGGCCACCCAGAACCCCGAGCTGCGCGCGCGCTTCACGGGCAAGCCCGAGTTCGTCGTCAACTTCTTCGAGTTCATCGCGCAGGAGGTCCGCGAGCTGCTCTCGCAGCTGGGCTTCCGCACGCTCGACGAGGCGATCGGCCACCGCGAGCTGCTCGACGTGGACGCGGCCCTGCACCACTGGAAGTCCGAGGGCCTGGACCTCTCGGGCATCCTCGCGGACCCCTCCGTCGGCCGGCGTCCGGGCCACGAGGACGCGCCCATGCGCCGCACCACCGAGCAGGACCACGACCTCGCCTCCCACATCGACCACCGGTTCATCGCCCGGCTGGGGGACACGCTCACGACGGGCACGCCCGTCGTGATGGACGAGGCCGTCGTGAACACGGACCGGTCCGTGGGCACGCTGCTGGGCTACCACGTCACGAGCACGCGGCTCGCCGACGAGCTGGACGACGACACGATCACCGTGCGCCTGACGGGCGAGGCCGGCCAGTCCCTCGGCGCCTTCCTGCCCGCCGGCGTCACCCTGCGGCTCTCGGGCGACGCCAACGACTACGTCGGCAAGGGCCTGTCGGGGGGACGCGTGATCGTCCGCCCCGACGCCGAGGCCCCGTTCGTGGCCGAGGAGAACACCGTGGCCGGCAACGTGATCGGCTACGGCGCCACCTCGGGCCAGCTGTTCCTGCGCGGCCGCGTGGGGGAGCGGTTCCTCGTGCGCAACTCCGGCGCCACCGCGGTGGCCGAGGGCATCGGCGACCACGGCCTGGAGTACATGACCGGCGGTGAGGCGCTGATCCTCGGCGAGACCGGCCGCAACCTCGCCGCCGGCATGTCCGGCGGGCGGGCCTGGGTGCTGGACCTGGACCGGGAGGACCTGAACCCACTCGCCGTCCGCGAGGACGCCCTGATCCTCGAGGCGCCGTCCGCGCAGGACCGGCTGCGGATCGCCGAGCTGCTGGAGCTGCACCGCGCGGAGACGGGCTCCGCCGTCGCCGCCGCGCTGCTCGCCGACCTGCGGGCCGGCGGGGACGCCGCCGACGCCGCGTGGGACCGCTTCACGACCGTCCTGCCCCGGCAGTACGACCTCGTGCTGCGCACCCGTCAGGCCGCGACGGCCGAGGGACTCGACCCGGACGGGGAGGCCGTCTGGGACCGACTGCTGGAGGTGACCCGTGGCTGATCCGCGCGGATTCCTGAAGAACCGGGAGCGCGTCGAGCGCCCCACGCGTCCGGTGCCGGTGCGCATCATGGACTTCAAGGACGTGTACGTCCGCCAGGACGAGGCGATCGTGCGCACCCAGGCCGGCCGGTGCATGGACTGCGGCATCCCGTTCTGCCACTCCGGGTGCCCGCTGGGCAACCTCATCCCGGAGTGGAACGACCTGGTCCGGCGGGGACGCTGGGCCGAGGCCGCCGCGCGACTGCACTCGACCAACAACTTCCCCGAGGTCACCGGGCGGATCTGCCCCGCCCCGTGCGAGGACTCCTGCACCCTGGGCATCAACCAGCCCGCGGTCACCATCAAGCAGACCGAGGTGGCGATCGCGGAGCAGATCTTCGACAACGACTGGCTCGAGCCGGTCGTGCCGGCCCGCCTGAACGGCCACACCGTGGCCGTCGTCGGCTCGGGCCCGGCGGGACTGGCCGCGGCGCAGCAGCTCACCCGCGCCGGCTTCACCGTGGTGGTCTACGAGCGCGACGAGCGCCTCGGCGGCCTGCTGCGGCTGGGCATCCCGGACTTCAAGCTGGAGAAGGACGTCCTGGACCGGCGCCTGGCGCAGATGGAGGCCGAGGGCACCCGGTTCCGCACCGGCGTGGAGATCGGCGTCGACCTGCCCTGGGACCAGCTCAAGGCCCGCTTCGACGCCGTGATCGTGGCGACCGGCGCCCCCGTGGCCCGCGAGCTGCCCGTCCCCGGCCGCGGCCTCGACGGGATCCACCTCGCCATGGACTACCTCGTGCAGTCCAACCGCGCGGTCGCCGGCGACGAGGTCCCGGACCAGATCTCCGCCGAGGGGCGCCACGTGGTGATCCTCGGCGGCGGCGACACTGGCGCGGACTGCATCGGCACCGCGCACCGCCAGGGGGCGGCGTCCGTGACGACGCTGGCGATCGGCCAGCAGCTGCCGGTCGAGCGCCCCGTCCACCAGCCGTGGCCCACGATCCCCAAGGTCCACCGGCAGACCACGGCCGACGCCGAGGGCGGCGCCCGCGCGCACCTTGCCTCCACGGTCGAGTTCCTCGGCGACGAGCACGGCCGCGTGCGCGCCCTGCGCGTGGCGGAGACCGAGTACCGCGAGGACGGCACGCGCGGGCCCAAGGCGGGCACCGAGCGCGAGGTCCAGGCGGACCTGGTGCTGCTGGCGCTGGGCTTCACCGGCATCGAGGAGGGGCTGCTCACGCAGCAGCTCGGCGTGCACGTGACACGCGGGCTCGTGGCCCGGAAGGACGGGTACGAGACCGACGAGCCGGGCGTGTTCGCGTGCGGCGACGCCGGGCGCGGCGCCTCCCTGGTGGTCTGGGCCATCGCCGAGGGGCGTGCGTGCGCGCAGGAGGTCGACGAGTCGCTCGAGCGCTGGTCCCGACTGCCGCACCCCGTGGACCCGGACGACCGCGGCCTCGTCCTCGGCTGAGTCCTCCGTCTCATCTTCCGACGCCACGCGGGCCCGCCCTCCACCGAGGGCGGGCCCGCCCCCTATCGTGGGTCGCATGCGACACGCCAAGATCATCGCCACCTTCGGGCCCGCCACCGACTCCGACGAGACCACCCGCTCGATCATCCGGGCGGGGGCGGACGTGGTCCGCCTCAACATGAGCCACGGGGACCACGAGGTGCACGCGGCCTCCTTCGAGCGGGTGCGCCGGCTCAGCGTGGAGGAGCGGCGCCCGGTCGCGATCTTCGCGGACCTCCAGGGCCCCAAGATCCGCCTCGGCCGCTTCACCGACGGCCCGCATCTGCTCGAGAGGGGCGATCGGATCACCATCACCACCCGGGACGTGCCCGGGACCCGCGAGCTGGTCGGCACCACCCACAAGGGGCTGCCCGGGGACGTCGCCCCCGGTGACGTGCTCCTGGTGGACGACGGCAAGGTGCGCCTGCGCGCCGTCGAGGTCACGGACACGGACGTGCTGGCCGAGGTCGAGGTGCCGGGCATGGTCTCGGACAACAAGGGGATCAACCTGCCCGGCGTGGCGGTGAACGTGCCCGCCCTGTCCGAGAAGGACGAGCGGGACCTGCGCTGGGCGCTGCGCACCGGCGTGGACATGGTGGCGCTGTCCTTCGTGCGGGACGCCGCGGACGTGGACCGGGTGCACGAGATCATGGACGAGGAGGAGCGCCGGGTCCCGGTCATCGCCAAGATCGAGAAGCCCCAGGCGGTGGAGAACCTCGAGGCCATCGTGGACGCGTTCGACGCCATCATGGTGGCCCGCGGCGACCTCGGTGTGGAGCTGCCGCTCGAGGACGTGCCCGTGGTGCAGAAGCGTGCGGTGGACCTCGCCCGCCGGTGGGCGAAGCCGGTCATCGTGGCCACCCAGGTGCTCGAGTCGATGATCGACAGCCCGCGCCCGACGCGCGCCGAGGCCTCGGACTGCGCCAACGCCGTGCTCGACGGCGCGGACGCCGTCATGCTCTCGGGCGAGACCTCAGTGGGCGCGTATCCAGTCGAGACGGTCCAGACGATGGCCCGGATCATCGAGTCCACCGAGACCCACGGCCTCGAACTCATCCACCCGCTCGGCTCGCGTCCCCGCACGCGCGGCGGCGCGATCACCCGGGCCGCCGTCGAGGTCGCGAACCAGCTCGAGATCCCGTTCCTCGCCACGTTCACCGAGTCCGGCGACTCGGCCCGTCGGCTCAGCCGCCTGCGGCCGCGTCAGCCGATCTACGCGTTCACCCACCACGAGCACACGCACAACATCCTGTGCCTGACGTGGGGCGTCTACCCGAAGATGGTCCCGTTCCAGGACTCCACGGACAAGATGACCCTCCAGGTCGAGCAGTCGCTCACGTCGGAGGGCATCGCCGAGCACGGCGACCTCGTGGTGATCGCCGCCGGGTCCCCTCCCGGGGCCGTGGGCTCCACGAACACGCTGCGTGTGCACCGCGTGGGCGACGACGCCGCGGGCGGCTCGTCCGCGGCGTCGCCGCAGACGCGCGAGCCCGTCGGCTTCTGGCCGGCCCGCTCCCCGCTCTGACGAGCGCGCGGGCGCCGCTCAGCCGACCTGGTCGATGACGGCCTGCGCGACCTCCCGCATGGTCAGGCGCCGGTCCATGGAGGTCTTCTGGATCCAGCGGAAGGACT
Organism: Micrococcus sp. KRD096; assembly: GCF_017168495.1. Classification (NCBI taxonomy): domain Bacteria; kingdom Bacillati; phylum Actinomycetota; class Actinomycetes; order Micrococcales; family Micrococcaceae; genus Micrococcus; species Micrococcus sp. KRD096. The sequence continues at coordinate 127,139 of NZ_JABFAY010000018.1, read as the reverse complement.
CGGCCTCGGTCAGGCGCATCCGCTCCTGGAGCAGCGCCTTGGCCCGGTCCACGATCTTGCGGGTCTCCAGGCGGTCGCCCAGGTCCCGCACCTCGGCCTCGAGGCTGCGCAGCTCGTCGAAGCGGGCCACGGCCAGTTCGATGGCGGGGACCAGGTCGGCCTCGGTGAAGGGCTTGACCACGTAGGCCATGGCCCCGGCCGTCCGGGCGCGCTCCACCAGCTCGCGCTGGCTGAAGGCGGTCAGCATGACCACGGGGGCGAGCCGTTCCCCGGCGATCTCGCCGGCGGCCGCGATGCCGTCCATCACGGGCATCTTCACGTCCATCACCACGATGTCCGGGCGGTGCTCGCGCACGGCCTCGACGGCGGCGCGGCCGTCGCCGGCCTCGGCGACCACCCGGTATCCCGCCCCGGTGAGCACCTCCACCAGGTCGAGGCGGATCAGGGTCTCGTCCTCGGCGACGACGGCCCGCAGGCCGGTCTCCTCGGGAGGCGTCAGCGTGGACACGGCAGCTCCTTCGTGCGGGCCGGGACGGCGTCGGTGTGGCGCCGCTGGTGGTCCACCAGGCTACCGTGCGCCATGGGCGCGGCGCGGGCGCGGCGGCGGGGACCGCCCGCCGGAAGGCCGGGGACGCCGGGTCGGGGCGCTGATAGGGTGATCGAGTCCCGCCTCCGGGCGGCACTGCCCGAATGGTGAAATCGGTAGACACGCCGCACTCAAAATGCGGTGCCGAGAGGCGTGTGGGTTCGAGTCCCACTTCGGGCACCGTCGGCGCGCGGCCACCCGTCGTGTGCGCCGTGTCCGTGACCGATCGACCCGAGCTGAGTGGTGTCCTGTGCTCCTGACCAGTCTCCTGCTGACCCTCCTCTCGGTGGTGGCGGCCGTTCCGGCCTCCCGCGTGCTGGGCAGGGATGCGGGCTGGGTCCTGGCCGCACCCCTGCTCGCCGCGGCCGGCGTGCTGATCGCGGCGTGGACGGGCGACGTCCGGACGGAGCACCATCCGTGGATCCCCGCGGTCGGGGTGGACCTCGACCTCCGGCTGAACGGCCTGGCCCTGGTGTTCGCCATGATCGTCCTCGTCATCGGCGCCGCGATCCTCGCCTACTCCAGCCGGTACCTCAGCCGGGACCGCACGGAGAGCCGACCCGGCTCCTTCTACCTGCTGATGACCGCGTTCGCGGCGTCGATGCTGCTGCTGGTGCTCGCCGACAACATCGTGGTCCTCTTCGTTGCGTGGGAGTTCACCTCCTTCACCTCCTTCTTCCTCATCGGGCGCTCGGGGGACCATGCCCGCGACCCCGCGATCCGGACCCTGCTCGTGACCGTGGGCGGCGGCCTCGCGCTGCTGGCCGCCGTCGCCCTCATGGCCGTGCGGACCGGCACTGCCTCGCTGTCCGGGGTGTTGGCCTCGGACGTGTGGTCCGAGGCGGGCTTCACCACCACGGTCGCCGTCCTGCTGGCGGTGGCCGCGTTCACCAAGTCCGCCCAGTTCCCGTTCCAGGCGTGGCTGCCGGACTCCATGGTGGCCATCTCCCCGGTCTCCGCCTACCTGCACGCCGCGGCGATGGTCAAGGCCGGCATCTTCCTGCTGCTGGTGTTCAGCCCGGTCCTGGCCGGGAACCCGGTGTGGTCCGCGCTGTTGATCGGCTCGGGCCTCATCACGGCCCTGCTGGGCGCCGTCTCCGCGATCCGTCGCCACGACCTCAAAGGTCTGCTGGCCTACTCCACGATGAGCCAGTTGGGCCTGCTGGTGACCGCCATCGGCATCGGCACCCCCGTCGCGCTTACCGCGGCGATCGTGCACACCGTGGCGCACGCGCTGTTCAAGTCGGCGCTGTTCATGCTGATCGGCGTGGTCGACCACGAGGCCGGCACCCGCGACCTGCGAGAGCTCGCGGCCCGCCACGTGCGCATGCCGGTCACCGGCACGGCGATCGCCGTCGCCGCCCTGTCGATGGCGGGCATCCCGCCGCTGTTCGGCTTCATCTCCAAGGAGGGCCTGGTCGAGGCCGCTCTCGGGACCCCCGGTCCCGCATGGCTCCCCGTCCTCGTCACCGCCGGCATCGCCCTGACCTCCGTGTTCACCGTGGCCTACTCCGGCCGTCTCGTGCTCGGCGCCCTGGGCCTCTGGGGTCCAAGCCCGGACGGGGCCGCCCATTCGTGGCCGACCGGCCGGGAGGACGAGGTCCACGAGGCTCCTGCCACCTTCTGGGGCGTGCCCGTGCTGGCCGCGGCCGCGGGCGTGGCCCTGGGCCTGCTGCCCGGTGTGCTGGACACCCCCGTCTCATACGCGGCCGAGGCCGCCTCCGGCGCGGAGGTGCACGCGCACCTGGCGCTGTGGCACGGCGTGAACACGGCCCTGCTCGTCTCCGCCGCCATCATCGTGCTCGGTCTGCTGCTGGTGGCCTTGCGCCGCCCGGTGGAGCGCGTGGCCTCCCACGCCGCCCTGCCGTTCTCCGCCCTGGATGCGGTGGACGAGGTTCGGCACCGGCTGATCGGCGTCGGCGCGGTCGTCTCGCGCGCCTCCGGCACCCTGGCTCCCCGCCCCCACCTCCTCATCCCCACCTCCTCATCCCCGCCCTGGTCCTGGGGCTCCTCGCCGTGGCCGGTGTCGCCACGATCGAGGATTTGCCCGCCGTCGTCGGCCAGCCCTCGCGCTGGCACGACTGGGTGCTGGTCGTCCTGGTGGGTGCCGGCGTGATCGCCACCATCCGCGCCAAGACGCGCATCGCCGCCATGGTGGTGGTCGGCGTCGTAGGGTTCGGCATGACCCTGTGGTTCCTCACCCTCGGCGCCGTGGACGTGGCCCTGACCCAGCTGATGGTCGAGGTGCTCACGGTGTGCGTCATGGTGCTGCTGCTGCGCCGCCTGCCCGCCCGCTTCAGCGACGAGCCGACCCCGCGCAGGATGCAGGCGGTCCTCGCCGCCTCCGTCGCCGGCGTCGCCGCGACCCTGGGCGTGCTCGCGTTCACCGGCCGCTCCAGCATGTCGGAGATCGCCCACTTCTACCTGACCCAGAGCTATGCCCAGGCTGGGGGGACCAACGTGGTGAACGTGATCCTCGTGGACTTCCGCGCCGTGGACACGTGGGGCGAGATGACCGTGCTCGGGGCGACGGCGCTGACCATCGCGGCCCTGTTGCTCAACCGTCGGCCGACGCCTCCACAGCCCTCCGCCGTGGACATGCGCTCCCCACTCGCCCACGTGCGCGAGAACCTCGTCCACATCCGGGTGTTCGGCCGTGTCTTCGGCGTGCTGATCATCCTGCTGTCCGCGTTCCTGCTGCTGCGCGGGCACTACGAGCCCGGCGGCGGCTTCATCGCCGCACTGGTCGCCGGTGCCGGCTACGCCCTGCTCTACCTGGCCGCCGACTCGGACACGGCCCCGGAGTTGCGGTGGCCGTACCTGGCCTTCATCGGCTCGGGCATCGCCGTCGGCACCGCGACGGGGATCGTCGGTTACCTCACCGGCAAGGGCTTCCTCGGAGCCGCGGGAGTGAAGGTCCTGGACTACGGGCTCTCCACCACGCTCGCGTTCGACATGGGCGTGTACCTGGCCGTGATCGGCCTGATCGTGGCCGCGTTCTCCCTGCTCGGCCCCGAGCGGCCGGGTGAGGACCCGCTCCGCGCCTCGAGCCGTGACCCCGGCGTCGCGCCGGCGGCCCCGTCCTCCGATCCCTCGGCCCCGACCACCACGACTGCACGAGAGGAGGTCACCCGATGACCGTCGCCCTTACCGTGGGACTTCTGACCTTCGGCGCGTTCTACCTGTTCTCCAAGCGCGAGTTGCTGCGCGTGATCCTCGGCATGGTCCTGCTGGGCCACGCCGCCAACCTGGCCATCATCGCCGCGGGCGGCACCGACCGCCGCGGGCTGCCCTTCGCGGGGACCTCAGACGTCGAGGTGCAGGCCGATGCCCTGCCGCAGGCCTTCGTCCTGACCGCTATCGTGATCGCCTTCGCGATCACCGTGCTGCTGCTCGCGCTGGCCGTCACCGGGCGCGCGGACGACGCGGTGGCCTCGCCGGGGGAGACCCGCGACTCCCTGGAGCAGGCCGCCGCCGACGCACGCTTCCCGCGCGAGGAGCGGCACGCCGCGGCCGGCCGGATCGCGCAGCACTACGCCGGCCAGGGCCCGGAGGTGCGTCGATGAGCGCCGTCCCGCTGGGCCAGCTGCTGCCCCTCTTCGCCGCCGTCCCGCTGCTGTCCGCCGGTCTGCTCGTGCTGGCGGGGGAGCGTCCCCGCCTCCACCGGGCAGTCCTGTTCGCGGTGCTCGGACTCGTCACCACCGGCGGGCTGGCCCTGGGCGTCCACGCCCTCGACGGGTCCGTGCTCGCCACCTCGCTGGGCGGCTGGCCCGGGGGCATCGGGATCGGCTTCGCAGCGGACATGCTGTCCGCCCTGATGCTCGTGCTCACGAGCGCCCTCACGATCGTGGGCGCGGCGTTCGCCTACGGCTCCCGCGTCGCTAACTCCCAGTTCTTCGCCCCGCTGCTCCTGATCCTCATCGGCGGAGTCAACGGCGCCCTGCTGACGGCGGACCTGTTCAACCTGTTCGTGTTCATCGAGGTCATGTTGGTGCCCAGCTACGGCCTCTACGTCCTCTCCGCCAACCGCCGTGAGCCCCTGCGCCGAGTGGACGGGGCGCGGCTGTACGTCACCCTCAACCTGCTAACCTCCACGATCCTCCTGGTCGGCGTCGGCTTCGTCTACGGGCTGACCGGCTCGGTGAACCTCGCGATGCTCGCCGGGTCCGCCGCGGCGGACCCACGCATCGCGATCGCCGCGGGCATGGTGCTGTTCGCACTGTCCATCAAGGCCTCGGTGGCCCCGCTGCACGGCTGGCTGGCCTGGGCGTACTCCTCGACCTCCCCGGCGGTGACGGCCCTCTTCGCCGCCCTGCACACCAAGGTCGCCGTGTACGGGCTCTACCGGATCTACTCCGTCATGTACGACGGCGATGCGCGTCTGCTGCCGCTCATCCTGGTCCTGTCCCTCGCCACCCTCGTGGTGGGTGCGCTCGCCTCGGTCGGTGAGCACGGTGTGCGCGCCGTGTTGTCGTGGCAGATGGTGAGCGGCATCGGCGGCATCCTCGTCGGACTCGGGCTCTCCACGCGCCTGGGTCTCGCGGCGGGCCTGTTCTACCTCGTGCACCACATGGTGGCGATGGGCTGCCTCCTGATGGCGGCCGGCGCGATCGAGGTGCGCTACGGCACCGGCCGTCTCGCGGACCTGCAGGGCCTGGCCCGGCGCGAGCCGCTGATCGCCGTCGCCTTCTTCGTGGGCCTGCTCTCCCTGGTCGGCATCCCGCCCTTCTCCGGGTTCGTGGGCAAGCTCATGCTCGTCAGCGCCGGCCTGGACGCCGGCCGCGGTGTCACCGCTGCGCTGGTGCTGGGCGCCTCCCTGGTGAGCCTGTGGGCTCTGCTGCGGGTGTGGGACGCCTGGTTCTGGGGCGCTCCGACGGCCCCACACGGGCACCGCGAGCGCCTGGCCACCGCGGCCATGCCCATCGTGGGCCGGGCGGGCTCCGTGCCGTCGCCCTCCGGCCGCGGCTCGAGCACCGACCACGAGCGCACCGAGTCGTGGGCCTCGCAGGAAACCCTCGATCCGCCCACGGGCGTGCTGCCGGTGACCGTGGATCCGGACGAGGACGTCACGCGCTCCCGCATCCCAGGCCGGCTGGCCGCCCCCGCCGTCGTCCTAGCTATGGCCACCCTCGCCCTCGGGCTCGGCGGTCAGGCCCTGTGGACCGTCACCGACCTCGCGGCTCAGGGCCTGATGGACCCCAGCAGGTACATCGAGGCGGTGCTCAACCCATGAGCACCGCACTCCCGCAGCCTCCGGAAGGAGACGCCCCCATGCACACCGTCGCCCCCGCCGACGGGACCGTCGACCTGGCGCCCGGCACGGCCTCCGCCGTGTCCTGGCCTTGGCGGTGGCTCGTGTTCTGGTGCTGGTACGCGTGGGCCCTGGTGACCTCTTCGAAGGCGGTCATCAAGGACCTCGTCACCCCCGGCGTCCAGGCGCGCTCGGGCATCGCCCGCGTGCGCAGCAACTGCCGCACGGACGCCGAGGTCACCCTGCTCTCGGCGCTGATCACCCTGACGCCCGGCACGTTGACGCTGGGCACCCGGCGTGCCGGCGCCGTCGGTGACGAGGACGGTGACCCGGACGCGCGGCGCCTGCTCTACGTGCACGGCCTGTACGCTGACGACGCCGACGCCCTGCGCGCGGAGATCCACGACATGGAGGCGCGCATGCTCCACGCGATGCGGAAGACGGGGGTGGCATGATGCCCTTCGCCTACGACTGGTCCCTGGTGGGGATCGACCTGGCCATCGCGCTGCTGACCGTGTCGGCGCTCGTGTCCGCGTACCGGATCGTGGTGGGCCCGCTCGACGCGGACCGCGCGGTCTCGGGCGACCTGCTCACGTTCAGCGTGCTCGGGATGCTCGTGCTGTTCGGCGTCCGGGCGGACAACCCGTGGACGTTCGACTTGGTCCTGATCGCCGCGGTCGTGGCCTTCCTGTCCGGCATGTCCCTGGCCCGCGCGCTCACGCGCGGCAAGCGTTGAGGAGGTCGCACCCGTGGACGTCGTCCTGACCGCCGCCGGCTCCGTGCTCGTGGTGATCGGAGCCCTTGCGTTCGTCACCGCGGGACTCGGTCTGATCCGGTTCCCCGACCCCTACACCCGCGTCTCCGCCGTGGGCACCGCCGGCGGCGTCGGGATGATCCTGATCGTGGTGGGCGCCCTGCTACTGGCCCCGGGGGTGGCCGCGTTCGTGAAGGTGGCCCTGATCGTGGTGCTGCAGCTGGGCTCGGCCTCGGTGGCCACCATGGCCCTGGGCCGCTCGGCCTACCTCACTGGGGTGCCCATGAATCCGGGGCACTACGACGAGCTCGCCGAGGATACCCCCGGCCGCGAGGGTGGCCGAGCGGCCCCGCGCCTTCCGGACATGGACTGAGGCACGGGCCGGCCCGCCCGGGCGGCGTGCCTCAGCGCGCGTCGAGGAGCATGTTCGTCATGCGCACGGTCGAGAGCCGCCGGCCCTGCCCGTCCGTCATCACCACCTCATGGGTGACGAGGGTGCCGCCCAGGTGGACGGCGGTCGCGGTGCCGGTCACGAGGCCCGAGCGGACGGCCCGGTGGTGCGTGGCGCTGATCTCGACCCCGACGACGTTGCGGTCCGGCCCGGCGTGGATCTTCGCGGCCATCGAGCCCAGGGACTCGGCGAGGACGAGGTGGGCGCCGCCGTGCAGCAGCCCGACGGGCTGCTCGTTGCCTGCCACGGGCAGGGTGGCGACGGCGCGCTCGGCCGTGAGCTCGAGGAAGCGCAGGCCCATCTTCTGGGCCAGGGGGCTGATCGCCGCGCCGCCGAGCGCGGCGACGAGCTCGGGCGTCAGACCGGCCTCGGCGCAGGCCGCCGCCAGCTCGGCGGGGCTCAGCTCGGGGGTGACGCCGGGGCGGTACACGCGCTCGGAGGCGGCGGGGGTGGTCTCGGTGTGCTCACTCATGAGCACTAGGCTGGCACACGCGACCGGCGCGCCCCGCGCCGCGCGCCGAGAGGAGACGTGAGCACCCATGGCGGCAGATCCGACCCCAGAGGCCCCGCAGCGGCTGCTGGTCCTGGACGGGCACTCGATGGCGTTCCGCGCGTTCTACGCGCTGCCCGCCGAGAACTTCGCCACGGACACGGGCCAGCACACAAACGCCGTGTACGGCTTCACCGCCATGCTCCTGACCATGATCCGGCAGCAGCGGCCCACGCACGTGGCCGTGGCGTTCGACCTCTCCGGGCCCACGTTCCGCTCCGAGGAGTACGGTGAGTACAAGGCCGGCCGCTCCGAGACGCCCGCGGAGTTCGCGGGCCAGATCGAGCTGACCGTGAAGGTCATGGAGGCCCTGGGCATCCCCACGCTCACGCTGGAGGGCTACGAGGCCGACGACATCGTGGCCACGCTGTCCGCGCGCGCCGAGGAGGCGGGGTGGGAGGCCGTCGTCGTCTCCGGTGACCGGGACGCGTTCCAGCTCATCTCCGAGCGCACCACCGTGCTCTACCCCAAGAAGGGCGTCTCCGACATCCCGCCGATGGATGCGGACGCCGTCATGGCCAAGTACGGGGTCGCCCCCGCCCAGTACCCCGAGCTCGCGGCCCTCGTCGGCGAGGCCGCGGACAACCTGCCCGGAGTGCCCGGCGTCGGCCCCGGGTTCGCCGCGAAGTGGCTGAAGCAGTACGGGGACCTCGACGGCGTGCTCGCGCACGCGCACGAGATCACGGGCAAGAAGGGGGAGGCGCTGCGCGAGCATCTCGAGGACGTGCGCCGCAACCGCCGCCTCAACGCCCTCGTGCGCGACCTCGACCTGCCGATCGGGCTCGAGGCGATGCGGCTCGAGATGCCGGAGCGCGAGCCCGTGGAGGAGCTGTTCGACGCGTTGCAGTTCAACCGCATCCGGGAGCGCGTGTTCGAGGTGTTCGGTGAGCGGGTGGGCGAGGACGCGCCGCCCCCCGAGGTCGAGGCCGCCCCGGAGTTCACCGAGGCGACGACGGCCGAGGACGTGCGATCCTTCCTCGCCGCCGAGGCCGGCAACCTGCTCGGCGTCCACGTGGACGTCGAGGGCCCGGCCCTGCTGCCCCGCCGCAAGGTGCCCGTGCCCGGCACGTTCGGCACGCCCGTCGGCGTCGCGCTGGTGGGCGAGCACGCGGGCCTGCACGTCACCCTCGACGGCGACGCCCCGGACCCGGCGCTGGTGGCCGCCGTGCGCGAGGCCCTGGGCGAGGGCGGACTGGCCAAGGCCGTGCACGACCTCAAGCGCACGCTCAAGGCGCTGGCCGCGCCCACCGAGGGGGACGGGCTCGGCCGGGACGCGGCCCTGGACGGCGTGGTGGACGACGTGCTGCTTTCGGCCTACCTGATCCAGCCGGACCGGCGGGACACCTCGCTCGAGGCGCTGGCGGAGGCGCATCTGCACACCCCCCTCACCGCCCCGCGCGAGCCCGCGCAGCAGCGGGCGCAGGGGACGTTCGACCTCGACGGGGGTCAGGCCGCCGCCGAACGCGCGGACCGCGCCGCGGACGCCGTGAGGGCCGCCTGGGTGGTGCGCCGTCTCTCCACCCAGTTCACGCCCCAGGTGCTCGACCGCGGGGCCCAGCGGCTGCTGCAGGAGCTCGAGATCCCGCTCTCGCGGCTGCTCGCCCGGATGGAGCTGACCGGCATCGCCGTCGACGTCGACGCCCTGACCGGCCTGCGCGAGGACTTCACCGACGCCGCCGACGCCGCCAAGGAGTCCGCGTGGGCGTCCGTCGCGGAGGAGACCGGCGGGATGCAGGTCAACCTCGGCTCGCCCAAGCAGCTGCAGGAGGTGCTGTTCGAGCGGCTCAACATGCCGCGCACGCGCAAGACGAAGACCGGCTACTCCACGGACGTGGACTCGCTGCAGGACCTGCTCGAGCAGACCCGGCACCCGTTCCTCGAGAACCTGATGGCCCACCGTGACGCCACGAAGCTCCGGCAGACCGTGGAGGGGCTGCTCGAGACCGTCGCCCCGGACGGCCGCATCCACACCACCTACTCGCAGACCGCCGCCGCCACGGGCCGGCTGTCTTCGCTGCACCCGAACCTCCAGAACATCCCGGTGCGCACCGAGGCGGGCCGCCGCATCCGTGAGGTGTTCGTGGCGGACGAGGTGGCCGGCGAGCAGGCCGTGCTGCTCTCGGCCGACTACTCCCAGATCGAGATGCGCATCATGGCGCACCTGTCCGAGGACGAGGGGCTGATCCAGGCCTTCCGCGAGGGCGAGGACCTGCACTCGTTCGTCGGCTCGCAGGTGTTCGGCGTGGACCCGGACGACGTCACCGCCGAGCAGCGCGCCAAGGTGAAGGCGATGAGCTACGGCCTGGCCTACGGGCTGTCCTCCTTCGGGCTGTCCAAGCAGCTGAAGATCTCGGTGGACGAGGCGCGCGGCCTCATGAAGGGCTACTTCGACCGCTTCGGCGGCGTGCGCGACTACCTGCGCGACGTCGTCGCGCAGGCCCGACAGGACGGGTACACCTCGACGATCGAGGGGCGCCGCCGCTACCTCCCGGACCTCAGCTCGGACAACCGTCAGCTGCGGGACATGGCCGAGCGCGCCGCGCTCAACGCCCCCATCCAGGGCTCGGCCGCGGACATCATCAAGCGCGCGATGCTCGACGTGCAGGCCGGCCTCGAGGAGCACGGGCTGGCCTCGCGCCTGCTGCTGCAGGTCCACGACGAGCTCATCCTCGAGGTCCCGGCCGCCGAGCTCGAGAAGGCCACGGCGCTCCTGAAGGAGCGGATGGGCCGGGCCGCCGAGCTCTCCGTGCCGCTCGACGTGCACGTCGGCCAGGGAAGGAGCTGGCATGACGCCGCACACTGACGCGCCGGAGGGTCCGTCGCTGCGGCGGCTGGCCGACGCCGCCGAGGACCGGCTCGGCGAGCACGGCCTCGCGCTGCGCGACCTCGGGGTCCTCGGCCCCGAGGACCCCGCCGCATCGCACTTCGCGGCCGCGGTCGAACGGGGCTTCTACGAGACGGTGCCCACGGGCGCCGCGCTCCGCCAGCAGCTCGAGGCCCACGCGGCCGACGGACGGCGCCGGCTCGGCGTCTACGCGCCGGGGGACGACCCGGCGGCCCGCCGCCCCGCCGCCACCTTCGAGGACTTCGTGCAGCCGCTGACCACGTCGCCCGGCCGCACCGTCGACGCCTGGCTGATCACCGACGTGACCGTCTCGCCGGACGCCCGCCGGCGCGGCGTGCTGCGGGCCATGATGCTCAGGTCCCTCGCGGACGCCCGCGACGCCGGCCTGTGCGCGGCCGCCCTGACCGCGACCGAGGCCGCCATCTACGGCCGCTTCGGCTTCGGGGCCGCCACCCGGTGGCACGCCGTGCGGATCGACGTCTCGGGCGCCCCCGCGTTCACGGGCGCCCCGGCCGGCGGGCGGGTCACGGTCGAGGAGCCGCGGGAGATCCCCGGCCTCGTGGACGAGCTGTACGGGCGGGTGCTGCCGGCCACCCCGGGCTCGGTCCAGCGGACCTCGTTCAGCGTGCCTCGCTGGGAGGACCGCGAGGCGAGTCGGAACGAGGGGCGCGGCTCGGGGCTGTACGCGGCGGTCCACCGCGACGACGACGGGCGGGTCCAGGGCGTCGCGCTGTATCGGTTCGAGGGCTGGGAGAAGGAGCCGCCCACGATCACCGTCACCGCGTTCCTCGCGGCGACCGCCGACGCGCGGCGCGGGCTCGTCCACCACCTGGCCCGACTGGACCTGGTCGAGCGGATCGAGTGGGGCCGCGCCCCCGAGCCCGGCTGGCTCGAGGCGCTCTTCGTCGACGAGCGGCGGGTGAGCCGGCACCGCGGCTCCGACGACCTGTACCTGCGGGTCCTGAACCTGCCCGCCGCCATGGCGGCCCGTGGCTGGGCGGGCGACGGGGAGGTCGTCGTCGCCGTCGAGGACGCGCTCGGCGCGATCGACGGGACGTGGCGGCTCACCGTCCGCCAGGGGCGCGGCGCCGCCGAGCGGCTGGGCCCCGCGGCCGACGCCGTGGGCCTGGGCGCGGGACTCCGGCTCGACGCGGCCCGGTTCTCCGCGCTCTGGCTCGGCGGGCACTCCCGCGGGGCCGGCGCCGCGGTGCTGGCGGAGGCCGGTGTCGTGGCGGAGCTGCGGGCCGGCGCGGCGGAGGCGTTCGACGGGCTTGTGCGACCCAGCCGACCCCTGCACACCCTCGTCGGCTTCTGATACGCTGGACGAGCACATTCGTGCGCGTTTGATACATGTCCATCACGACCCACGCCGGGTGGGGCCCCTCTGGTGCCCGCATGCCGCCCACCGGCGGCATCGATCCCGACGTGACCCCCGATCCCAACGGAGTCCCTCCTACATGACCACCACTTCCAACGCCCCGCAGGTCGCCATCAACGACATCGGCTCTGCCGAGGACCTGCTCGCCGCCATCGACGCGACCATCAAGTACTTCAACGATGGCGACCTCGTCGAGGGCACCGTCGTCAAGGTGGACCGCGACGAGGTCCTGCTCGACATCGGCTACAAGACCGAGGGCGTCATCCCGTCCCGCGAGCTGTCCATCAAGCACGACGTGGACCCGGACGAGGTCGTGGCCGTGGGCGACACCGTCGAGGCCCTGGTCCTCACCAAGGAGGACAAGGAGGGTCGCCTGATCCTCTCGAAGAAGCGCGCCCAGTACGAGCGCGCCTGGGGCGACATCGAGAAGATCAAGGAGGAGGACGGCGTCGTCGAGGGCACCGTCATCGAGGTGGTCAAGGGCGGCCTCATCCTCGACATCGGCCTGCGCGGCTTCCTCCCGGCCTCCCTCGTGGAGATGCGCCGCGTGCGCGACCTGGCCCCCTACATCGGCCAGAAGCTCGAGGCGAAGATCATCGAGCTGGACAAGAACCGCAACAACGTGGTCCTGTCCCGCCGCGCCTGGCTCGAGCAGACCCAGTCCGAGGTCCGCTCCAACTTCCTCCACAAGCTGGAGAAGGGCCAGGTCCGCAACGGCACCGTGTCCTCCATCGTCAACTTCGGCGCCTTCGTGGACCTGGGCGGCGTGGACGGCCTCGTGCACGTCTCCGAGCTGTCCTGGAAGCACATCGACCACCCGTCCGAGGTCGTCGAGGTGGGCCAGGAGGTCACCGTCGAGGTCCTCGAGGTGGACATGGACCGCGAGCGTGTCTCCCTGTCGCTGAAGGCGACCCAGGAGGACCCGTGGCAGCTCTTCGCCCGCACCCACGCCCTCGGCCAGGTCGTGCCGGGCAAGGTCACCAAGCTCGTGCCGTTCGGTGCGTTCGTCCGCGTGGAGGACGGCATCGAGGGCCTCGTGCACATCTCGGAGCTGGCCTCGCGCCACATCGACACCGCCGAGCAGGTCGTGTCGGTCAACGACGAGCTGTTCGTCAAGGTCATCGACATCGACCTCGAGCGTCGCCGCATCTCCCTGTCCCTCAAGCAGGCCAACGAGGGCGTGGACCCCGAGGGCACCGAGTTCGACCCGGCGCTCTACGGCATGGCCGCGGAGTACGACGAGGAGGGCAACTACAAGTACCCCGAGGGCTTCGACGTCGAGACCAACGAGTGGATGGAGGGCTTCGAGACCGAGCGCGCCGCCTGGGAGCAGCAGTACGCCGACGCTCAGGCCCGCTGGGAGGCCCACAAGGAGCAGGTGCGCCGCTCCCTCCAGGAGGAGGCCACCGCCGGCGCCGACGCCGGTGCGGGCCTGGGCGGCTCGTCCTACTCCTCCGAGGCCCCGTCCTCGGACGGAGGCACCCTGGCCTCCGACGAGGCCCTCGCCGCCCTGCGCGAGAAGCTCACCGGCAACTGATCGCCGCGGTGCGTGACCGTCCCTGACGGCCCGCGCCGAGCACCCGACGCCCCGTCCCTCCCTCCGGAGGGGCGGGGCGTCGTCGCGTCCCGGGGGGCTGGCCGTGGGGGAGCGGACGGGACCCGACGGCCGCGCTCAGCGGCGCTCGGAGACCGTCACGGTGAACGTGCGGTCGCGCGCCGTCTGCCGGGTCGGCCCGACGAGGTCCTCCAGCACCGGCCGGTACCGCAGGTGCGAGTTCCAGACGCACCACAGCCGGCCGCCCGGCTCCAGCACCCGCGCCGCGGCCGCCACCAGCCGGTGGGCCACGGAGGGGTCCACGGCGTTGCCGTCGTGGAACGGGGGATTCAGGAGCACGCACTCCTCCGTCCCGTCCGGCCACGTGGCCAGGGCGTCGTCGCGCACGGCCCGGACGCGGTCCGCCACGCGGTTCGCGCGGGCCGTGGCCAGCGTCGAGGCCACCGCCACGGCGGACTGGTCGGTGGCCAGCACGGTGACGTGCGGCCACAGCCGCGCCGCCCCGACCGAGAGCAGCCCGTTGCCGCAGCCCAGGTCCACGACGCGCCCGGGCGGGCGCGGGTCGTCGGCGAGCGAGGCGAGCAGCAGACGGGAGCCCGGGTCGGCGGCGGCACCACCGAAGGCGCCGGCGTGGGCCACCAGATGCAGGCTCCCCACGCCGGGGACGTCGCGGTCGGCCTCCTCCGGTGGCCGGGGGGTCACGCCGGGACGCGGGCCCCGGGCCGTGAGCACGCGCGCCTTGCGGCGGCCCCGTCCGGCGACGACGTCCTCGAAGGCCGCGCCGAGCACCGCGTTCATGCGCGGGCTCATGTGCTTGTCGCGGCCGCCGGCCAGCAGGACCACGCCGGGGTCGGCCGCGGCTGCGACGATCCGGGACAGCCGGTCGAGCTCGTCGAGCGAGCGGGGCAGCGGCAGCAGGACCGTCCGGGCTCCCCGGGCCGCGTCCTCGGGCGTGGCCGTTCGCTCGAGCTCGCCCGCCTCCCCGCCGAGGCGACCGGCGGCGCGCCACGCGGCGAGGTTCGCGTCCAGCGAGCGCTCGGCGGAGGCGTCGTCCTGGTGGATCCGCACGTCGTGGCCGGCCGTGAGCAGGGGCAGGGTCAGCGCGCCGTGCCGGTCCTCCAGGACGGCCACCGGGCCGGGGACGTGCCCGCTCGCGATCCACCCGGCCAGGGTGTCGAGCAGGAGCAGGTCCGCCGCGTCGTGGGCCTGGCGGTCGGGCTCGGTCGGCAGCGGCCACCGATCCAGCGCCGCGAAGTCCACGCCCGCGGTGAGGTCGTCCGGCAGCCCGCCACGGGCGACATCGGGGGTGACCCCCCGGGGCAACGGCTCACTCATGGTCCACCCAGTCCTCTCCGATCCGTTCCGCACGCCCCGCGCCGGCCGTGACGTCCGCGAGCCGCGCCGCGAACGCCGCGCGGGCCTCCTCGGTGTCCGGCACGCCGACCGTCAGGCGGACCGCCGCGGCGCCGTAGCTCGCTTCCAGCACCGACACGCCCGCCGCGCGCAGCTCGTTCTCCCACCGGCCGGCGTCGGTGTGGGGCGCCTCCACCGCGAGCAGGGCCAGCCGGGAGCGGGTGCGCAGCGGGGCGGCGTCGAGTGCCCCGGACACCGAGTCCGAGTAGGCGCGCACCAGGCCCCCGGCGCCCAGCTTGATCCCCCCGAACCAGCGCACGACGACGGCGCACACGTCCGTCAGGTCGGTCCGGCCCGGCGCGGTCTCGCGCTGGAGGACGGCCTCGAGCATGGGGACGCCGGCCGTGCCGGCGGGCTCGCCGTCGTCGCTGGAGCGCATCCGGTCCCGGGCGGGGCCGAGGACGAACGCGCTGCACACGTGCCGCGCGTCGTGGTGCCGGCGCCGCAGGACGGCGACCATCTCGCGCGCCTGCGCCTCGTCCTCGACGCGCCCGAGGTAGGTGAGGAAGCGGCTGCGGCGGATCTCCACCTCCCGTTCCAGCCAGCCGTCGGGGTCGCGGGCGGACGCCGGCAGGACCGTGCAGCGCGCGGTCGGGGCGGGGGCGGGATCGGGCATGACCCCACCCTAGGGGCTGGCCGAGGACGGGCACGCCGTCGAGCCCGGACGTGAGCTTCGGTACAGTGGAAGACCGTGCCACCCGGCACCGGCCCACCGGTGAGCGAGCACGCGTGCCGCCGCGGGCCTCCCACGACCCTGTCCCGGGAGACTCATGACTTCCCCGCTCACTCGCCTGCACGACACGTTGGGGCTCCGCACGAGTCCGGCGATCTTCTTCGGCTCGGCCGCCGCGGTCGTGCTCTTCACCGCCGCGATGGGCCTGTTCCCTGGCCCGGTCCAGGCGGCCTTCGGCGTGGTCTCGAGCTGGCTGCGCTACGACGTCGGCTGGATCTACACCCTCAGCCTGACCCTGCTGGTGGCGTTCCTGTTCATCCTCGCCGTGACCCGGTACGGCCGGGTCAAGCTCGGCGACGACGACGCGGTGCCGGAGTACTCCGGCCTGACCTGGTTCGGCATGATGTTCGCCGCCGGCGTCGGCGCGGTGCTGATGTTCTGGGGCATCGCGGAGCCGATGAACCACTACGCCAACCCGCCCATGGCGGGGACGGAGCCGTTCTCCGACCGCGCGGCCTCGGAGGCCATGGCGATCGCGAACTTCCACTTCGGCATCCACATGTGGGCGATCCTGCTCGTCCCGGGCCTGTGCTTCGGCTACTTCACGTACAAGCGCAAGCTGCCCCCGCGCGTGTCCTCCGCCTTCCAGCCCCTCCTCGGCGATCGCATCCACGGCCCCATCGGCAAGACGATCGACATCATCGCCGTGGTCTCCACCGTGTTCGGCCTCGGCGTGTCCGTGGGCCTGGGCGCCCTGCAGATCAACGCGGGCATGAACTACGTGCTGGGCACCCCCGTGGCCGGCTGGGTCCAGGCGCTCATCCTGGCCGTCGTCACCGCCGTGGGCACGGCCTCCGTGCTGGTCGGCATGGACAAGGGCGTCAAGCGGCTGTCCTACGCCAACATCCTGCTGGCGATCGCCCTGCTCGTGTACGTCCTGATGTGGGCCGTCTCCAGCATGGACGTCATCCGCGGCACCGTGCAGGCGATCGGCGAGTACGCCTCCATGCTGCCCGTGCTCTCCACCTACAACGACACGTACAACTCGGGCCAGTGGTCCGGTGACTGGACCGTTTTCTACTGGGCCTGGACCGTGACGTGGGCGCCCTTCGTGGGGATGTTCTTCGCCCGCATCTCACGCGGCCGCACCATCCGCTCCTTCATCATGGCCGGCCTCGGCCTGCCCACGGCGTTCGTCATCATCTGGATGGGCATCTACGGCTACTCCGCGTTCCAGTCGGACCGCGCCACCGCGCCGGCGCCGGGCCAGGGCGGTGACCTCACGCAGACGATCGTCACCGACGGCAACGTCCAGGCCGCCCTGTTCCAGCACCTGCAGGGCACGCCGCTCTACACGGTGGCCGCGGTCGTGGCGCTCGTGGTCATCACGCTGTTCTTCATCACCTCGATCGACTCGGGCGCGCTCGTGATGGACGCGATGGCCAATGGCCACGAGGATGCCGCGCCCCGCCGCCAGTCCGTGTTCTGGGCCGTGTCCATCGGCGCGGTCTGCGCGGCCATCATCCTCACCGCGGGCGAGAACGGCCTGGCGGCGCTGCAGGAGGTCATCATCGTGATCGGCCTGCCCATCCTGCTCATCACCGTCACGCAGGCCGCACTGCTGCTGCAGGCCCTGCGCGAGGACGCGGGTGCCGCGCGGCCCATGCGGACCCGCCAGTGGAAGCAGGTGCTGCCGGTCGAGGAGTACCGCCGCCGCGCCACCGAGGACGGCGTGGACGTCTCGGACTTCGTGATCCGCCCCGAGTTCGAGGTCGGCACCGAGCCGGAGAACGACACGCACACCCCGAAGACGTGGCACCAGCAGCGCATCGACGCGGCCAAGGCCCTCGTCACCGTCGGCCTGACCGGCGGCATCGCCGCGGGCCGCACCGAGGTCGGCGCGGAGCTCGAGCGGCTGTGCGCCGTCGTCGTGGAGTTCGACGACCTGATGGGGGAGATCCTCGTGCCCGGCAACCCCGTGCTCGAGGAGCTCCGCTCGGTCTTCGGCGAGGACATCGTCCGCGCGGACGGCACCCTGGACGCGCGCACCCTCAACCGGCTCACCACCGAGAGCTCGACCGCCCGGACGCGCATGTACGAGATCGTCTCCCCGGCGGTGCGCGACGAGGCGAACCGCCGGGCCCGCGAGATCGGCGAGGACTCCGTGCTGGTGGTCGACCTGGCCCTGCTGGCCGAGACCGGCTCCGGACAGGACTTCGACCAGGTGCTGGCCGTCTCCGCTCCCGCCGAGGTGCGCGTCGCCCGGCTCATGGAGTCCCACGACATGACCCGCGAGCGGGCCTGGGCCTTCATCGACGAGGAGGCGGCGGACGAGGAGCGGGCCGAGATCGCGGACACCGTGATCGAGAACGACGGCTCGCTCGAGGACCTGCAGGAGGCCGTCCGGGCATACTGGGAGGCCAAGATCCAGCCTCAGCTCGAGGCCGCCCGAGGAGAGCGCGTATGACCGAGACCGACCCGGTGGCCGAACGGCCGCGCGTCCATGTGGGCCTGACCGGCGGGATCGCCGCCGGCAAGTCCGCGGTGGCCCGTGTCCTGCAGGAGCGTGGCGCGCTCCTGGTGGACTCGGACGCCCTCGCCCGGCTGGTCCTCGAGAAGGGCACCGACGGGCTGGCCGCCGTCCAGGACGAGTTCGGGGACCGCGTCATCACCGCGGACGGTGAGCTCGACCGCGTCGAGATGGCCCGCATCGTCTTCGGGGACGAGGGCGCCCGACAGCGCCTGAACCGCATCGTGCACCCCCGGATCCGGGCTGCGGCCCGGCGCATCGTCGCCGAGGCCGGGCCGGACGCCGTCGTGGTCCAGGACGTGCCGCTGCTGGTGGAGACCGGGCAGGCGGACGCGTTCGACCTCGTGATCGTGGTGGAGGCCCCGCTCGAGGAGCGCCTGCGCCGGATGGTGGAGGACCGCGGCATGAGCCGCGCGGACGCCGAGGCGCGGATCGCGGCCCAGGCCACGGACGAGCAGCGGCGCGCCGTCGCGGACGTGGTCATCGTCAACGACGCCGACCTCGAGCGGCTCGCGTCCGTGGCGAACCAGGTGTGGGACCGGTTCCTCGCCCCCGGCGCGGCTGAGCCCTCGGCGGACTGACCGCCGGGGTGTCCGGGGCGCGACGTAGGGTTCTGCCATGAGCCTGGCCCAGAAGATCAACCGCGTCGTCGCCCCGTTCGAGGTCATCTCCCCCTACCAGCCCTCCGGTGACCAGCCGAAGGCCATCGCCGAGCTCGCCGAGCGCGTGGAGGCGGGGGAGAAGGACGTCGTCCTGATGGGCGCCACCGGCACGGGCAAGTCGGCGACGACGGCGTGGCTCGTCGAGCGCCTCCAGCGGCCCACGCTGGTGATGGTGCAGAACAAGACGCTCGCGGCGCAGCTGGCCAACGAGTTCCGGGAGCTGCTGCCCAACAACGCGGTCGAGTACTTCGTCTCCTACTACGACTACTACCAGCCCGAGGCGTACGTCCCGCAGACGGACACCTTCATCGAGAAGGACTCCTCCATCAACGAGGAGGTCGAGCGGCTGCGCCACTCGGCCACGAACGCGCTGCTGACCCGGCGGGACGTGATCGTGGTGGCCACCGTCTCCTGCATCTACGGCCTCGGCACGCCCGAGGAGTACATCGAGCAGATGGTCACCCTGCGCCGCGGTGCGGAGATGGACCGGGACGTGCTCCTGCGGCGGTTCGTGCAGATGCAGTACGTGCGCAACGACGTCGACTTCCACCGCGGCACCTTCCGGGTGCGGGGGGACACCGTGGAGATCATCCCCATGTACGAGGAGCTCGCGGTGCGCATCGAGTTCTTCGGGGACGAGATCGAGTCCATCCAGACCCTGCACCCGCTCACCGGCCAGGTGGTGCGCGAGGAGGAGGAGATGTACATCTTCCCGGCCTCGCACTACGTGGCCGGCGACGAGCGCATGGGCCGGGCGATCACCACCATCGAGGACGAGCTGCGGGAGCGGCTGCAGGAGCTGGAGTCCCAGGACAAGCTGCTCGAGGCGCAGCGGCTGCGCATGCGCACCACGTACGACCTCGAGATGATGCAGCAGATGGGCTACTGCAACGGCATCGAGAACTACTCGCGCCACATCGACGGCCGTCCCGCCGGCTCCGCCCCGCACTGCCTGCTGGACTACTTCCCGGACGACTTCCTGCTCGTGGTGGACGAGTCCCACGTGACCATCCCGCAGATCGGCGCGATGTACGAGGGGGACATGTCCCGCAAGCGCACCCTCGTGGAGCACGGCTTCCGCCTGCCCTCGGCCATGGACAACCGCCCGCTGAAGTGGGACGAGTTCCTCGAGCGGATCGGGCAGACCGTGTACCTCTCCGCGACGCCGGGCGCCTACGAGCTCGGCCAGGCGGACGGCTACGTCGAGCAGATCATCCGGCCCACCGGGCTGGTGGACCCGCAGGTGGTGGTCAAGCCGACCGAGGGGCAGATCGACGACCTGCTCGAGCAGATCCGCGTGCGCACGGCCAAGGACGAGCGCGTCCTGGTGACCACGCTGACCAAGCGCATGGCCGAGGACCTCACGGACTACCTGCTCGAGGCGGGGGTGAAGGTCGAGTACCTCCACTCGGATGTGGACACGCTGCGCCGCGTGGAGCTGCTGCGGGAGCTGCGCAAGGGCACCTTCGACGTGCTGGTGGGCATCAACCTGCTGCGCGAGGGCCTGGACCTGCCCGAGGTCTCGCTCGTGGCGATCCTGGACGCGGACAAGGAGGGGTTCCTGCGCTCCACCACCTCCCTCATCCAGACCATCGGCCGCGCCGCCCGCAACGTCTCCGGCGAGGTCCACATGTACGCCGACAACGTCACGGACTCCATGCGGCGGGCGATCGACGAGACCGAGCGGCGCCGGGCCGTGCAGATCGCGTACAACGAGGAGCACGGGATCGACCCCCAGCCGCTGCGCAAGCGCATCGCGGACATCACGGACCAGCTGGCCCGGGAGGACGCGGACACCGCCGACTTCCTCAAGGGCATGGGCGGCGTGAAGTCCGGGTTCGACTTCGGCATGGGCCACCGAGGCCTCAGCTCGCTGGACCGGGACGCGACCACAGGGGAGGGCACCGAGGCTCCGGCGGTGGACCCGGCGTCGCTGCCCGCCAAGGACCTGGCCGATCTGATCGAGCAGATGTCGAAGCAGATGCACCAGGCGGCGGCGGACCTGCAGTTCGAGCTCGCCGCCCGCCTGCGCGACGAGGTCGGCGAGCTCAAGAAGGAGCTGCGGCAGATGAAGCGGGAGCAGTGACCACCCGGCATGATGCCGACCCAGGGTGTTATGAAAACACTGATGAATGTCGTCATATCAGTGATAGTGTGACGCCATGAGCGCAGCACCCCCGGTCGCGGCCGTGATCGCGGACATCGTCGGCTCCCGCGCCCTCCCGGACCGGGAGCGCGCGCAGGAGCAGATCCTGGCCGCCTTCGCGGCCGCGGAACAGGACGTCCCGCCGCTGCGCCCCGCCTGGGCCAGCGTCGGCGACGAGTTCCAGGCGCTGCACCGCACCTGGCCGGACGCGCTCCGGCTGACCGTCCGCGTCACGCTCGCCCTGCCCCCGGGCCTCGACCTGCGCTTCGGGATCGGCCTGGGGCAGCGGCGGGCCCTGGACGCCGGCGGAGACGGCATCGAGGACGGCACGGCCTGGTATCGGGCCCGCGAGGCCGTCGAGCACGCGCACGAGCGGGCCGCCGGCGCCGCGACCGCCTTCCGTGCCGCGGACCCGTCCCTCACCGCCGCCGTGGACGGGCTCGCCCTGCTGCGCGACCACGTCCTCGGCCGGCTCAAGGCCCGCGAACGCCGGATCGCCGCAGCCCTGCTGGGCGGGGCGACCCAGGCGGAGGCCGCACGGGCGGAGCGGATCACGCAGTCCGCGGTGTCGCAGACCGTCGCGCGGTCCGGGATCGGCCGGCTGCTCGAGCTGGACGCCGAGCTCGCCGCCGCGGCGACGGAGGTCGCGCCGTGACCGCCCTCGCACTGCTCGCCCTGGGGCTGCACGACCTGCTCGACGCCGTCCTGCCCGGCGCCTGGCCCGCCCCCCGGCGGCGGTGGCTCGCCCGGGCCGGCGCGGCCGTGGCCGCCGTCCTCGCCGCGGTGCTGGTGGCCGTGCTGGCGCCGACCGGCGTGGCCGTCGCGGTGGGCGGCGGCCTGGTGTCCCTCGGCCTACTGATGGGCTGGACGTGGCTGCACCCGGACCGGCCGCTCGGGGTGGTCGCGGTGGTGGCCACGGTCGGCCTGGTGGCCGTGCTCGAGTCGACCCTGGCGCCCGCGGGCCTGCGCTCCGCGCCACCGGCCCTCACGCTGCCGGCGGTGGCGGTGGCGCTGACCGAGACCGGCAACCGGGTCACCCGCGCGGTCCTCGCCCTGGCGGGCCGGTCCGCCGACGGGGGCGACGAGGAGGCGGAGGACCCCGCGGCGGAGCCCACGACCGTGCCGTCCGCCGCGCCCACGGACCCCGCGGCCGACGGCCTGCGCGGCGGTCGCTACATCGGGCCCATGGAGCGACTGCTCATGGTCGTCCTGGGGCTCGCGCAGGCCTATCCGGTGATCGCGGCCCTGATGGCGGCCAAGGGCATCGTGCGCTTCCCGGAGATCTCGGCGGACCGCGGAGCCGGCTCGCGCGCGGAGGAGTTCCTCATCGGCTCCCTCGCCAGCTGGGGCCTGGCCGCCGCCGGCGCCGTCGTCGTCTGGCTCGCCCTCGGCTTGACCGCCCCCGGCGCAGCCTGAGACCGGGCCCACCCGCATCCGCGCGCGGGACCGCACCCGTCTAGACTGGCGCGGCCCCCACGAAAGGAACCCCTCCATGGACGTGCTCAGTCCCGTCTTCGAGATCACGACCCTTGTGGTCCTCGGCGTCATCCTCCTGCTCGACCTGCTGTACGTCGCGCGCCGCCCCCACGAGCCCTCCATGTAGGAGGCCGGCCTGTGGATCGGGTTCTACGTGGCGCTGGCGCTGGTCTTCGCGGGGCTGCTCTTCGCCCTGGGCGATGCACAGCACGGCACCGAGTTCCTCGCCGGCTGGGTCACCGAGTACAGCCTCAGCGTGGACGACCTGTTCGTGTTCCTCATCATCATGGCCACGTTCCAGGTGCCCCGCCGCTACCAGCAGGAGGTGCTGATGGTGGGCATCATCATCACGCTGATCGCCCGCGCGGTGTTCATCGCGGTCGGCGCCGTCGCCATCGAGCACCTGACGTGGGTGTTCTACATCTTCGGCGCCTTCCTGCTCTGGACCGCCTGGCAGCAGCTCAAGGACGACGGCGAGGACGAGGAGTCCGAGCCGGGCGTCGTGGCCCGCCTGACCCGCCGCCTCAACGTGGCCCCCGACTACGACGGCAACCGACTGCGCACCACCGTGGACGGCCGGCGCATGTTCACCCCCATGGTGGTCGTGTTCATCACGATCGGCCTGACGGACGTGATGTTCGCGGTGGACTCCATCCCGGCGATCTTCGGCCTCACCCAGAACTGGTTCATCGTCCTGACCGCCAACATCTTCGCCCTCATGGGCCTGCGCCAGCTCTACTTCCTGCTGGGCGGGCTCATGGACCGTCTCGTGTTCCTCAAGCACGGGCTCGCGTTCATCCTCGCCTTCATCGGCGTCAAGCTCGTCTTCCACGCCCTGCACGAGAACGAGCTGCCCTTCATCAACGGCGGCCACCCGGTGACAGCCGTCCCGGAGATCTCCACGTTCGTCTCCCTCGGCGTCATCGTCGGCACCCTGGTGCTGGCCACCGTGGCGTCGCTGACCCGCGGCCCGCACCAGCGGGCCCGACGACGCCCCGCTCCGCCCGCCGCGGGTCGGGGCGTCGTCGTGCGACCGGGTAGACTGACCGGCGACGTAGGGGAGTATCCCGAACACTGTGGACGTCAGCACGCCGCGGCCGCCGAGAGCGCGCCGTCGGCCGGACACAGGGGCCCGGGCCGCGGTCGCGGCGGGCGGAGAGACTTGCGGCACCGTCCCGACCCCTGACGCCGAGAGGTGACCCGTGGAAATCAACGGCCTGACCTGGGGCCTGACGATCGCGCTGATCGTCGGGCTCCTCGCGTTCGACTACTTCGCCCATGTCCGCAAGGCGCACACGCCGTCGATCCGGGAGGCCGCGATCTGGTCCGGCGTCTACGTCGGCCTCGCGCTCGTCTTCGGCCTCGTGTTCTTCGCCTTCGGCGACACCCAGCACGCGGTCGAGTACTACACCGGCTACCTGCTGGAGAAGGCGCTCAGCGTCGACAACCTGTTCGTCTTCCTGGTCATCATGGCCAGCTTTCGGGTGCCGCGCGAGTACCAGCAGAAGGTGCTCCTGTTCGGCATCACCTTCGCGCTGATCTCGCGCACCCTGTTCATCCTGCTGGGCGCCGCCGTCATCGCCGCGTGGTCCGACGTGTTCTACCTCTTCGGCCTGTTCCTGCTGATCATCGCCGGCGGCCAGCTCAAGGGCGAGATGTCCGGCGACGCCGAGGGCGCCCAGGACGAGGCGGACAACGTGATGGTCCGCCTGGTCAAGCGGTTCCTGCCCGCCTCCGACCAGTTCGACGGCGACCGGCTCTTCACGACGGTGGACGGCAAGCGCCTCATGACGCCGATGCTGCTCGTGATGATCGCGATCGGCGCCACGGACGTGCTGTTCGCCTTCGACTCGATCCCGGCGATCTTCGGCGTGACCCAGGAGGCGTACATCGTCTTCACCGCCACGGCGTTCTCGCTCATGGGTCTGCGTCAGCTGTACTTCCTGATCGACGGCCTGCTCGACCGCCTCGTCTACCTGGCCTACGGGCTCTCCGCGCTGCTGGCGTTCATCGGCGTGAAGCTGATCCTGCACGCCCTGCACGAGAACAACCTGCCGTTCATCAACGGCGGCGAGAACGTGCCCGTCGTCGAGATCCCCACGACGCTGTCCCTCGTGGTCGTCGTCGTGATCCTGGCCATCACCGTGGCGATCTCCCTGGCCTCGCCGAAGGGCCAGGCCCTGCGGGCGCTGCAGAACGCCGAGAAGTACTCGTACCGCTACTCGAAGCTGCCCGAGGACGCCGACCCGGCCGAGCGCGAGCGCGCCGCCGCCCTGATGGACCGCTGGACGGCCCGGGCCGAGGCCCTGGACCAGCGCTGGCGCGACCAGCTGCTCGAGCACAAGGACGCGTGGTCGGCCATCATCCGCACGGCCCACGAGACCCGGCTCGCCGATCCCCGTGACGACGACGCGCGCGGGGTCTCCGAGCAGATCGTGCGGCAGGACGGGCCCACCGTCTGAGCCGATCACGGCGCCGGGGGAGTGCTCCGCCGACGCCCGGGCCCCCGGGCCGGTCAGTCGACCGGGTCGGGGGCCGTCGTCGTCCCGGCGCCGTCCGCCGCGGTCATCGCCAGGAGCCGGTCGAGGATCGCCGGCCCGTCGTCGGCGATGCCGTCGTGGTGGAAGGCGTCGGTCTCCCACACCCGCAGGCCGCGGACGCGCCGCGCCGTCTCGATCGAGAGGTCCCGGTCCACGTACACGTCGTCCGCGTAGACGGCGGCGGCCACGGGGACGGTGTTCTGCGCCAGGGCGGCCACGTCGTACAGCGGGCCCCACTGCGTGCGCTCGGCGAGCAGCCGCGCCGTGCCGGCCAGGGGTCGCAGCCGGGGGTCGACCTCGACGGACCAGGGCATGACGTGCTCGCCCGTGGGCAGCGGGACCGCGGTCGCCTCCGGGTCGAAGTCCGGGTGCTCGGCGAGCATCCGGGACGCCGACCAGCTGGTGTCCGCCCGGCCGCCGGCCAGGTCCGCCGGCTGCGCGTAGATCGCCTCGTGCAGCACGGTGTAGAGCGGGTTGACGAGGCGGTCGTCCTGGTCGGCGACGGCGGCCAGGAACGTCTCGGACAGGCGCGGCGCGGGCCCGGTGCGGTCCACGGCCTCGGCGAGGACCCAGTGCAGGCGGTCCACGCGGGTGTTGCCGCCCAGCAGCATGCCCAGGGCCTGGGCCCGTCCCACGGTGAGCGGCCCGCCGCCGGGCAGGGGGATCGGGGCGCCCGCGTCCTCGGCGGCGCGGATCAGCCCCACGGCCTCCGCCCACGCGTCGCGGTCGGCCGGGTGCCGGTCGAAGAACTCCTCGGCGCGGGCCCGCATCCGGGCGTAGGTGGCCCGGTAGACCCGGTCGGCGTGGCCGGTGAGCGGGGCGAGGCCGCCGGTCACCAGGCTGCGCTGCAGGCCCTCGGGGTGGAAGGAGAGGTAGCTCAGCGTGCAGAACCCGCCGAAGCTCTGGCCCAGAGTGGTCCACGGCCCGGCGCCGAGGGCGAGGCGCAGCATCTCGGCGTCCCGCACGATCGAGGGCGCCCGCAGGTGTACCAGGTGCTCGGCGCGGGCCTCGTCCGTGGCGAAGGCGCCCGGGGCGGTCAGGGTCGCCACGGTGGCCGGGGTCGAGCGCCCCGTGCCGCGCTGGTCCAGCAGCAGCACGCGGTGGCTCTCGGCCAGCGCGCCGAGCCAGCCGCTCAGGCGCGCCGGGCGGGGCCCGGCACTGCCGGGGCCGCCCTGGAGGTACAGGGCCCAGGGACGCTCGCCCCCGGGGTCGTCCTTCGCCCGGATCTCCCGGGCGAAGACGGTCAGCGTGCCGCGCCGGTGCGGCCCGACGCCGGTGCCCGCCGCGTCCTGCGCCTCGGCTTCGGCGAGGCCCAGCGCGTGGTCGATCGGCACCGTGAACCAGTGGTCCACCGTGACGGTGCCGTCGTAGAGCTCGGTGCGCTCGCCCACGCGGTGGCGGGCCGGCTCGAGCGGGGCGAAGCCGCGCGGGTCGCCCGCCACGGGCCGTCCTGCCGCCCGGGCGTCCCCGCCGCTCACAGGCCCCACCCGGACTCGGGCGCGCCCACGGAGACCACCCGGATCACGGGGTGGCCTGCCTCGTCGGAGGCGTCCAGGTCGACCACGGCGTTGATCCCGTGGTCCAGGTCCCCGTCGGGGTCCTTCAGGATCTGCCGCACCGCCCACCAGCGCGGGCCGGCCAGCTCCAGCGGGGCGGCGACGTCGGGGGCCGCGGTCACGCGGAACAGCTCGGGGCCACGCGCGGCGGGGCCGTCGTCGATGTCCTCGTGGTCGTCGAAGTAGGCGTCGAGGGCGTCGGCCCAGTCGTCGGCGGACAGGTCGCCGGACAGGCGCGCGAGGGCCTCGTCCCGCTCGTCGCCGAACAGGCGCACGCGCTGGAACATCGCGTTGCGGACCATCACGCGGAACACGGGCGCGTTGTCCGTCAGGCGAGGCGGCGCCGGCGGCTCGAGCGCCTCCATGTCCCGGCGCAGCTCGTCGATGTCCCCGGCCACCAGGTCCTCCCACTCCTCCAGGAGGGACGAGTCGGTCTGCTTCACCATCTCGTCGAGCCAGTCCAGCAGCACCTGGAGCTCCTCGGTGCGCGCCGCCTCGGGCACCGTGTGGCGCAGCGCCTTGACCGCGTCCGTGAGGTAGCGCAGCAGCACGCCCTCGGACCGGGCGATCCCGTAGAACCGGACGTAGTCACCGAAGCCCATGGCCCGCTCGAACATGTCGCGCACCACGGACTTGGGGGTCAGCTCGAACTCCGCGAGCCACGGGGCGTCCTGCCGGTAGAGCTCGAACTGCTGCTCGAGGAGCTCGGCCAGCGGCCGCGGGTGGGTGATCTCGTCGAGGGCCCGCATGCGGTCGTTGTAGTCCATGCCCTCGGCCTTCATGGCGGCCACGGCCTCGCCCTTGGCGTGCTTGACCTGGGCGGAGAGCACCTGGCGCGGCGGGTCGAGGGTCGCCTCGATCACGGAGACCACGTCGAGCGCGTGGTCGGGATCGGCCGGGTCCAGCAGGTCGAGCGCGGCGAGGGCGAAGGGGGAGAGCGGCTGGTTGAGCGCGAAGTCCGGCTGCAGGTCCACCGTGAGGTCCACGGTGCGGCCCTCGGCGTCCGGCTCGGGCAGACGCTCGACGACGCCCGTGGCCAGCAGCTCCCGGAAGATCCCGAGCGCGCGGCGCATGAGCACCGCCTGGCGGGCCGGGGTCTCGTGGGTGCCGCGCAGCAGGCGCCGGACCGCGATCACCGGGTCGCCGGGCCGGTCGAGGATGTTCAGCAGCATGGAGTGCGTGATCCGCATGCGGGAGACCAGCGGCTCCGGCTCGGCGGAGACGAGGCGCTCGAACGTCGCCGGCCCCCACGAGACGAAGCCGGCCGGCGGGGTCTTGCGCTTGCCGGACTTCACGGACTGCTTCATGCGCTTGGCCCGCTCGGCCTCGTCCTTGACGTTCGCGAACTTCGCCGCGGCCTTGCGCTCGGCCGCCTTGTTCTCGATCACGTGCTCGGGGGCCTGGACCACCACGGTGCCGGAGGTGTCGAAGCCGGCCCGGCCCGCCCGGCCGGCGATCTGGTGGAACTCGCGGGCCTGGAGCAGGCGGGTCTTCTCGCCGTCGAACTTGGAGAGCGCGGTGAGCAGCACGGTGCGGATCGGCACGTTGATCCCGACGCCCAGCGTGTCCGTGCCGCAGATGACCTTGAGCAGCCCGTCCTGGGCCAGCTTCTCCACGAGGCGGCGGTACTTGGGCAGCATGCCCGCGTGGTGCACGCCGATGCCCGCCCGGACGAGGCGGTTCAGGGTGTGCCCGAAGCCCGCGGAGAAGCGGAAGCCGGCGATCCGCGCGGCGATCGCCTCCTTCTCCTCCCTGGACGTCACCGAGATCGAGGACAGACCCTGGGCCGTCTCCACGGCGTCCAGCTGCGAGAAGTGCACGATGTACACCGGTGCCTGGTGGGTGCCCACGAGCTCCTCGACCTTCTCCTGCAGCGGCACCTCGGACCACTCGAACGTCAGCGGGATGGGGCGCTGCGCGTGGGCGACGACGGCGACCTCGCGCCCGGTGCGCTCGGTCAGGTCCGCCTCGAGGCGGGTCGTGTCGCCGAGGGTGGCCGACATCAGCAGGAACCGGGCCTGCGGCAGCTCGAGGAGGGGCACCTGCCAGGCCCAGCCGCGGGAGGGGTCCGCGTAGTAGTGGAACTCGTCCATCACCACGGTGCCGATCTCCATGCCCGAGCCCTCGCGCAGCGCGCGGTTGGCGAGGATCTCGGCCGTGCAGCAGATGATCGGCGCGTCACCGTTGACGGTGGAGTCACCCGTGACCATGCCCACGTTCTCCGCGCCGAACACGTCCACCAGCGCGAAGAACTTCTCCGAGACGAGCGCCTTGATCGGCGCCGTGTAGTAGGAGACGGCGTCGTGGGCGAGCGCGTCGGCGTGCGCGGCCAGCGCCACCAGGGACTTGCCGGAGCCGGTGGGCGTCGCCAGGATCACGTGCCGGCCCTGGACCAGCTCGAGGGCGGCCTCCTCCTGGGCGGGGTAGAGCGAGATCCCGCGGTCCTCGGTCCAGGCCGCGAAGGCCCCGAAGACGTCGTCGGCGTCCGGGGCCGGCGGGAGCGCGTCGATGCGGTCGGTCAGCGAGGGCGGGTTCGTGGCGGCAGAAGTCATCGCCCCCAGGGTATCGGCCGCTCCGCGCGATACGGTGCCGCCATGAGTCAGATCGCGCCCGAGAGCCCGCACCCGGACACCGACGCCGTCGTGGGGGACGTGACCGGCCGACAGGGCGGGGGGTTCACCTGGGATCCCGCGCAGTACGAGGGCTTCGCCGAACACCGCGCCCGCCCCTTCCACGACCTGGTGGGGCGCGTGCGCGCCGAGGCCCCGCGCGTCGTGGTGGACCTGGGCTGCGGCCCGGGGACCCTGACCCGGACGCTGGCCGAGCGCTGGCCGGACGCCGAGGTGATCGGTCTGGACGACTCGCCCGCCATGCTGGAGCGGGCCCGGGAGCAGGCGGCCCGCACGGGCGCCCCCGCCAACCTTCGCTTCGAGGCGGTCGACGCCTCGCAGTGGCGCCCGTCGGGGGCGACGGACGTCGTGGTGTCCAACGCGATGCTCCAGTGGATCCCGACGCACCGTCGCCTGATCCGGCGCTGGCTCGGGGACCTCACGCCGGGGGCGTGGTTCGCGGCGCAGATCCCGCGGCCCTACGAGCAGCCCTCCCACGCGGCGATCGTGGCGCTGGCGGAGGACCCGGCCTTCTCCGAGCCGCTGCACGGGGTGGCGACGACCCGCACCGTGGCGCCGCCCGAGGAGTACACGCGGCTATTCCTCGAGGCGGGGTGGTCCCCGGTCGTCTGGGAGACGGAGTACCAGCAGGTGCTGACGGGCGAGGACCCGGTGTTCCGGTGGACCTCCGGCGCGGCCCTGCGACCGAGCCTGCAGGCCCTGGCCCGCTGGGACGCCGAGGAGGGCGCCGCCGAGGGCGCCGGGCTGCTCGAGGCGTTCGTGGACCGGTACCGCGCCGCCATGCGCGAGGCGTACCCGCCGGTGCCCGGTGTCACGGCCGACGACGGCGGCCCGGTCACGATCTTCCCGGCCCGGCGCCTGTTCATGGCGGGGCAGAAGCCGGCCTGACGCTGGGCCCGGGACCGCCCGGGCGCACCGTCACCAGCCGCGCTCGGCCCACTCCGGCAGGTGGGGGCGCTCGGCGCCCAGGGTCGTGGAGGCGCCGTGGCCGGGGTGGACCACCACGTCGTCGTCGAACGCGTCGAAGATCCGATCGCTCACGTCCGTGAACAGCTGACGGAACCGGCCGTCGTCGCCCTCGGTGTTGCCCACCCCGCCCGGGAAGAGGGAGTCGCCGGTGAAGAGCACGGCCGGCTCGTCCGCCTCGGGGCGGCACACCAGCGCGATGGACCCGGGCGTGTGGCCGCGCAGGGCCACCACCTCGAGCCGGAGCCCGTCCGCCCCCACGGTGTCCCCGTGGCGCAGGCGCACGTCGGGGGCGACCCCCGTGGCCTCGGCGATCGCGTCGGCGTCGTCCTCGCCGGCCGCCGTGCGGGCCCCGGTCAGGGAGGCCAGCGCCGGCAACGCGCGCACGTGGTCCCAGTGTCGATGCGTGGTGACGATCATCTCGAGGCGCGGCTCGCACGGGGTGTCGTCCGCGGCCGAGGCGATGAGGTCGCGGATGGCCTCGGCCTCGGCGGCGGCGTCGATCAGCACCTGCGCCCCCGTGGTCTTGGAGGTGAGCAGGTACACGTTGTTGTCCATCTCCGACACGGAGCAGGTGCGCACCGTGACGGCGGGCAGATCGTGCAGGAGGCGGTTCCGGGCGGTCTCGGGCATGCGCAACAGTGTACGGACGGGGCGGTGAGGCGCCAGGGCGGGCCCGGCCCGCGGTGGGTTCGCCCACAGGCGAGACCCCGGTGTCGTGTCCGTACCCGCCCCTATGCTGGCCGCGTGCCCAAGAACTCCTCCACCACCGTCTCCTCCGCCGTCGAGGCCCACCCCGGCGGCCTCGCCTCCGGCCCCGGCGGCGCGCGCTCGGGCGAGCGGGACCGCATCGTCGTCCAGGGCGCCCGCGAGCACAACCTGAAGGACGTGGACGTCAGCTTCCCGCGGGACGCCATGGTCGTGTTCACGGGTCTGTCCGGCTCGGGCAAGTCCTCCCTGGCCTTCGACACGATCTTCGCCGAGGGCCAGCGACGCTACGTCGAGTCGCTCTCCTCCTACGCCCGCATGTTCCTGGGCCGGGTGGACAAGCCGGACGTGGACTTCATCGAGGGCCTGTCCCCGGCCGTGTCCATCGACCAGAAGTCGACCAACCGCAACCCGCGCTCCACGGTGGGGACCATCACCGAGATCTACGACTACATGCGCCTGCTCTGGGCGCGTGTCGGGGTGCCGCACTGCCCGCAGTGCGGCGAGCCGGTGAGCCGGCAGACCCCGCAGCAGATCGTGGACCAGCTCGAGGAGCTGCCCGAGCGCACCCGCTTCCAGGTGCTCGCGCCCGTGGTCCGCGGCCGCAAGGGCGAGTTCGTGGACCTGTTCAAGGACCTGTCCACGCAGGGCTTCGCTCGCGCCGTCGTGGACGGGGAGACCGTCCAGCTCTCGGACCCGCCCGTGCTGAAGAAGCAGGTCAAGCACACCATCGCCGTCGTCGTGGACCGCCTCGCCATGAAGGAGGGCATCCGCCAGCGCCTCACCGACTCGGTGGAGACCGCCCTGAAGCTGGCGGACGGCCTCGTCGTGGCCGAGTTCGTGGACGTGGAGCCGGTCGCCGAGAAGGGCAGGAAGAACACCGCGGAGTTCGGCGGGCGGGACGCCGAGGGCAACCCCCGGTACCGCTCGTTCTCCGAGAAGCTCTCCTGCCCCAACGGGCACGAGCAGACCGTGGACGAGATCGAGCCGCGCTCGTTCTCCTTCAACAACCCGTTCGGCGCGTGCCCCGAGTGCACCGGCATCGGCTCCCGTCTGCAGGTGGACCCGGACCTCGTCGTCGCCAACGACGAGCTGTCCCTGCGCGAGGGCGCCGTCGTGCCGTGGTCGCTCGGCAAGTCCACCTCGGACTACTGGCTGCGCGTGCTCGGCGGGCTGGGCAAGGAGATGGGCTTCTCCCTGGACACCCCGTGGAAGGACCTGACGGAGGCGGAGCGCGACGCCGTCCTGCACGGCAAGGACTTCAAGGTGGAGGTGACGTTCCGCAACCGGTTCGGCCGCGAGCGCCGCTACACCACGGGCTTCGAGGGCGTCATCCCCTACGTGATGCGCAAGCACGGGGAGACCGAGTCGGACGGCGCCCGCGAGCGCTACGAGTCGTTCATGCGGGAGATCCCGTGCCCGGCGTGCCACGGGGCCCGCCTCAACCCCACGGTCCTGAACGTGCTCGTGGGCGGCCTGTCCATCGCGGACGCCACCCGCCTGCCCATGCGGGAGGCCATGGAGTTCTTCTCGGGGCTGCGGCTGACGGACCGGGAGCGGCAGATCGCGGACCAGGTGCTCAAGGAGATCCTGGCCCGGCTGGCGTTCCTGCTGGACGTCGGCCTGGAGTACCTCAACCTGGAGCGGCCGGCCGGCACCCTCTCTGGAGGCGAGGCCCAGCGCATCCGCCTGGCCACGCAGATCGGCTCCGGGCTGGTCGGCGTCCTCTACGTGCTCGACGAGCCGTCCATCGGCCTGCACCAGCGGGACAACCGCCGCCTCATCGAGACCCTCCTGCGCCTGCGGGACCTCGGCAACACCCTCATCGTCGTCGAGCACGACGAGGACACGATCGCCGAGGCGGACTGGATCGTGGACATCGGTCCTCGCGCGGGCGAGCACGGGGGCGAGGTCGTGCACTCGGGCTCCCTGGCGGATCTCAAGGCGAACACGCGGTCCGTCACCGGCGACTACCTCTCCGGGCGCCGCTCCATCGCGGTGCCGGAGCGGCGTCGCGTCCCGGAGAAGGGGCGCGTGCTGACGGTCCGCGGCGCCCAGGAGAACAACCTGAAGGACGTCTCGGTGGAGGTCCCGCTCGGGGTCCTCACGGCCGTGACGGGTGTGTCCGGCTCGGGCAAGTCCACGCTGATCAACGAGATCCTCTACAAGGTCCTGGCCAACCAGCTCAACGGCGCCAAGCTCGTGCCCGGCCGGCACCGGTCCGTGGAGGGGCTCGAGCACCTGGACAAGGTGGTCCACGTGGACCAGAGCCCCATCGGGCGCACGCCGCGCTCCAACCCCGCCACCTACACCGGCGTGTTCGACGCGATCCGCAAGCTCTTCGCAGAGACCCCCGAGGCGAAGGTCCGGGGCTACCAGCAGGGCCGGTTCTCCTTCAACATCAAGGGCGGGCGCTGCGAGGCGTGCGCGGGGGACGGCACGCTGAAGATCGAGATGAACTTCCTGCCGGACGTCTACGTGCCGTGCGAGGTGTGCCACGGGGCCCGGTACAACCGGGAGACGCTCGAGGTCACCTACAAGGGCAAGAACATCGCCGAGGTCCTCGACATGCCGATCGAGGAGGCCGCGGACTTCTTCAGCGCGTACACCCGCATCTCGCGGTACCTGGACACGCTCGTCGACGTCGGTCTGGGCTACGTCCGCCTGGGCCAGCCCGCCACCACGCTCTCGGGCGGCGAGGCCCAGCGCGTGAAGCTGGCGGCCGAGCTCCAGAAGCGCTCCAACGGCCGCACCATCTACGTGCTGGACGAGCCGACCACGGGGCTGCACTTCGACGACATCCGCAAGCTCTTGCACGTGCTCCAGTCCCTCGTGGACAAGGGCAACACGGTGCTCACCATCGAGCACAACCTCGACGTGATCAAGAGTGCCGACCACGTGATCGACCTCGGCCCCGAGGGCGGCTCCGGGGGCGGCACGATCGTGGCCGCGGGCACGCCGGAGGAGGTCGCACACGTCGCGGAGAGCCACACGGGCCGGTTCCTCGCGGAACTGCTCGCGTAGCATGGACCCCGCCCACGCAGGACGCGGACGAAGGAGAGCCATGGCGACGTCGGAGCCCGTGCGCAGGAGCGCCGCCGCGCTCCTGCTGCTCACCTGCCGCCCCGAGGTCGTCGGCATGGAGCACGTCCCTGCGCGGGGCCCCTTCGTCATGGCCTCCAACCACCTGTCCTTCGTCGACTCGGTGATCCTCCAGGCCCTCGCCCCCCGCCCGGTCCACTTCTTCGCCAAGGAGGAGTACTTCACGGGCACGGGCCTGCGGGGCCGCGTCCGGCGGCGGTTCTTCGAGTCCGTGGGCTCCGTCCCCGTCCGCCGGGGCGAGCAGGCCGCCTCCGTGGCCGCGCTCGAGTCCCTCGTGGGCCTGCTCGAGTCCGGCCAGGGCGTCGGCATCTACCCGGAGGGCACCCGCAGCCGCGACGGCCGCCTCTACCGCGGCCGCACCGGTGCGGCCTGGCTGGCCCTGGCCACCGGCGCACCCGTGGTGCCCGTGGGCCTCGTCGGCACGCAGCACCTCCAGCCGCCGGACACGAACGGCTTCCGTCCCCACCGGTTCTCCGTGCGCGTGGGCGCGCCCCTGGACTTCGGCCACCCCGGGCGTCGACACACCCTGCCGCAGCGCCGCGACGCGACGGCGGCGATCATGGACGCCATCGGCGCGCTCTCGGGGCAGGAGCGGGTGGACGCCTACAACGCCGCCCCGGGTGCCCGTGGCTGATCCGGCCTCCTACCGCCCGGCTCCGGGCGAGATCTCCACGTCGCCCGGCGTCTACCGCTTCCGCGACGCGGACGGACGCGTCGTCTACGTCGGCAAGGCGAAGAACCTGCGCGCCCGCCTGAGCTCCTATTTCCAGGACCCCGCCCGGCTGGCCACCAAGACCCGGACCATGGTGTTCACGGCGGCCGCGGTCGAGTGGACCGTCGTCGGCTCCGAGCTGGAGGCGCTCCAGCTCGAGTACACGTGGATCAAGGAGTACCGCCCCCGGTTCAACATCATGTACCGGGACGACAAGTCGTACCCGTACCTGGCCGTGACCATGAACGAGCAGTTCCCGCGCGTCCAGGTGATGCGCGGCGACCGGAAGCCCGGCGTGAAGTACTTCGGCCCGTTCCACCCGGCCAAGGCGATCCGCGAGACCGTGGACCTGATGCTGCGCGTCTTCCCGGTCCGCACGTGCTCGGCCGGCGTGTTCAAGCGGGCCCGCGCCCAGGACCGGCCGTGCCTGCTCGGCTACATCGGCAAGTGCTCGGCGCCCTGCGTGGGCCGGATCAGCCCGGCGGACCATCGCGCGCTGGCCCAGGACTTCTGCGACTTCATGGCCGGGGACGCGAACCGGTTCATCCGCGAGCTGGAGAAGGCCATGGCCCGTGCCGTCGAGGAGCTGCGCTACGAGGACGCGGCCCGGCTGCGGGACGACATCGCCGCGCTGCGCCGCGTGTTCGAGCGCAACGCCGTGGTGCTGCCGGAGAACACGGAGGCGGACATCTTCGCCCTGCACGCGGACGAGCTGGAGGTCGCGGTGCAGGTGTTCCACGTCCGGCAGGGACGCATCCGCGGCCAGCGCGGCTGGGTCATGGAGCGCGTGGAGGACGTCGCCGAGCCGGAGATGGTCGCGCACCTGCTCCAGCAGGTCTACGGCGACCTCGAGGGGCCGGAGCGCATCCCGCACGAGATCCTCGTCCCGGTCGAGCCCGACGACGCCGCACAGCTCACCGAGTGGCTCTCGGGCCTGCGCGGGTCCCGGGTCGCCGTGCGCGTGCCCCGGCGGGGCTCGAAGGCGGACCTCATGGAGACCGTCCGGGAGAACGCGGAGATGGCCCTCAAGCTGCACAAGTCGCGGCGGTCCGGGGACCTCACCACCCGCTCCGCCGCCCTGCGGGAGCTGCAGGAGGCCCTGGAGATCACCGAGCCCCTGCTGCGCATCGAGTGCTACGACATCTCCCACTCCCAGGGCACCAACGTGGTCGGCTCGATGGTCGTCATGGAGGACGGGCTGCCGAAGAAGAAGGACTACCGCCGCTTCAACGTCACGGGGGAGGCCGCCCGGGACGACACGGCGTCCCTGCGCGACGTCCTGCGGCGTCGTTTCGCCCGCCTGGCCAAGGAGCGCGCGGAGGGCGCCCCGCTCTCCGGTCAGGTCGAGGGGGACGATCAGGAGGCGGGGCGCCGCTTCGCGTACCCGCCCTCGCTCGTGGTGGTCGACGGCGGCCCGCCCCAGGTGGCCGCGGCCGCGGCGGTCCTCGAGGAGCTGGGCCTGGACGACCTGCCCGTGGTCGGGCTGGCCAAGCGGCTCGAGGAGGTGTGGCTGCCGGGCGACGAGTTCCCGGTGGTCCTGCCGCGCACCTCGGAGGGCCTGTACCTGCTCCAGCGCATCCGTGACGAGTCGCACCGGTTCGCGATCGCGGGCCACCGCAGCCGGCGGTCCAAGGCGATGACCGTCTCCGCCCTGGACGGGATCCCGGGCCTGGGCCCGGCCAAGCGCACCGCGCTGCTGAACCACTTCGGCTCCGTCGCCGAGATCCGGGCCGCCGGCGTGGACCGGCTGACCGAGGTCGCCGGCATCGGGCCGCGGCTGGCCGAGGCCGTCCACACGGCGCTCACGGCCGACACGCCCGCGGATACAGTGGAGTCATGACCGAGGAGACCCTCCAGCCGGAGAAGCCGCCGACATCCGAGGTGCTCGTGATCGCCGGGATGTCCGGCGCCGGACGGACCACCGCCGCGCACGCGCTCGAGGACCACGGCTGGGACGTGGTGGAGAACATGCCGCCGGCCCTGTTCGGCACGCTGGCCGAGCTCATCGCCCGCTCGCCGGAGGCGTTCCCGCGCCTGGCGATCGTGGTGGACGTGCGCTCGCGCTCCTACTTCGAGGAGCTGTACGCCGCCCTGCAGCACCTGGCCAACAGCGGAGTGGAGTATCGCACCGTGTTCCTCGATGCGGAGGACCACGTCCTCCTGCAACGCTTCGAGGCCGGCCGCCGCCCCCACCCGATGCAGGGCAACGCCCGGCTGCTGGACGGCATCCGCGCGGAGCGGGACGTCGTCGAGCCGCTCAAGGCGCGTGCCGACGTCGTGGTGGACACCACCGAGCTGAACGTGCACGGCCTGGCCACGGAGATCACCGAGCTGTTCTCGGAGTCCGGCCCCGTCACGCTGCGCCTGACCATCATGAGCTTCGGGTTCAAGTACGGCGTCCCGGCGGACGCGAACTTCGTGGCGGACATGCGCTTCATCCCCAACCCCCACTGGGTGCCGGCGCTGCGTCCGCACACGGGCACGGAGGCCGCGGTCGCGGACTACGTGCTCTCCCGCCCCGGTGTCGAGGACTTCCTGCGCACGTACGTCGCCATGCTGGGGCCGGTGTTCGAGGGCTACCGGCGGGAGAACAAGCACTACGCTACGCTCGCCATCGGCTGCACGGGCGGCAAGCACCGCTCCGTGGCCGTCGCCGAGGAGCTGGCCCGGCGCCTGGCCCAGGTGCCCCACGTCACGGTGCACGTCCAGCACCGGGACATGGGGCGCGAATGACGTCCCCGCTCACCGGCCAACTGCCCCTGCCGCCCGGGATGGGTTCGGAAGGGCGCGGGGTGGGTGCGGGCATGTCCCGCCCCACGGCCCGCGTCACCGCCCTCGGCGGCGGCCACGGCCTCTCCGCGTCCCTCGCGGCCCTGCGGCACGTGGCCGGGCACCTCACGGCCATCGTCACGGTGGCGGACGACGGTGGCTCCTCCGGCACCATCCGCCGGGAGATGGCGGTGCTGCCGCCCGGCGACCTCCGCATGGCGCTGGCCGCCCTGTGCGACGACACCGACTGGGGTCGGACCTGGGCCCACGTCATGCAGCACCGCTTCCGCTCCACCGAGGTGCCCGCCGACCAGGCCACCCTGGACAACCACGCGCTCGGGAACCTCCTGATCGTCGCCCTCTGGGAGCTGCTGGGCGACCCGGTGGACGGGCTGCGCTGGGCCGGCGCCCTGCTGCGGGCGCACGGTGAGGTCCTGCCGGTCTCGCGGGTGCCGCTGACCATCGGCGGGGACGTGCTCAGCGCCGGCCCGGACGGCCGCCTGCGCACCCGATGCGTGGAGGGCCAGGTGGCCCTCGCGGTCGCCGCGTTCGAGGGGCGCGTCACCGACGTCCGCCTGAGCCCGTCCGACGCCCCCGCCACCCCGGAGGCGCTCTCGGCGATCGAGCTGGCCGACTGGGTGGTGCTCGGACCCGGCTCGCTGTACACGTCGGTGCTGCCGCACCTGCTGATGCCGGACGTGCGCGCGGCCCTCGCCGCCACCACCGCCCGGCGCCTCATGGTGCTGAACCTGCGCACGGGAGACCAGGAGACCACCGGCCTCACCCACGCCGACCACCTCAAGGTGCTGCACTCCTATGCGCCGGACCTCCGGCTGGACGTGGTGATCGCCGACGTGGACGCGGTCACCGACCGGGCGGCGGTGGAGGCCGAGGCGGCCCGGATGGGCGCGCGCGTGGCGTTCAGTAGAGTGAGCAGTGCCCAGGATCCCCAGGTCCACGACCCGCTGCGCCTGGCCGTCGCGATCGACGAGGCGATGACCCACTGACGCGCGCACCTCGCCGAGAAGGAGCACGAGCATGGCGCTGACCATGACCCTCAAGGAGGAGCTGGCCCGTGTGCCGGTCGCCGCGACCCCGGAGCGGCGGGCGGAGACCGCGGCGATGCTGCGGTTCGCCGGGGGGTTGCACCTCGTGGCCGGCCGCGTCGTCGTGGAGGTTGAACTGGACCACGGCGCCAGTGCGCGCCGCCTGCGCGCCGCCATCACCGAGCTGTACGGCCTGGCCCCGGAGATCGTGGTGGTCTCCGGCGGCAACCTGCGCCGTGGTCAGCGGTACGTGCTCCGGGTCGTGCGCGGGGGAGAGGACCTCGCCCGGCAGACCGGGCTCATCGACCAGCGGGGACGGCCCGTGCGTGGCCTCGCGCCGGTCCTCGTCAGCGGGACGACGGCGGCCACCGCCGCCGTGTGGCGCGGGGCCCTGCTGGCCCACGGCTCCCTCACCGAGCCCGGCCGCTCGGCGGCCCTCGAGGTGACCACGCCGGGCCCGGAGGCCGCGCTCGCGCTGGTGGGGGCCGCGCGTCGGCTCCGCGTGGCGGCGAAGGCGCGCGAGGTGCGTCAGTCGGACCGCGTCGTGGTCCGCGACGGCGAGGCGATCGCCACGCTGCTCGCCGCCGTCGGCGCGGAGCAGACCGCGACCCTCTGGCGCGAGCGGCGCGAGCGCAAAGAGGTCCGGGCCACCGCCAACCGCCTGGCGAACTTCGACGACGCCAACCTGCGCCGTTCCGCCCAGGCCGCTGTCACGGCCGGGGCGAAGGTGGAGCGGGCCCTCGAGATCCTCGGGGACGAGGTGCCCGACCACCTTCGCTACGCGGGACGGCTGCGCCTCGAGCACAAGCAGGCCTCCCTCGACGAGCTCGGCCGCCTCGCGGACCCGCCGATGACCAAGGACGCCGTCGCCGGGCGCATCCGCCGGCTACTGGCCATGGCGGACAAGCGGGCCGCCGAGCGGGGCATCCCCGGGACGGACGCGGCCTCCGAAGGCTGAGCGCGGGATCACCGTCGACGGGATCTGGCCCCGGCGCTCCGCCCCCGATCACAATGGAGACGGACGGAATACGCCGCCGAGACGCGAGGTTGCCCGAGGTGGAGGCCGAGGGCGTCCTGCCCGCAGCCTCGCCTGACCAAGGAGGAAGCATGACCGAATACACCCTTCCGGAGCTGGACTACGACTACGCCGCGCTGGAGCCGCACATCTCGGCCCGCATCATGGAGCTGCACCACTCTAAGCACCACGCCACGTACGTCAAGGGCGCGAACACCGCCCTGGAGAAGCTGGCCGCCGCGCGTGAGGCCGGCGACTTCGGCTCCGTGAACCAGCTGTCGAAGGACCTCGCCTTCAACCTGGGCGGGCACACGAACCACTCGATCTTCTGGAAGAACCTCTCGCCGGAGGGCGGCGACAAGCCGACCGGCGAGCTGGCCGCCGCCATCGACGAGTACTTCGGCTCGTTCGACCAGTTCCAGGCCCACTTCACCGCCGCCGCCCTCGGCATCCAGGGCTCCGGCTGGGCCGTGCTGGCCTACGAGCCCATCGGCGGCAACCTGGTGATCGAGCAGTTCTACGACCAGC
Source organism: Micrococcus sp. KRD096 (assembly GCF_017168495.1). Taxonomy (NCBI): domain Bacteria; kingdom Bacillati; phylum Actinomycetota; class Actinomycetes; order Micrococcales; family Micrococcaceae; genus Micrococcus; species Micrococcus sp. KRD096. The sequence goes on along the minus strand of NZ_JABFAY010000018.1, from coordinate 87,297 downwards.
AGAACGGCGTGCCGGTCGCCACCATCCCGCTGTTCCAGCTGGACATGTGGGAGCACGCCTTCTACCTCGACTACCAGAACGTCAAGGCGGACTACGTCAAGGCGATCTGGAACATCGTGAACTGGGCCGACGTGCAGGCCCGCTTCGAGGCCGCCCGCGCCGGCGCCTCCGGCCTGATCCTCCCGGCCTGATCCACACCGCGCACCGGGGCGCTGACGTCGTGGCCCCACGACGTCAGCGCCCCGATGCGGGGAGGGGCTCGGCGCTCCGGCCCTGTCCCCACCGCGCGCCCGGACCGGGCGCGACCGCTCGACCGTACCGCCCCGGACCCACCGCCACGGGGACCACGCAACGCGAACTAACGAGAGAGACCACCATGACCAAGATCGCCATCAACGGCTACGGCCGCATCGGACGCAACATCGTGCGCGTGCTCAGGGACCGCGGCCACGAGAACCTCGAGCTGGTCGCGGTGAACGACCTCGCCGACCCCGAGGACCTGTTCTGGCTGACCCAGTACGACACCATCCTGGGCCGCTACCCGGGCGAGCTGGAGCGGACCGAGAAGGGGTTCCGCATCGACGGCCGCGACGTCGCGTTCTTCCAGGAGGCCGACCCGACGAAGCTGCCGTGGGGTGAGCTCGGCGTGGACCTGGTCATCGAGTGCACCGGCATCTTCACGACCGGCCCCAAGGCGCAGGCCCACCTCGACGCCGGGGCCAAGAAGGTCCTCATCTCCGCTCCCGCCAAGGAGGTCGACGGCACCTTCGTGATGGGTGTGAACGAGCACACCTACGACGCGGAGACGATGCACATCGTCTCGAACGCCTCGTGCACCACGAACTGCCTGGCCCCGATGGCGAAGGTCCTCAACGACGAGTTCGGCATCGTGGACGGCATCATGACCACGATCCACGCGTACACCGGCGACCAGAACCTGCACGACAACGTGCACAAGAAGGATCGCCGTCGGGCGCGCGCCGCCGCCCAGAACATGGTGCCCACCTCCACGGGCGCGGCCAAGGCCATCGGCGAGGTCATCCCGGAGCTGAAGGGCAAGCTCGACGGCTTCGCCATGCGGGTGCCCACCATCACCGGCTCGGCCACCGACCTGACCGTGGAGCTGACGCGCCACGTGGAGGTCGAGGAGATCAACGCGGCGTTCAAGAAGGCCGCGGAGTCCGGTCCGCTGCAGGGCCGCCTGGTCTACTCGGAGGACCCGATCGTGTCCTCGGACATCATCACCTCCCCGGCGGCGTGCACCTTCGACGCCCCGCTGACCAAGTCCATCGGCCAGACCGTGAAGATCATCGGCTGGTACGACAACGAGTACGGCTACACCTCCCAGCTCATGGACTTCGCAGACCTCATCGGCTCGAAGCTCTGAGCCCGCACGGCGCCCGACGGCCCGGGCCGACGGTTCCTCCGTCGGCCCGGGCCGTCCGCCTAGACTGCACCGTGAACCGACCCCGCTCCGGCACCCCAGGAGGCATCATGCCCGCACCGACCCTCACCGATCTGCTCGAGGCCGGCGTCGCCGGCCGCACCGTGCTCATCCGGTCCGACCTGAACGTCCCGCTGGACGGGGACACCGTCACCGACGACGGCCGCATCCGGGCCTCGCTGCCCGCGATCCGGGACCTGGCCGAGGCCGGTGCGCGCGTGATCGTCATGGCCCACCTGGGCCGCCCCAAGGGTGAGCCGGACCCCGCGTACTCCCTCCGTCCGGTCGCCGCGCGCATGGCCGAGCTGCTGGGCGCCGACGTCGCCCTGGCCGCGGACGTGACCGGGGACGACGCGCGCGCGAAGGCCGCCGCCCTGCAGGACGGCCAGGTGCTGTTGCTGGAGAACGTGCGCTTCGACGCCCGCGAGACCTCCAAGGACGATGCCGAGCGCGCCGCACTGGCCGGCGAGATGGCGGCGCTGGCCGGCGACGACGGCGCCTACGTGGGCGACGCCTTCGGCGCGGTCCACCGCAAGCACGCCTCCGTGTTCGACGTCGCGGCACAGCTGCCGGCCCACCAGGGCCCGCTGGTCGCCGCCGAGCTCGAGGTGCTCACCCGTCTGACCGAGTCCCCGGAGCGGCCTTACGTCGTCGTGCTGGGCGGGTCGAAGGTCTCGGACAAGCTGGCCGTGATCGACAACCTGCTGGACAAGGCCGACACGCTGCTGATCGGCGGCGGCATGCTCTTCACGTTCCTCAAGGCGCAGGGCCACGAGGTGGGCGCCCCCCTGCTCGAGGAGGACCAGCTCGACACCGTCCGCGAGTACCTGCGCCGCTCCGAGGCCGGGGCCGCCCGCATCGTGCTCCCCACGGACATCGTCATGGCCTCCGGCTTCGCGGCCGACGCCGAGCACGAGGTCCTGGCCGTGGACGCCCTCACCTCGGGCGCGCACGGCGCGTCCGCCATGGGCTTGGACATCGGCCCCGAGACGGCCCGGGCGTTCGCGGAGCAGATCCGCGGCGCCCAGACCGTGTTCTGGAACGGCCCCATGGGCGTGTTCGAGTTCCCGGCCTTCGCGGAGGGCACCCGGGCGGTGGCCCGGGCCCTCACCGAGGCCTCCGCGGCCGGCGGCCTGTCGGTGGTCGGCGGCGGCGACTCCGCGGCGGCCGTGCGCACGCTCGGCTTCGCCGACGACGCGTTCGGCCACATCTCCACCGGCGGCGGCGCCTCCCTCGAATACCTCGAGGGCAAGGAGCTCCCGGGCGTCACCGCCCTGGCCGGCGAGGGGCGGGCGTGAGCATGGCGGAGCAGACCACACGCGTGCCGCTGATCGCGGGCAACTGGAAGATGAACCTGGACCACCTCGAGGCCGTCACCCTGGTGCAGCGCCTCACGTGGCTCCTCACGGACGCGGACCATGACCAGGAGGCCGTGGAGGTCGCGGTGTTCCCGCCCTTCACGGGCCTGCGGGCCGTGCAGACGCTCGTCACCGGCGACCGCCTGGACCTCGCCTACGGCGCGCAGGACCTCTCGCCCGAGGACGCCGGCGCCTACACGGGCGACGTCTCCGGCGCGTTCCTGGCCGCGCTGGGGTGCCGCTACGCGATCGTGGGCCACTCCGAGCGTCGCACCCTCCACGGGGAGGACGACGCGCTCGTCGCGCGCAAGGCCGCCGCGGCCCTGCGCCACGGCCTCACCCCGGTGATCTGCGTGGGCGAGGGCCTGGAGGTGCGCCAGGCCGGCCGGCACGTCGAGCACACGCTCGCCCAGCTGGAGGGCTCGATCGCGGGCCTGTCGGCGCAGGACGTGGCCGGCGTCGTCGTCGCCTACGAGCCCGTGTGGGCGATCGGCACGGGCGAGGTCGCCGGCCCCGAGGACGCTCAGCAGATGGGCGCGGCCCTGCGCGCCCGCGTGGCCGCACTGCACGGCGACGACGTCGCCGCCGGACTGCGGATCCTCTACGGCGGCTCCGTGAAGTCCTCCAGCGCGCCGGCGCTGCTGGCGCAGCCAGACGTGGACGGCGCCCTCGTGGGCGGCGCCAGCCTCGACGCGGACGAGTTTGCTAAGATCGTCCGGTTCGACCAGGCCTGATCCGTCCGGCCCGACCGACCGCATTCTCCGTGACGGCCCCGGCGCGCGCCGGGGCCGCACCTCGACCCGAGGAGCCCTCCCGTGGACGTCCTGACCCTGGCCCTGCAGATCCTCGTGGTCGTGCTCAGCGTGGTCATCGTGCTGCTCATCCTGCTGCACAAGGGCCGCGGCGGCGGCGTCTCGGACATGTTCGGCGGCGGCGTGACCAGCTCGATGAGCTCCTCGGGCTCCGCCCAGCGTCTGCTCACCCGCCTGACCGTCGGCTCCGTGGTCGCCTGGGGTGTCGTGATCGCCCTGCTCGGCGTCCTGCCGCGTCTGACCATGGAGTCCTGAGGCCGCCCCGCCGGGCCCCGACGCGAACGCCCCGCACGGAAGATCCGTGCGGGGCGTTCGCGCGTCCCGGACCGGTGGGGCGCCGGGGGCCCCTCAGCGTTCGGAGGCCTGCACGGGGGAGAGGTCCGTGCGCGGCAGGCCCTGGTGGAGCACGGCGCCGAAGACCTCGTCCGGGTCCAGGCGGCGCAGCTCCTCGGCCAGGCAGTCCTGGATCGTCCGGCGTGGCAGGGAGATGCGCTGCACCGGCCGGCCCTGCTGATAGAGCCGGGCCACCTGCGACTGCGAGCGGGAGAGCACCACGTCCCCGTCCGTGCACCGCAGGCGCACCGCACGGATCCCGTGGCCGACCTTCGAGTGCGCGATCGTCACGGGCACCTTCAGGGTCAGGGTGAGCCACGCCGCGAGCAGCATGGTGCTGGGGGAGTCCGGCGCCCCGTCCACCGTCACCGAGCGCAGGGTGGCCACGTCGAGCGTGTCGAAGATCCCGGCCACCTGGATCCGCCACAGCGTCAGGCGCGTCCAGGCCAGGTCGGTGTCCCCCTCATGGTGGCCCGCGCGCAGAGCCCACAGGGCGGGCTCGGCCGCGGACGCCGAGGCCGTGTCCGTGATCCGGCGGTGGGCCAGGCGACCGAGCGCCGTCGCCGAGGGGACCCCGGGTGGCACCCCGGGCCACCACACGACGATGGGCGCATCGGGCAGGAGCAGCCCGGAGACGAGCGACTCGTCGGCGTGGGCGTTCTCCCCGGCGCACCACAGCACCACGACGTCGGAGGCGCCGGCGTCGCCCCCGACCCGGATCTCGGCGTCCAGGCGGGTGGGGGCCGCGGGGTCGCCCAGGGCCAGGACGACGATGCGGCACGGGTGTTCGAGCGAGGCCGCGTTGGCGGCCTGGACGGCGGACTCGATGCCGGCGTCGTCCGTGCTGATCACGAGCGTGAGGACGCGGCCGAGGGCCACGACCCCGCTCTTCTCGCGCAGCTGCGTGATGCGCTTGGCCACCTGGGAGGTGGTGGTGTCGTGCATGCGGATCTTCACGGGCGCCTCCAGCTTCGTCCGTCGCGGGCCATGAGGGCGTCGGCCGAGGGCGGTCCCCACGTGCCCGGGGCGTAGGGCTCGGGCTGGGTGCCCAGGCTCGCCCAGTGCTCCTCGAACGGGTCCACGATCCGCCAGGACAGCTCCACCTCGGCCTGGCGCGGGAACAGCGGCGGCTCCCCGAGGAGCACGTCGAGGATGAGACGCTCGTACGCCTCGGGGGAGTCCTCGGTGAAGGCGTGGCCGTAGCCGAAGTCCATCGTGACGTCGCGGATCTCGGTCTGCGTGCCGGGCACCTTGGACGCGAAGCGGATGGTGACGCCCTCGTCCGGCTGCACCCGGATGACGATGATGTTCTGCCCGAACTCGTCCCCGTCGTGGACGGGGAACAGCAGGTGCGGGGGCTTCTTGAAGACGACGGCGATCTCCGTCACCCGCCGGCCGAGGCGTTTGCCGGCCCGCAGGTAGAACGGCACGCCCTGCCAGCGCCGCGTGCGGATGCCCACCTTGAGCGCGGCGTACGTCTCCGTGACGGACGCCGGGTTGAAGCCCTCCTCGTCGAGGAATCCCGTGACCCGCTCGCCGCCCTGCCAGCCGGAGGTGTACTGGCCGCGGGCGGAGGCCGCCGCGAGTCCCTCGGGCGTGTCCGGGACGGTCACGGCCTCGAGGACCTTCTCCTTCTCCGCGCGCAGATGGTCCGCGTCGAACGAGATCGGCTCCTCCATCGCGGTGAACGCGAGCAGCTGCAGGAGGTGGTTCTGGATGACGTCGCGCGCCGCGCCCACGCCGTCGTAGTAGCTCGCCCGTCCACCGATGCCGATGTCCTCGGCCATCGTGATCTGGACGTGGTCCACGTGCTCCGCGTTCCAGAGCGGCTCGAACATCCGGTTGGCGAACCGGAACGCGAGGATGTTCTGCACCGTCTCCTTGCCGAGGTAGTGGTCGATGCGGAACACCGCGTCCGAGGGGAAGACGCGCTCGATCACAGCATTGAGCTCCTGCGCGCTGGCCAGGTCGTGGCCGAAGGGCTTCTCGATGACCACGCGGCGCCACGGGCCCTCGGCCGGCTGCGACCGGTCGGCCAGGCCCTGGTCGGCCAGGTGGCGGGAGACGGCCTCGAACCAGTCCGGCGGGATGGAGAGGTAGAACGCCGTGTTCCCGCGCGTGCCGCGTGAGGTCTCGAGCTCGGCGAGCACCTCGTCGAGACGGACGTAGGCCGCCTCGTCGTCGAACGCGCCGGAGACGAAGCGCAGACCGCCCTGGAACTGGTCCCACACGGTCTCGTCGAACGTGGTCCGGGAGGAGGCCTCGACGGCGGCGCGCACGTAGTCGGCGAACTCCTCGTCGGACCAGTCGCGGCGGCCGAAGCCGACGAGGGAGAACGCCGGCGGCAGCAGGCCGCGCTGGGCCAGGTCGTACATGGCCGGCAGGAGCTTCTTCTTCGCCAGGTCGCCCGTCACGCCGAACAGCACGAGCGCCGACGGGCCCGCGATGCGGGTCAGGCGCCGGTCACGGGGGTCGCGCAGCGGGTTGCGGGGGGCGGTCCGGGACTCACCGGCCACGGACGGCGCTCCTCAGGGCCTCGATGCCCGCGTCGCGGCGGCGCAGGTGCAGGGTGACCACGGGGCGGCCGAGATCGCCCAGCACCCGGGCGTCGCCCGCGGCCTGCGCGGCGATGAGCCTGCCCAGGGAGAACGGGCGGCCGGGCACCTCGAGGTCCAGGCCGGCGTCGCCGGTGATCTGCAGGAACACGCCGACGGCCGGGCCGCCCTTGTGGAACTGTCCGGTGGAGTGCAGGAACCGCGGACCCCAGCCGAACGTGACCGGGCGGCCGACCAGGTCCGCCAGGTCCGCGCGCAGCTCCTCGAGCTCGGCGTCGTCGTGACGGGAGAGGTAGGCGTGGACCGCCAGGTAGCCGTCCTCGGGCACCAGCGCCGCCGTGGCGCGCAGCACGCCGGCCAGGTCCGGGGCAGAGGTCACGGACGCCGGGCCGGAGACCTCGACGCCCTCCACCTCACCGTCGGCCGTCCGCTCGGCGGCGGGGCTGTCCAGCAGGGTGCGGGCGGCGGCCTTGGCGGCCTCCACGTCCGGCTGGTCGAAGGGGTTGATCCCGAGCAGGCGACCGGCCACCGCGGTGGCCACCTCCCACAGCAGCAGCTGGGCGCCGAGCGAGCCGGCGACCTGCACGCCGTGGCCCGGGGCCGCGACGTCGTCCTCGCCGACGAGCTGCACCTGCAGCAGGTCGGGGGCGTCCCACGCGGTCTCGGGGTCGCCGGGGGCGACGACGACGGGCAGCAGCCCGGTGCCGTCCTTGCCCGTGGACTCGGCGATCAGCTGCTCGATCCAGGCCGGCAGTCCGGCGATGCCGGACCCGTGGTCGGCGAAGACGAGCTTGTCGCGCAGCGGGCGGGTGCCGCCCAGGGCCGCGCCGAGCTGCAGGCCCGGGTTGTCCTCGTCGTCGGCGATCAGCAGGTCGAGCACGGCCTCCGCGTCGTCCAGCAGGGCCGCGACGTCCACACCGGCCAGGCCGGTGGGGACCAGGCCGAACGCGGTGAGGGCCGAGAAGCGCCCGCCCACGGTCGGGTCCGCGGTGAAGACGGCGCGCCAGCCGGCGGACTCGCACGCGGCGTGCAGCGGTGAGCCCGGGTCCGTGACGGCGACCAGGCGGGTGCGGGGGTCGATCCCGGCGTCGCGGAACGCGGCCTCGACGACGCGGCGCTGCGAGTCGGTCTCCACGGTGGAGCCGGACTTGGAGGAGACCACCAGCACGGTTCGCTCGAGGTCGCGCTCGAGGGCGCGGGAGACCTGGAACGGGTCCGTGGAGTCCAGGACCTCGAGCTCGACGCCGGCCGTCGCCGCGATCACCTCGGGGGCCAGGGACGAGCCACCCATGCCCGCCAGGATCACGCGGTCCACACCCTCGGCGCGCAGCTCCCGGGTCAGCTGGGCGATGTGCGGGACGAGGGCGCGGGAGTCCTCGAACAGGTCGATCCAGCCGAGCCGCTTGGCAGCCTCGTCGCGGGCCGACGCCCCCCACAGGTCGGCGTCCTGCTCCCCGAGGCGGGAGGCGACGCGGTCCTGAAGGAGAGCGGGCAGATGGCGGTCGATCGCCTCGAGGGCGGCTCCGGTGGCGGTGAGGCCGAGGGTGCTCATGGGGGGGGTCCTTC
>NZ_JABFAY010000018.1:65907-79129 GCF_017168495.1 Micrococcus sp. KRD096 | reverse complement strand
GGCGTCGAGCCCGGAGAGGACCGAGCCGAGCAGCTCGTCCCACGCGGCCTCGAACTTCTCCAGGCCCTCAGTCTCCAGCACGTCCACGACGTCCTGGTAGGACACGCCCGCCGCGCCGACCTCGTCGAGCAGGGCATCGGCATCGGCGTAGGCGCCCGTGACGGTGTCCGCCGCGATCACCCCGTGGTCGGCGACCGCCTCGAGGGTCTTCTCCGGCAGGGTGGTCACGGTGTGCGGTGCCACGAGCTCGGTGACGTACAGCGTGTCCGGCAGGGCGGGGTCCTTGACGCCCGTGGAGGCCCACAGGGGCCGCTGCACGGGGGCGCCGGCCGCCTCGAGCAGGCGCCAGCGCTCCGAGTCCAGGGCCTGCTCGAAGGCGCGGTAGGCCAGGCGCGCGTTGGCGACGGCGGCCCGGCCGGTCAGCGCCTCGGCCTCGGGGGTGCCGATCGCGCGCAGCCGCGCGTCGACCTCGGTGTCCACACGGGAGACGAAGAAGGAGGCCACCGAGTGGAGGCGGCGGACGTCGTGCCCGTTCGCCCGGGCCTTCTCCAGGCCGGTGAGCCACGCGTTGAGCACCTGGCGGTAGCGGGGCAGCGAGAAGATCAGGGTCACGTTCACGCTGATGCCCTCGCCGAGCACGTCCGCGATGGCGGACAGGCCCTCCACGGTCGCGGGGATCTTCACCATGAGGTTGGGCCGGTCGACGGCCGCCGCCAGCTCGCGGGCCTGGGCCACGGTGCCGGCGGCGTCGCGGGCCAGGCGCGGATCGACCTCGAGGGAGACGAACCCGTCCGCCCCGCCGGTGCGCTCGTGGACGGGTGCGAGCACGTCGGCGGCGCGGCGCACGTCCTCGGTCGTCAGGGCGACGACGGCCTCGTCCACCGAGGCGCCGGCCGCGGCGAGGTCGCGCAGCTGGCCCTGGTAGGCGCCCGCGTCCGCGAGGGCGACGGCGAAGATGGACGGGTTCGTGGTGACGCCGGTGACCGAGTGGGTGGCGATCAGCTTCTCGAGCGTGCCCTCGTCCAGCCGCGTGCGGGAGAGGTCGTCGAGCCAGATCGACACACCGGCCTGGGCCAGCGCGGCGGTGTTCGGGTTCTGCGGGGTGCTCATGGTCTGCGGGTGCCTTCCCTTCGGGGGTGGACGTGCTCGGGGCGCCGTGGGCGCCGGGCCTCAGAGGAGGCCGCGGGTCACCTCGGCGACGTGCTCACCGGTGAATCCGTACTTCTCCATCAGGCGGGCGCCGTCGGCCGACTCGCCGTAGTGCTCGAGGCTCACGCGGGCGCCCGGGGACGAGGCCGTCACCGTGTGCTCGAACCACGGCATCGCGACGCCGGCCTCGACGGAGACGCGGACCGGGGCGTCGGGGCCGTCCGGCAGGACCTCGGCCCGGTAGGCCTCGTCCTGCTCGGCGAACCACTCGAGGCACGGGGCGGAGACGACGCGGGTCGGGACGCCGTCGGCCTGCAGCAGCTCGCGGGCCCGCACGGCCACGGAGACCTCGGAGCCGGTCGCGACCAGCAGCGCGCGGGCCGGCGTCGGCGCGCCGTCGGCATCCGTGGCGTCGACGAGGACGTAGGCGCCGCGGGCCACGCCCGAGGCGGGGGCGAAGCCGTCCGTGTCCCGGGGGAGCACGGGCAGGTTCTGCCGGGACAGGATGAGGCCGGCCGGGCGGTCCCGGTGCTCGAGCACCGTCCGCCACGCCCACGCGGTCTCGTTCGCGTCGGCCGGGCGGACGACGTCGAGCCCGGGGATGGCCCGCAGCGCGGCCAGGTGCTCCACCGGCTGGTGCGTGGGGCCGTCCTCGCCGAGGCCGATGGAGTCGTGCGTCCACACGTACGTGCTCGGGGTGCCCATGAGGGCGGCCAGGCGGACGGCGGGGCGCATGTAGTCGGAGAACGTCAGGAACGTGCCCATGTAGGCACGGGTCAGGCCGCCGATCGTGATGCCGTTGACGATCGCCCCGGCTGCGAACTCGCGGACGCCGAAGTGCAGGGTGCGGCCGTGCTCGTCGCCCTGCCAGGTCGCCGTGGAGCGGCGGGCCGGGATGAAGGAGGGCTCGCCCTTCATGGTCGTGTTGTTCGACCCGGCGAGGTCGGCCGAGCCGCCCCAGAGCTCGGGCATGACCGGCGCGAGGGCCGTGAGCACCTCACCGGAGGCCGCGCGCGTGGCCAGGCCCTTCTCGTCCGCGTCCCAGGACGGGAACGCGTCCGCGAAGCCGGCGGGCAGCTCTCGTCCGGCCAGTCGATCGTACAGGCGCGCGTTCTCCGGGTGGGCCTCGCGCCAGGCCTGGAACGCCGCCTCCCATCCGCGGCGGTACTCGGCCGAGCGCTCGGCGATGGACCGGGCGCCGGCCAGGAGCTCGGGGTCCACGTCGAAGGTCGTGGTCGGGTCCAGCCCGAGGCCCTCCTTGAGGCCGGCGACCTCGTCCGTGCCGAGCTTGGAGCCGTGGATGCCGCCGGTGTTCTGCTTCGTGGGGGAGGGCCAGCCGATCACGGTGCGCAGCTTGATCAGCGAGGGCCGGCCGGTCTCGGCCTTGGCCGCCACGAGGGCGTCGTACAGGGCCTCCACGTCCTCCGTGTACTCGGTCACGGCGTGGCCCTGGGCGCCGTTGGTCCAGTCGACCTCCTGCACGTGCCAGCCGTAGGCCTCGTAGCGGCGCACCACGTCCTCGGTGAACGCGACGTCCGTGTCGTCCTCGATCGAGATGCGGTTCGCGTCGTAGACGACCACCAGGTTCCCGAGCTCCTGGTGCCCGGCCAGCGAGGAGGCCTCGGCGGCGACGCCCTCCTGGATGTCCCCGTCGGAGGCGAGCACGAACACGTGGTGGTCGAACGGGGAGGTGCCGGGGGCGGCGTCGGGGTCCATCAGCCCGCGCACGCGGCGCTGCTCGTACGCGAAGCCGACGCCCATCGCCAGGCCCTGGCCCAGCGGACCCGTGGTCACCTCGACGCCGTGGGTGTGGCCGTACTCCGGGTGGCCCGGGGTCCTGGATCCCTCGGTGCGCAGCGCCTGGATGTCCTCGATCTCGAGCCCGGCGCCCGCGGCGAACAGCTGCAGGTACTGGATGAGCGAGGCGTGACCCGCGGAGAGGATGAAGCGATCCCGGCCCTCCCAGCGGTCGTCCGTGGGGTCCAGGTGCATGACGTTCTGGTACAGCTGCCACGCCACGGGGGCCAGCGAGATCGCGGTGCCGGGGTGGCCGTGCCCGGCCTTCTCCACGGCGTCCGCCGAGAGCGCCTTGAGCGTGTCCACCATCCGGCGGTCCTGCTCCGAGTAGACGAACCCGCGGGCCGGGGCCACCCGGTCCAGGGTCGGGGGGGTGGACGGCTGCGCGGCGTCGGTCACGGGTTCTCTCCTGGCGGATCGGGAGCGTCGGGGTGCGGCCCCGGCCGACGCCGGGGCGTCGCGGCGCGGGGCCGTCGTCCCAGCCTAGCCGCGCGACGGCGGGGCGGGCCCGACCGGGCGCCCCATGACATGGTTCGCCCCCGGGCGAACAGCCGTTGACACGAGTAGACTGCGTCAAGGCCTGCCCGCAGGCGGACCGCCCGAGTGGCCGATCCGAACCCCGGGACGGGCACGCCCACCGTCCCCTCACCGTGAGAAGCAGATGTCATCCTCCCTGGAGTCGCCGTCCGCCGCCCGCGTCGCCGCCGCCGAGCCCGGCGCCGTCGACCGGTCCCCGCTGCCCCTGCGCCGCAAGGTCCGGGCGTACGTCGAGCTGACGAAGCCCCGGGTGATCGAGCTGCTGCTGGTGACCACGCTGCCGACCATGATCTTCGCGCAGCGCGGCTTCCCGGACGTGCTCACCATGATCGCCACGCTCGTCGGCGGTGCGCTCGCCGCCGGCGCCTCCGGCACCTTCAACTGCTACATCGACCGCGACATCGACCGGGTCATGAAGCGCACCGAGAACCGGCCGCTCGTCACCGGCGAGGTCACCCCCCGCGAGGCCCTCGTGTTCGCGTGGGTGCAGACGGTCGTGTCCATCCTGATCCTCGGGTTCGGCGCCAACTGGCTGGCGGCCGGCCTGGGCGTGGCCGCCATCTTCTTCTACGTGGTCGTGTACTCGCTCGTGCTCAAGCGCCGCACGGAGCAGAACATCGTGTGGGGCGGCATCGCCGGCTGCTTCCCCGTGCTGATCGGCTGGGCGGCCGTGCGCGGGACCGTCGAGTGGCCGGCCATCGTGCTGTTCCTCGTGGTCTTCCTGTGGACGCCCCCGCACTACTGGCCGCTGTCCATGAAGTACAAGCGCGACTACCAGCAGGCCGACGTGCCGATGCTCGGCGCCATCGCCTCCGCGCGCCACGTCTCCAACCAGGTCGTGCTCTACGCGTGGGCCACCGTGGCGTGCTCCCTCCTGCTCGTGCCGATGGGCTGGGCCGGCATCGTCTACACCGCGGTCGCGCTCGTCGTCGGAGGCTGGTTCATCTGGGAGTCCCACGTGCTGCAGGTGCAGGCCCAGCGCGAGGACTTCGAGGACCGCAAGGCCATGAAGGTCTTCCACCTCTCCATCACCTATCTGACGCTGCTGTTCATCGCCCTGGCCGTGGACCCGTTCGTGGGCGCGCCGCTGATGCACTTCGGCGCCTGAGCGCCGATCCGCCCCGGGCGCTCTCCCCGGGACGCAGACGACGACGGCCCCGCACCAGCCGGTGCGGGGCCGTTCGCGTGCGCGGGGCGTTCGCGTGCGCGGGGCGTCAGCCCGCGAGGACGGTGCGCGCGGGCGCGGCGGCCTCGACCGCGGCGCCCGGGCCGGCCGTGACGTAGCGGGCGACCTGGCGGTCCCAGGTCTCCGTCGCGGCGGCCACGAGCAGGGCAGAGCCGAGCATGTGCAGCAGGACCACGCCGATCGGCAGGCCCGTGAAGTGCTGGGTGTAGCCCACGACGGCCTGGAACACGAGGGCGAGCAGGAGCCGCAGCACGGCGGCGCGCTGCAGGCGGGAGGCACCGGCCGCGCGGCGCACCGTGAAGAACAGGACGAGGGCGGCCGCCAGGAGCAGGTACACCGGGACCACGTGGGCACGCGTGACCAGCAGCGGGTCGAACTCGTGGCGCGGCGAGCCGGGGTCGCCGGAGTGCGGGCCCGTGCCGGTCACCACGGTGCCCAGGTACACGGCGGCCCACGTCAGCGCGAACGCCGCCCAGGCGGCGGCACGGGACCGGCCGGTGGTGGCGCCGTCCACGAGGGGCACCCCCGCCCGGCCGGCACGGCGCTCGGCGGCGATGCGCACCACGAGCAGGGTCGCCACGGCCACCATGATCGAGGACACGATGAAGTGGCCGGCCACCCACCACGGGTTCAGATTCGTCAGGACCACGACGCCGCCCACGAGGGCCTGCGCGGGAATGCCGGCCAGCAGGCCCACGGAGAGCCAGAAGGGGCTCCGGTGGGTGCCGCGCAGGTTCCACAGGGACAGGAACATGGCGGCGGCGATGACCACCAGGACGAACGTCAGCGTCCGGTTGCCGAATTCGATGTAGCCGTGGATGCCCATCTCCGGGGTGTTGGTGAGGGACTCGGGCGAGCACTTGGGCCACGTGGGGCAGCCCAGGCCGGAGCCGGTGAGGCGCACGGCGCCGCCGGTGACGATGATGCCGATCTCGGACGCCAGTGACGCCACGGCGAGGGCCATGGTGGCCTTCGAGAGGCGCTGCGGCAGACGGGCGGCGAGTCCGGCCGGGGCGGTCCGGGCCGCGGGGGTGGTGGTGGACACGGTGTCCTTCCGATCGTTCGATGCAGGGGGACGGGGAACGGCTCAGGGCCGCCAGCGGAACCAGCGGAGCGCGGCCGCGACGGCCACGGCGCCCCACAGGGTGAGCACGAGCAGGGGGACGGGCGACCAGGCCCCGTCCAGGAGGGCGGCCCGCAGGGCCGTGCCCAGCGCGCCGGAGGGGAGCAGGTCCACGCCGGGGACCCGGGCGGGGAACACCGTGCCGCCGACGGCGCCGAACAGCACCCACAGCAGGTTGGCGACGGCGAGGGTCGCCTCCGGCCGGGCCGTGCCGGCGAGCAGCAGCCCGAGGGCCGTGAAGGCGGCGGCCCCCAGTGCGAGGGCGACGAGGGCCGGCAGGATCCCCTCGGGGTCCGGACGCCAGCCGAGCGCCAGGCCGACGCCGCCGATCACGCTCACCTGCACCAGCAGGAGGGCCACCACCGCCAGGGCCTTGCCGGCGACGAGGCCGAGCGTACCCAGCGGGGTGGTGGCCAGGGCGGCGAGCACGTCGTAGCGACGCTCGAAGCCCGTGGCGATCGCGGTGGCCGTGAACGCGGAGCTGATCACGGCCAGGGCGAGCACGCCGGGCACGGCCACGTCCAGGCCCGAGCGGCCCGGGGCGTCCAACAGGCCGGTGACGTGCACGCCCACGAGCGCGAGCAGGGGCAGCACCACGGTGACGAGCAGCTGCTCGCCGTTGCGCAGCGCGGTGCCGGTCTCGTAGCCGGCCTGACGCAGGACGCGGGCGGCCAGCGGGGCGGCGCCCGCGTGGGCTCCGGTGCCGGCCGGGGCGCGGTGGTCGACGACGGGCGTGCTCATGCGGCGGTCTCCCGGAGGATCTGCTCGAGGCGCAGTCCAGCGCGCTCGAATCGGGTGGGCATCAGGGCGTGCTCCCGCCAGCTCGCGGCGAGGACGGCCAGGTCGTCCGGGCCGCGGACGCCGGCCACGCGCAGGCGGGCGGACTCGTCGAGGCCGGCCGCGCGCAGCGGCGCGGGCAGGGTGTCGGCCCAGGCACGGACGGCGTCGGGGGAGGCGTCGCCGAAGTCCACGTCGACGACGTCGCCCTCGGCCACGCGCGTGAGCTCGGCCAGCGAGCCGGAGCGCACCACGCGGCCGGCGCGCAGGATGGCGACGTCGTCCGCGAGCCGCTCGGCGTCGTCGAGCAGGTGCGTGGTCAGCAGCACGGCGGCGCCGCGGTCGGTCTGCTCCCGCACGACGTCGTGCACGACGGGCCGGGTCTCCGGGTCGAGGCCCGCGGTGGGCTCGTCGAGGAACAGCATGTCCGGCCGGCCGACGAGGGCGGCCGCGAGCGCGACGCGCTGGCGCTGGCCGCCGGAGAGGCGGCGCAGGGGGCGGCCGGCGACGTCGGCGATCCGCAGGCGCTCCAGCAGCGGCTCGACGGGCAGCGGGTCGCGGTACAGGGACGCCACGTGGGCGACGAAGCGGCGGGCGGGGATCGCAGGCGGCAGGCCCCCCTCCTGCCACATCACGCCGATGCGGGCGCGCAGGTCGGCGGAGGCCCGCCACGGGTCTGCGCCGAACACGCGCACGGAGCCGGCGTCGGGCCGGTCCATGCCGTGGCAGAGGCCCAGGGTGGTGGACTTGCCGGCCCCGTTGGGGCCGAGCAGCACCGTGACGGCGCCCGCACGGGCGGTGAGGTCGACGCCCCGCAGGACGGGGGTGCGGGACCGGCCGCGGCCGAGGCTCCGGTGGACGTCGCTCAGGCGCAGGACGGGCTCGTCGCGCGGCACGGGATCCGGGGTCAGGGGAGGTCGGGGCACTGTGCCAGTCTAGTCCTCGGGCGCTGCGACCCCGGCTCGTGGGGCCGGGGGCGCCCGGTCTGACGCGCGTTCCGCCGCGGGCGTCATCAAGCCAGGCGAGCCTCACTTGAACCGTTCCAGATCAATAGGTCATGATGGCGTGGTGTATTCGGATCAGTCTGCGTCGCCCCCCGCTCCGGCCCCGGCCGAGGGCACGCGCGAGCGTGTGCTGCAGCTGGTCCTGACGCGTGGTCCCGTCAGCGCGGCCGAGATCGGTCGCGAGCTGGAGCTGACCGCCGCCGCCGTGCGCCGCCACCTGGACGCGCTCGAGGAGGACTCGCTCGTCGAGGTCAAGCGGGTCACCGCGGCCCGCGGCGCGGGACGGCCCTCCCGCCGCTACGTGGTCACCTCGCACGCGCAGGAGCACCTGCCCAAGGACCACCTCGCCGTCGCCCTGGACACCCTGGCCCGCCTCGAGGAGCTCGGCGGGGAGGAGGAGGTGCGCCGCACCGCGCGCCACGCCTTCCGGGAGATCGAGGAGCGCTTCACGGCCGCCGTCGACGGCCGGGAGACCGCGCTGCAGGACCGCACCCGGATCCTCGCGCGGGTCCTCGACGAGGCCGGCTACGCCGGCACGCTGCGCCACTTCGGCGCGGGCCTGGCGCCCACCCTCCGCGCGGACCAGGTCTGCCAGGGGCACTGCCCGTTCCAGGGAATTCCCGCCCGCCATCCGGAGTTCTGTGAAGAGGAGACCGCGCTGTTCGCCCGCCTGCTCGAGGTGGACGTGCGCCGGCTCTCGACCCTCGCCGCCGGCGCCCACGTGTGCACCACACACGTGCCGCTGGGCCGCGACTGAGCCGCGCGGGCCACGCCCCGGCTCCCGCCGACCACCCGACCGACCCCGACCGCAGTGACTAGTGAGAGAGGCTGAGATGACCGACCAGATCGTCCAGCGGGACTCCGCGGAGACCGCCGACCCCGGCGTGATCCAGGAGATCCTCGACAAGAACCCCGAGCTCAACGCCATCGGCGCCTACCAGTACGGCTGGGCCGACTCCGACGCGGCCGGCGAGAAGGCCGTCCGCGGTCTGAACGAGGACGTCGTGCGCGACATCTCCGGCAAGAAGGACGAGCCGGAGTGGATGCGCGACCTGCGCCTCAAGGCCCTCAAGTACTTCGAGCGCAAGCCGATGCCGGCGTGGGGCCCGGACCTGTCCGGCATCGACTTCGACAACATCAAGTACTTCGTGCGCTCCACCGAGGGCCAGGCCAAGACCTGGGAGGACCTGCCCGAGGACATCCGCAACACCTACGAGCGCCTGGGCATCCCCGAGGCCGAGCGCGAGCGTCTGGTGGCCGGCGTCGCCGCCCAGTACGAGTCCGAGGTCGTCTACCACCAGATCCGCGAGGACCTGGAGGAGCAGGGCGTCGTGTTCCTCGACACCGACACCGCGCTCAAGGAGCACCCGGAGATCTTCGAGGAGTACTTCGGCACCGTGATCCCGGTCGGCGACAACAAGTTCGCCTCCCTGAACACGGCCGTGTGGTCCGGCGGCTCCTTCGTGTACGTGCCCAAGGGCGTGCACGTGGAGATCCCGCTGCAGGCCTACTTCCGCATCAACACGGAGAACATGGGCCAGTTCGAGCGGACGCTGATCATCGCGGACGAGGACTCGTACGTGCACTACATCGAGGGCTGCACCGCCCCGATCTACCAGTCCGACTCGCTGCACTCGGCCGTCGTGGAGATCGTGGTGAAGAAGAACGCCCGCGTGCGCTACACCACCATCCAGAACTGGTCCACGAACGTGTACAACCTCGTGACCAAGCGCGCCGTGGTCGAGGCCGGCGGCACCATGGAGTGGATCGACGGCAACATCGGCTCCAAGGTGACCATGAAGTACCCGGCCGTGTACCTGACCGGCGAGCACGCCACCGGCGAGACCCTCTCCGTCGCGTTCGCGGGCAAGGACCAGCACCAGGACACCGGCTCCAAGATGGTGCACATGGCCCCGCACACGAACTCCTCGATCGTGTCCAAGTCCGTGGCCCGCAGCGGCGGCCGCGCCGCCTACCGCGGCCTGGTGCAGATCGCCGAGGGCGCGAACGGCTCCGCCAACTCGGTGGTGTGCGACGCCCTGCTCGTGGACACGGTCTCCCGCTCCGACACGTACCCGTACATCGACATCCGCGAGGACGACGTGACCCTCGGCCACGAGGCGACCGTCTCGAAGGTGTCCGAGGAGCAGCTCTTCTACCTCATGAGCCGTGGCATGTCCGAGGACGAGGCCATGGCCATGATCGTGCGCGGCTTCATCGAGCCGATCGCCCGCGAGCTGCCCATGGAGTACGCGCTCGAGCTCAACAAGCTGATCGAACTGCAGATGGAAGGATCGGTGGGCTGACATGACCGACACCGTGGAGAACACCCAGCGGACCATGATCCCGGGCATGGGCGAGGAGGGCGAGAAGCTCGCCGTCGCCCAGGCCCCGGCCGCCCGGACCGGCGGTCAGGAGCGCAACGCCGCGGGCTCGCGCGCCGACCGCCTCAGCTCCTTCGAGCTGTCCGACTTCCCCGTGCTCACGGGGCGCGAGGAGGACTGGCGCTTCACCCCGCTCAAGCGCCTGGGCGGGCTGCACCTGCCCGAGGGCGACGACGCGCGCCTGACCGGTGCCGCGCCCGCCGTGGCCGTGGCCGAGCAGGCCGGCGTCACGGTGGAGACCGTGGCCCGCGACGACGCCCGCGTCGGCTCCGTCCTGACCCCGGACGACCGCGTGTCCGCCGCGGCCTGGAACTCGGTCTCCGAGGCCACCGTCGTGACGATCTCCGGCGAGGTCGCCGAGCCGGTGCGCATCGACGTCGTCGGCTCCTCCGCCGACCCGGCCGCGATGCACCTGACCGTGCTCGTGGAGGAGAACGCGCAGGCCGACGTGGTGATCGCCCACCGCGGCACCGCCGTGCTGGCCCAGAACGTCGAGTTCGACGTGCGCCGCGACGCCCGCCTGAACGTGGTCGTGCTGCAGGCCTGGGAGGGCGATGCCGTGCACGTCTCGGCCCAGCAGGCCTCGGTCGCCACGAACGCGCGCTTCAAGCACGTGGCCGTGTCCTACGGCGGCGGCGTGGTGCGGCTGACCCCGACCGCTCGGTTCGCCGCCGAGCGCGGTGAGGCCGAGATGTACGGCCTGTACTTCGCCGACGCCGGTCAGCACCTCGAGAACCGCCTGTTCGTGGACCACAACCAGCCGGACTGCGTCTCGAACGTGCTCTACAAGGGCGCCCTGCAGGGCGCGGACGCGCGCACCGTGTGGGTGGGCGACGTGCTGATCCGCAAGGAGGCCGAGGGCACGGACACGTACGAGAAGAACCAGAACCTGCTGCTCTCCGACGGGGCGCGCGCGGACTCGGTGCCGAACCTGGAGATCGAGACCGGCGTGATCGAGGGTGCGGGCCACGCGTCCGCGACCGGCCGCTTCGACGAGACCCAGCTGTTCTACCTGATGGCCCGCGGCATCCCCGAGACCGAGGCCCGCCGCCTGATCGTGCGCGGCTTCCTCAACGAGATCATCCAGAAGATCGGTGTCGGCGACGTCGAGGACGAGCTGACCGCCGTCATGGAGGACGAGCTCCGCATCGCGCAGCTCTGACCGACGCCCCGCAGACCCCACCGCCTTCCACCCGAGGAGAACCACCATGGCAACCCTGCAGATCACCGACCTGCACGTGCAGATCGCGACCGAGAACGGCCCCAAGGAGATCCTGAAGGGCCTCTCCCTGACCATCGAGACGGGCGAGACCCACGCGATCATGGGCCCGAACGGCTCCGGCAAGTCCACCCTGGCCTCGACCATCGCCGGCCACCCGCGCTACGAGGTCACCTCCGGCTCCATCACCCTCGACGGTGAGGACGTGCTGGAGATGAGCGTCGACGAGCGCGCGCAGGCCGGCCTCTTCCTGGCCATGCAGTACCCCGTGGAGATCCCGGGCGTCACCATGACCAACTTCCTGCGCACCGCCAAGACCGCGCTCGACGGCCAGGCCCCCTCGCTGCGCACCTGGACCAAGGACGTCAAGGGCGCCTTCGAGGCCCTGCAGATCGACCCGGCGTTCATGAACCGCAACGTCAACGAGGGCTTCTCCGGCGGCGAGAAGAAGCGCGCCGAGATCCTCCAGCTCGAGCTGTTCAAGCCCACGTTCGCGATCCTCGACGAGACCGACTCCGGCCTCGACGTCGACGCGCTGCGCATCGTCTCCGAGGGCGTCAACCGCGCCCAGGCGCAGAACGAGATGGGCACCCTGCTGATCACCCACTACACGCGGATCCTCAACTACATCAAGCCGGACCACGTGCACGTGCTGGTGGACGGCCGCGTCGCCGAGTCCGGCGGCCCGGAGCTCGCCGAGCAGCTCGAGGCCGAGGGCTACGCCCGCTTCGAGAAGGCCGCGGCGGGGGCCTGAGATGACGGAGACCACGAACCAGGCGCCCACGGAGGACATCCGTGAGGCCCTCAAGGACGTGATCGACCCGGAGCTGGGCGTCAACGTCGTGGACCTGGGCCTGCTCTACGGGCTGCACTACGCCGACGACGGCGCGCTGCTCGTGGACATGACCCTGACCACCGCGGCCTGCCCGCTCACGGACGAGATCGAGGACCAGGTCTCCCGCGCGATCGGCACCATGGTGGACGAGTGGCGGCTGAACTGGGTCTGGATGCCCCCGTGGGGCCCCGAGCGGATCACCGAGGACGGCCGCGACCAGATGCGCGCCCTCGGCTTCAACATCTGATCCGGCCCGGACCACGACGGCGGCCCGTCACCTTCTGCGCGAAGGTGACGGGCCGCCGTCGTGGTGGGGGAGTGCGGACGGGCCGGCAGGCGCCCCGGCGCTCCCGGCTCAGATGTCCAGGGAGGAGGCCCGGAACGTGTCGCACTGGCGGATGTCGGGCTCCTGCTGGGAGCTCTGGTAGCCGCGCATGAACCAGGCCATGCGCTGCTCCGAGGTGCCGTGCGTGAACGCCTCGGGGTCCACCCGGCCGGTGTGGGTGGACTGGATGCGGTCATCGCCCACGGCGGAGGCCGCGTCGATGGCCTGGCGCAGCTGGCCCTGCGAGATCGGCTTCAGGAACGGCGCACCGGACTCGGGGTCCACGGTGGACGCGGCGTGCCCGGCCCACATGCCGGCGAAGCAGTCGGCCTGCAGCTCCGCGCGCACGGCGCCGGAGGTGGGGCCGGTGGTCCCGTCCTTCGAGTGCTGCAGGTAGCCGGTGACCTGCTGGACATGGTGGCCGTACTCGTGCGCCACGATGTACTCCTCCGCCAGCGGCCCGCCCTCGGCGCCGAAGTCGGTCTGCAGCGTCTCGAAGAACGCGGTGTCGAAGTACATGGACTCGTCCGCCGGGCAGTAGAACGGGCCCGTGGCCGAGGAGGCGCTGCCGCAACCGGTGCTCACGCCGCCCTGGAACAGCGTGAGCTGCGGCTGGCGCCACTGGATGTCCGAGAACTGCGCGAGGTACTCGCCCCAGAACTCGTCCGCGGCCTCGGTGGTCGCGACGACGCGGCAGTCCGTGTTCTGGTTGGCGTCCGCACCGCTGGCGCACTCCTCGTCCGAGAGGGGCTGGCTCTGGCCGCCCGAGCCCGTCTGCTGCTGGTACTGACTCTGGCCGACGGACCCGCCGCCCGTGTCGATCCCGAGCTGCTCGGCCAGCCCGGGGGCGAAGATCGCGAGCAGCAACGCGAGCAGGCCGCCGCCA
>NZ_JABFAY010000018.1:25200-65807 GCF_017168495.1 Micrococcus sp. KRD096 | reverse complement strand
CCTGCGGGGTCTCGGGCGTCTCGACCTCGGGCGCCTCCGTGGCGGGCGGGTCGAGTGGGCGGGAGCGCCGCAGGAAGCCGCGGGCGCTCAGGAAGTCGTCCAGGAAGGGCCGATGGTCCGCGCAGGCCAGCCAGGTCTTCACCCGGTCCGGGGCGTGGACGCGCGGGTTGTTCCACTCCAGGGCCCAGGCGGCCTCCGCGGTGCAGCCGCGACGCGAGCAGACCGGCCGCTCGGGCCCGTCCGCGGCGGCGTGCGGGGATCGGGTGGCGGAGGCACCCGCGGCGGGGTCGAGGCGGCCGGCCGCGAGGGCGCCCAGCAGGTCCATGTCCGGCTCGCCCGGGCCCGCCCCGATCACGCGGCGCCCCGTCCGGGCAGGCCGGGACCGCCGGCGGACGAGGACCCTCGGCCCAGCGCCCGGGGCGCACGGTCGCGCGGGTCGTCCACGAGGTCGCCGGTGAGCACGACCGGCTCGGGCGCCGCCGTGTCGTCGGGGCGGGGGGCCAGGGCCGGTCCCTGGGCGGGCACGGCGCGCAGGGTGCCGGCCTGCTGCGGGCCGGTGTTGTTCACGCGCACGACGGCGACGTAGGGCAGCACGACCGCGCCGAGGATGAACCCGAGCTGCCACCAGCCGTGGGTGAAGAGCGCGGCGACGAAGCAGGCGGTGCGGAGCAGCATCTGGACCAGGTAGACCTTCATGCGCGCCTCCCGGTCCGCGCTGCGGCCGGCGGCGGCGGTGGTGACCCCCTGGACCTCCGGTGTCGTCCCGCGCCCGGCGCGGGCGGGACGGCCGGCTCGGGAGCCGGCGGCGGAGCTGGTCATGGCGCATCCTCCTGGCACGTCGCGCCCTGCGGAGGGCCCCCGCGCGGCCGCGGACGTAGAGTGGTGGTTCACATGCCGGCGCGCCCGCCCTCGGCGGCGTCCCGCAGGACGGCGTCGACGGCGCCGCGCCGGTGCTCCAGTCTAGTCCCGTCCCGTCCGGAAGGTGTTCCCATGGCCGATCAGACCACCACGCCCGCAGCGGACGCGCAGGCCGCCGGCCGCAGCGTCCTCGTCACGGGGGGCAATCGCGGCATCGGCCTGGCCATCGCCCGGGCGTTCGCCGCGAACGGCGACCGGGTGGCCATCACCTCCCGCTCGGGGGAGGGGCCGGAGGGGGTCCTCGCGGTCCGGGCCGACGTGACGGACGCGGCCTCCGTGGACGCGGCCTTCCGCGAGGTCGAGGAGGCCCACGGCCCGGTCGAGGTGCTCGTGGCCAACGCCGGCATCACCCACGACCAGCTGCTGCTGCGCATGTCCGAGGACGACTTCACCTCGGTGATCGACACGAACCTCACCGGCGCCTTCCGCGTGGTGCAGCGCGCCACCAAGGGCATGATGCGCCTGAAGCGCGGCCGCATCGTCCTGGTCTCCTCCGTGGTGGGCCTGCTCGGCTCGCCCGGCCAGGTCAACTACGCCGCCTCCAAGTCCGGCCTCGTCGGGATGGCCCGCTCGATCACGCGCGAGCTCGGCGCGCGCGGCGTGACCGCGAACGTCGTGGCCCCCGGCTACATCGACACCGAGATGACGCAGTCCCTCGACGACGAGCTCAAGGCCCAGTACAAGACGTCCATCCCGGCCGGCCGCTTCGCCGCCCCGGAGGAGGTGGCCGGCGTCGTGCGCTGGCTGGCCTCGGACGAGGCCGCGTACATCTCCGGGGCCGTGATCCCCGTGGACGGCGGCCTGGGCATGGGCCACTGACGACCACCGACCGCTGAGCAGACAGGAAGCACAGAACATGACCGAGCAGGACCTGGCCGGACGCGGCGTCGTCGTCACCGGCTCCTCCCGCGGCATCGGAGCCGCCACCGCCGAGCTGCTGGCCGCCCGCGGCGCGGGCGTCGTGGTGAACTACCGCCAGAAGGCGCCGCGCGCGAACAAGGTGGTGCAGAGGATCGAGGACGCCGGCGGCCGCGCCGTGGCCGTGGGCGGCGACGTGACCGTCGCCGAGGATCGGGCCGCGCTGCTGGACGCCGCCGTGGAGCACTTCGGCTCACTCGACGTGCTCGTGCTCAACGCCTCGGGCGGCATGGAGTCCCAGTTCGGCGAGGACTACGCCCTGAAGCTCAACCGTGACGCCCAGGCCGCGCTGGCCGACGCCGCGCTCGAGCGCATGGGTGCCGGCGGGCAGATCGTGTTCGTGACCTCCCACCAGGCGCACTTCATCGACGAGGTCGCCACGATGGACTCCTACGAGCCCGTGGCCCGCTCCAAGCGCGCCGGCGAGGACGCCCTGCGCGAGCGCATCCCCGCGTTCACCGAGAAGGGCGTGGGCTTCGTGGTGGTCTCCGGCGACATGATCGAGGGCACCATCACCGCCACCCTGCTCGACCGCGCCGAGCCCGGTGCCATCGAGGCCCGCCGCGAGGCCGCCGGCAAGCTCTACACCGTGGAGGAGTTCGCCGCCGAGATCGCCTCCCTCGTGGGCCGCGAGGGCCTCGAGGTCGGCCACACCGAGCTCGTGGGCGGCGCCGAGGACTTCCTCGGGCAGGACTGAACCCCACCACACCCCAGACGACGAGGGCCGGATCCGTGGGATCCGGCCCTCGTGACCTCCGGGAGCGGACGCCTCAGAGACCGAGGAGCCACCGCAGGGGCGTGAAGGAGGGCACGTCGACGACGACGTCCGCGTGCTCCCGGAGGATCGGCTTCGCGCACAGCGCCACGCCGCAGCCGGCCGCCTCGAGCAGATCGATGTCGTTGGCGCCGTCGCCCACGCCGACGGCCTGCTCGGGGGTGAGCCCCGCGTCCTCGGCCCAGGCGCGCAGCATGGCGGCCTTCGCCGCGCGGTCCACGACGTCGCCGAGCACCTTCCCCGTCAGGTGCCCGTCCCGCACCTCGAGCTCGTTGGCGCAGTAGGCGTGCACGCCCCACACCTCGGCCAGCGGGGCGAGCACCTGGGTGAAGCCGCCGGAGACCGCGCACACCCGGCCGCCGGCCGCGGTGATGGCCTCGATCAGCGCGAGGGCTCCGTCGGTGGGCCGGATGGCCCGCACCACGTCCGCCACGACGCCCACGGGCAGCCCCGCGAGCGCCTCGACGCGCGCGTGCAGCGAGGCGGCGAAGTCGAGCTCACCGCGCATCGCCCGCTCCGTCACCTCGGCGACCTCGGCCTCGCGGCCGGCGTGGGCGGCGAGCAGCTCGATGACCTCCTGCCGGATCAGCGTGGAGTCCACGTCCGTCACCACGAGGGGCGCCGGCGCGGCGGCGACCGTCGCCGGCACCGTGAGCACGTCCCACCCGGAGCCCGGCTCCGGGGCCGCCGCCCACTCGTCCGCGGCGAAGCGCCAGCCCAGCAGGCCGTCGTCGGTGAGCCGCTCGGCGTCGTCGGGCACGCCGGCCGGGGGCGCGTCCGTGACGAGGAGGGCGGGGTCGGCGGTGACGACGAGGCGGCGCAGGGTGCTCATGCGCGGCATCCTAGGCGGGGGTGCGGGCGCGGCCGGGCGTGCGTCGCATCGGCGACGCGCCGGCCGGCCGGACTAGGCTGGCCCCCATGACCACCCCCGCGCCTCCCGACGACTGGTTCCTCCCGGATGAGGACGCCGTGCTGCAGATGCGCCGCGTGCGCGTGCGCCGCGGCACCACCGACATCCTCGGCCCCCTGGACTGGACGGTCCGCGCGGGGCAGCGGTGGATCGTGATGGGCCCGAACGGCGCCGGCAAGTCCACGCTGCTCCAGCTGGCCGCGGCCCGCCTGCACCCGACCGCCGGCGACGTCGGCGTGCTGGACGAGGTGCTCGGCGCCGTCGACGTGTTCGAGCTGCGCCCGCGCATCGGCCTGTCCTCCGCCCAGCTCGCCGCCCAGGTGCCCGCGAACGAGACCGTGCAGGACGCCGTCGTCACCGCCGCCTACGGGATCACCGGCACGTGGCGCGAGCGGTACGAGACGGAGGATCGCGCCCGCGCGCTCGGCCTCGTGGCGACCTGGGGGCTCTCCCGCCTCGCGCACCGCGCGTTCGGCACCCTCTCCGACGGTGAGCGCAAGCGCGTGCTCATCGCCCGTGCCCTGATGACCGATCCCGAGCTGCTCCTGCTGGACGAGCCCGCCGCGGGCCTGGACCTCGCCGGGCGGGAGGACCTCGTGCGCCAGCTGACGGCGCTCGCCACGGACGAGGACGCGCCCGCGCTGGTCCTCGTCACGCACCACCTCGAGGAGGTGCCCCCGGGCTTCACGCATGCCCTGCTGCTGCGGGACGGCGGCGTCGTGGCGGCCGGGCCCATCGAGTCGACGCTCACCGAGGAGCACCTCTCCGCGGCGTTCGGCACGGACCTGAAGGTGACCCGCACCGGCGGTCGGTACACCGCCGTGGCCCGGTGACGGGGCTGCTGACCGCGCAGCTGCTGGGCATGGACCTGTGGCAGGTCCTGCTCGTGCTGCTCGCGGGGTTCTGGGCCGGCACGATCAACTCGGTGATCGGCTCGGGCACGCTCGTCACCTTCCCGACGCTCGTGGCGGTCGGGTTCCCGCCCGTGACGGCCCAGGTCTCCAACGCGATGGGCCTGGTGGCCTCGGGCTTCTCCGGCACGTACGGGTACCGCCGCGAGCTGGCCCAGTCCCGGGCGCTCCTGCCGAAGCTGACCGTCGCGTCCCTGCTCGGCGGGGTCATCGGCGCCGCCCTGCTCACCACGCTGCCCCCGGCCGTGTTCGGCTACGTCGCGCCGGTGCTGCTCGTGGTGGCCCTGACGGTCGTCGTGCTGCAGCCGCGCATCCAGCGGTGGGTCCGGCGTCGGGCGGAGGACCAGGGGCCGACCCCCGGCGCGGACTCTCCCGTGCCGGTGGGCCCCGTGACCCCGACGCTGTGGACGCTCGTGTTCCTGACCGGCATCTACGGCGGCTACTTCGTGGCCGCCCAGGGCGTCATGCTCATGGCGATCTTCGGCGTGCTGCTGGTGGGCGGCACCCTCGTGCACGCCAACGCCGTGAAGACGTGGCTGTCGCTGGTGGTCAACCTCACCGCCGCGGCGTTCTACCTGGTCTTCGCCTTCGACCGCATCGACTGGCGGGCCGTGCTGTTGATCGCGCTCTCCTCGCTCGTGGGCGGGCTCGTAGGCGCGCGGATCGGCCGGCGCATCTCGCCGACGGCGCTGCGCGTCACCATCGTGATCGTGGGCCTGGCCGGGCTGGTGGTCATGGTGATGCGGCAGGTCTCGGGTGGGTGAGGTCGGGACCCGCGAGGTGCGCCTGGAGCGGATCGAGGACCTCGCCGACCCCCGCCTGGCCCCCTACACGACCATGACGGACGCGGCCCTGCGCCGTCGCGTCGACGCGGAGCACGGCGTCTTCCTCGCCGAGTCCTCCCAGGTGGTCCGCCGCGCGCTGGACGCCGGGCACACCCCGCGCTCCTTCCTGCTGGGGGACCGCTACCGCGGGTCCTTCGCGGACGTGCTCGCCGCCCATCCTGACGTCCCGGTCTTCACCGGACCCGACGACGTGCTCGAGGCCCTCACCGGCTTCCACCTGCACCGCGGCGCCCTGGCCGCGATGGACCGCCCCGCACCCCGGCCGCTCGCCGACGTCCTCGCGGGCGCGCGGCGCGTGCTCATCGCCGAGGACCTCGTGGACCACACGAACCTGGGCGCCGTGGTGCGCTCCGCCGTCGCCCTCGGCTGGGACGCGCTGCTGCTCACCCCGCAGGCCGCCGACCCGCTGTACCGGCGCGCCATCCGCGTCTCGATGGGCACGGTGTTCCGCCTGCCGTGGGCGCGCCTGCTCGGCCCGGTCGCCGAGTCGCTGCCCGCGCTGCGGGCGGCCGGGTACGCGGTGGCCGCCCTCGAGGTGACGGAGCAGGCCGTGGGCCTGGACTCGCCGGAGATCGAGCCGCTGCGGACCGCCGAGCGCCTGGCCCTCGTCCTCGGCCAGGAGGGGCCGGGGGTCCGCCCCGAGACCCTCGCCCAGACCGACGCCGACGTCGTCATCCCCATGCCCGCCGGCGTCGACTCGCTGAACGTGGCCGCGGCCGCGGCGGTCGCGCTGTGGGAGCTGCGCGCGCGCTGACCGGCCCGGGTGCGGTAGAGTGGGCGGCTGGCCCGCCGTCCGGCGGACCCCCTGACCACACCTCTCGCGCCCCTGGTCCCAATCAGGCGGCTGAAACGAAGGATGCACCATGAAGTCTGAGATCCACCCGGATTACCGCTACGTCATCTTCAACGACCTCGCCTCCGGTGAGAAGATCCTCACCCGCACCACCGCGAACTCCGACAAGACCGCGGAGTGGACCGATGGCAACACCTACCCGGTGATCGACGTCGAGATCTCGGCCGCCTCGCACCCGTTCTACACGGGCAAGCAGCGCATCATGGACACCGCCGGCCGCGTCGAGCGCTTCAACGCCCGCTTCAAGGGCTTCGGCGGCAAGAAGTGACCGCGGCGGCCTGAGCCGCACGCACAGCACGACGACGGGCCCCGCGCCCCCGGAGCGATCCGGGCGGTGTGGGGCCCGTCGCGTCGCCCGTAGGCTGACGGGCATGAGGACTCTCCACGGTGAATACAAGGTGATCGGCGGCAAGCTGGTCGCGGCGGACCTGAGCCTCGCGGACGGCCGGATCGCGACCGCGAGCATCAACGGCGACTTCTTCCTCGAGCCGGACGAGGCGCTCGAGGACCTCAACGCGGCGGTGGCCGGGCTGTCCGCGGACGCCGAGCACCGGGTCATCCGGGAGGCCGTCGAGCGGGGGCTGCGCTCCGAGGCCGAGCTGTTCGGCGTGGACGCCTTCGCGGTCGCCTCGGCCGTGCGTCGGGCCCTCGGCAAGGCGACCACGTGGGGGGACCACGAGTGGGAGGTCATCGGGCCGGAGCCGATGCCGATCGCGCTGACCGTGGCCCTGGACGAGGTGCTCACCCGGCAGGTGGCCGAGGGACGTCGCAAGCCGACCCTGCGCCTGTGGCAGTGGAACGAGCCGGCCGTGGTGATAGGCGCCTTCCAGTCGCTCGCCAACGAGGTGGACCCCGAGGGGGCGCGGCGGCACGGCATCAACGTGGTGCGGCGGATCTCCGGCGGCGGCGCGATGTTCATGGAGGCGGACAACTGCGTCACGTACTCGATGCACGTGCCGTCGTCGCTGGTCGACGGGCTGGAGACGGCGGAGACCTACCCGTTCCTGGACGAGTGGACCATGGACGCGCTCTCCCGGCTCGGCGTGCACGCGTTCTACCAACCGCTCAACGACATCGCCACGGAGCAGGGGAAGATCGGCGGCGCCGCGCAGAAGCGGGTGGGCACGGCCGGGCTGCTGCACCACGTGACGATGAGCTACGACATCGACGCGGACAAGATGCTCGAGGTGCTGCGCATCGGCCGCGAGAAGCTGCGCGGCAAGGGCGTGGCCTCGGCGAAGAAGCGCGTGGACCCGCTCCGCCGCCAGACCGGCGTCTCCCGCGCCGAGATCTGGGAGACCATGATGACCACCTTCGAGGAGCGCTACGGCGCCCGCCGCGTCGAGCTGGACGAGGCCACCCGTGAGGAGGCCGAGCAGCTGGCCCGCACCAAGTTCACGACCCCCGAGTGGACCGCGCGGGTGCCCTGAGCCGCCTGACGGCGTCCCGGCACCGTCCGGCACGCTTCCGTCCGGGGGCGGTTTGCGGTGGTATTCGACGTGAATACCGCCCGAAACCGCCCCCGACGCGTCGAGGTGTGGCGGGGCGGCTCTGTCAGGATCGGACCATGACCCCCGACGACGACGCCCCCGTCCGCCTGATCGCCCGCTCCGACGCCCCGCGGCGCCCACGGTCGACCGTGGACGTCCACTGCGCCCTCGAGCTGGAGCTGGCCTCCGGCCGCCGCGTGCCTCTGCTCACGGACCGCGGCTGGAGCGCGGACGGCACGTGGGACCTCGTCACGGTCCGCGACCTCGACGAGGCCGCCGCCACGGTGACCGGGCCGGACGAGCCGGGCGGCGGCCGCACGCCTGCCCAGGAGGAGACGCGACACTGGGACGCGCTGGCAGCGGTCGCGGCCGAGGCCGGGGTGCCGGTGGGTGCCGCAACGTTGCGCGAGCTGCCGCTGGTGGGGGAGACCTCGCCCGAGCTGGCCGCCCTCGTGGACCGGGCGCACCGCGAGGCCCGCGCCCTGAACCGGCTGCTCGGCGTCCACCCGCTGGCCCTCGGCACGGTCGCGCCGGCCGACGTGCTGGGCGCCGACGCGACCGCCGCGCTGCGGACCGGGCTGGCCGCGGGACTCGGCGTCGCGCCGACGGCGTGGGAGGACCCGGGCGTCGTGCTCGCGCCCGCCGCGGACGCCGACCCGGAGCTGCTGCACGTGGTCCTGCTGCACACGACCGCGGTGGTCGCCGGGCCACCCGCACTCGTGGCCCGCCTCGCGGACGCCGACGTCTCCGACCTGCTCGACGACGCCTCCCTCGGCGCGCACCTGCGCCGCCCGGTGGAGGACGTGTCGGCGGCCTGGCTCCACGCGGCCGACCGGCAGGCGCTGTCCCTCGACCCGGACGGCGGGGCCGCGCACGTGGCGCGCCACGCCGAACTGACGGCCGTGCTGGAGACGCGGCCCGTCGTCGTCGAGCGGGTGGGGATGCGCGACCGGGACGCCCAGCGCGCCGCCGACGCCGTGGGCCTGCGCCGGGTGGGCCGGGAACGCGTGCTCCGCGTCGCCGCGCCCTGAGCTGGAATGGTCACGACACGCCGCCTCGCCCGAGGGGAGGCGGCGTGTCGTGACCACTCTGCGCGGGAGGGCTTACCGCTCAGCCCGCCGGCTGCACCGCCTGCACGCGCAGGGACCGCCGCAGGGCGTCCGTGTGCTCCACGACCAGGCGCCGCAGGGCCCCCGGGGCGTCGCGGTGCTCGTCCAGCCAGCGCTGGGCCGCGGCCAGCGTCGGGTGCGACTCCTGCGCGTCGACGCCGCCGGCCACCGCATCCTGGCGGCCCGGGAACAGCCCGCCGATCGCGCGCGAGGCCAGCCCGTTGGACCGCGAGGCCCACACCGAGGTCAGGCGCGGCCAGAAGCCGGACTCGTAGGGGGCGAGGAGCTCGACCTCGCCCGCCGCGAAGCCGGCCGCCGTGGCCGAGAGCAGGTCGTTGGACAGCTCCGTGCCGGTGGCCGTGCGGCCGGACATGACCGCCTCCCACGCCGCGGCCTTGACCTCGGCCTCGGGGCGGGCGGCCGCGGCGAGGCGGTGCCACGTGACCGTCTGGGCGGTGCGGCCGGCCTCGAGCTCCGCGTCCAGGCGGTCCTGGCCGGCCCGGCCGGTCGCGGCGAGGGCCTGGAGCACGAGCCAGCGCAGCTCCGCGTCGATCGCCAGGCCCGGCGCCGACGTCGCCGCGTCCTCGCCGAGCAGGGCGGCCTCGAGGGCCGCGGCCATCCCGACGTCGGCGCGCGCCAGCGTCGCCCACGTGCGGGCCGCGGTGCGCTGGCGGTCGGAGCCGGCCTCGAGCGTGCGGGTCTGCTCGGCCAGGACCTCGCCCAGCCGGGCCCGCAGCGCGTCCCGGTCCTCGGCGCGGGCGTACTGGCCCACGGCCGCGGCGGCCTGCGTCAGCACCTGCGCGTGCACGCCCACGGTCGCGATCCGCGCGGACAGCGTCGCCACCGCGTCCAGGAACCGGGCGACCGGCAGCTCGCCGTCGCGGGTCATCGACCGCAGGGCGGCCCACACGGTGGCCTCCGCGAGCGGGTCCGCGATGGGGTGCGTCAGGGCCGCGCGCAGCGAGCCCGCGTCGAGCGCGACGGCGGCGTAGGTGAGGTCCTCGTCGTTGGGCAGCACGAGGCGGACGCCCCCGGGGACCTCGAGGTCCGGCAGGGGCACGGCCGCGCCCTCCGCCCCACCCGGCACGTCGGCGGTGACCTGGGCGGTGCGGCGCAGGACGCCGTCCTGCCCGGGCGTGAAGACGCCGACCTTCAGCACGTGCGGGCGGAGGATCGGCCCGCCCGTGACCGGGTCCGCGCCCTCCTGGCGCAGCACCGGGGCGTCGCCGTCGACGTCGACCCGCAGCCGGGGCACGCCGGAGGTGTGCAGCCACGCGTCCGCCCACGCGCGCATGTCCCGCCCCGAGGCGGCCTCGAGGACCGCCATGAAGTCGGCGAGGGAGGCGTTGCCCCACGCGTGGGCGGCGAAGTAGCGGTGTGCGGCGTCGAGGAACGCGTCACGGCCCACGTAGGCGGCCAGCTGCTTGAGCACGGAGGCGCCCTTGGCGTAGGTGATGCCGTCGAAGTTCTGACGGGCGGCCTCGAGGTCGACGATGTCCGCGACGATGGGGTGCGTCGTCGGCATCTGGTCCTGCACGTACGCCCAGGCCTTGCGGCGGGACGCGAAGGTCACCCACGCGGTCCGGAAGTCGGTGGCCTCGTCCACGCCGAGGGCGCCCATGTAGTCAGCGAACGACTCCTTGAGCCACAGGTCGTCCCACCAGTGCATCGTCACGAGGTCGCCGAACCACATGTGCGCCATCTCGTGCAGGATCACGTTGGCGCGGCCCTCGTACTGGACCGCGGTGGCCCGCGAGGTGAACACGAAGTCCTCGGTGAAGGTCACGAGGCCCGGGTTCTCCATGGCGCCGAGGTTGTACTCGGGCACGAACGCCTGGTCGTACTTGCCCCACGGGTACGCGACGCCGAAGAGGTCGTGGAAGAACGTCAGCCCCCGCTTCGTCACGTCGAACACGGCCTCGGGGTCGAACGCGTCGGCCATCGTGCGCCGGGTGAACAGCCGCAGCGGCACGGCCCGCGCGCCGCTGGCCGCGTGACCGTCCCAGGCGTCCTCCCACTGCGCATAGGGGCCGGCGAGCAGCGTCGTGATGTAGGTGGACTGGGGGAGCGTCGGGGCGAACTCCACCCGGACGACACCGTCCCCGGCCGGTGTCCGGGACGCCTCCGGGCGGTTCGAGGCCAGCACCCAGTCCTCGGGTCCGGTGAGGGAGAAGGTGAAGGCGGCCTTGAGGTCCGGCTGCTCGAAGTCCGGGAACACGCGGCGCGCGTCGGCGGGCTCGTACTGGGTGTAGAGGTAGACCTCGCCGTCGGCGGGGTCCGTGAAGCGGTGCAGGCCCTCGCCCGACCGGGAGTACACGGACCGGCCGACCAGCTCGACCACGTTCTGCGCCGCCAGATCGGGCAGCAGCACCCGGGCCCCGCCCACGACCTCGGCCACGTCCAGCGCCGTGCCGTTGAGGGTCACCGACTCCACGCCCCCGTGGATCCAGTCCAGGTGGGTCTGCGCGCCCGGCTCGGCGCACGCGAAGCGGATCACGGTGCGGACCGGATAGGTGTCGGTCGCGGCGTCCCGGGCGTCGGAGAGGTCCACGTCCACGGCGTAGTCCTGCACCGTGAGCAGGCGGGAGCGTTCCGCGGCCTCAGCGCGGGTGACGTTGGTGGCGTCGAGGTCGGGGGTGGTGTCGGTCAAGGCGAGCCTCCGGTCGGGGATCCAGCGGGGACGGCGACGCGCGGACACACCGGGGCGTGCCCGCGCGTCGGCGGTGGTCCGGGACCGGCGGCCCGTGGCCGCGTCAGTGCGGCGTCGGGACGGGCTGGCCCTTGGAGAGCACCGTCAGGCCGGATTCTGTCACGGTGTAGCCGTTCGCCTCGTCCTCCGCCCGGTCGAAGCCGATGCGCGCGCCCGGGGGCACGACCACGTTCTTGTCCAGGATCGCGTTGCGCACGTGGGCCCCCTCGCCGATCACCACGGAGTCCAGCAGCACCGACTGCTCCACCCACGCCTCGTTCTGCACGCGCACGTCCGTGGAGAGCACGGACTGGGCCACGGTGCCGCCGGAGATGACCACGCCCTGGGAGAGGATCGAGTCGTTCGCCGAGCCGGGGCGGCGGGTGGACGAGCGCACGAGCTTGGCGGGCGGGGAGACGGACTGGCGGGTGTAGAGCGGCCACTCGCGGTTGTAGAGGTTGAACTCCGGCCACGGCTGCACCAGGTCCATGTGCGCGTCGTAGTAGGAGTCCAGGGTGCCGACGTCCCGCCAGTAGTGCTTGCCGGCCGTGCCGCCGGGCACCTCGTTGGAGGTGAAGTCGTACACCCCGGCCTCGCCGCGCTCCACGAACAGCGGGATGATGTCCCCGCCCATGTCGTTGTTCGACTCGGGGTTCTCCTCGTCCTGGTTCAGCGCCGCCACGAGGGCGTCCGTGTCGAACACGTAGTTGCCCATCGAGGCCAGGAACTGCGTGGGGTCGTCCGGCAGGCCGGGGGTCGTCTCCGGCTTCTCCACGAACGCCGAGATCCGCGTCCTGTCCTGCGGGTCCGTCTCGATCACCCCGAACGAGGAGGCCAGCTCGAGGGGCTGGCGCACCGCGGCCACGGTCGCCTTGGCGCCCGAGGCGATGTGCTGGTCCACCATCTGCTGGAAGTCCATGTGGTAGACGTGGTCCGCGCCGATGACGACGACGATGTCCGGCCGTGCGTCGTGGATCAGGTTCATGGACTGGTAGATGGCGTTCGCGCTGCCCGTGAACCAGTCCTTGCCCCGGCGCTGCTGCGCCGGCACGGAGGCAACGTAGTTGTTCAGGAGCGTGGACATCCGCCACGTCTCGGAGATGTGGCGGTCCAGCGAGTGCGACTTGTACTGCGTCAGCACCACGATCTCGCGGTACCGGCTGTTGACCAGGTTGGAGAGCGCGAAGTCGATGAGGCGGTACGTGCCGCCGAACGGGACGGCCGGCTTGGCACGGTCGGCCGTCAGCGGCATCAGGCGCTTGCCCTCACCGCCCGCCAGCACGACCGAGAGGACCTTCTTCTGCACCATCTGTGTCACTCCTCGTGAGCCGGGTCGTCGCGACCCGCACGCGTGCTCGGGGCGTGCGGGGCATCCGTGTCGCCAGACTATCGACCCCCGCCGGGCTGAACTAGGTTGGGGGCGTGCGCATCGACATCGTGAGCAAAGAGTTCCCCCCGTCCATCTACGGCGGTGCCGGCGTCCACGTCGCCGAGCTGACCCGCGTCCTCGCCTCCCGCGCCGACGTCCGCGTGCACGCCTTCGGCGCGCCGCGCGACCCGGACTACCACGGGGCCCGCGTCCTGACGTACCCGAACCCGCCCGGGTTCGACGCCGCCAACGGGGCCGTGCAGACCCTGGCCACCGACCTCACGATCCTCGGCGACCTCGAGGGCGCCGACGTCATCCACTCCCACACCTGGTACGCCAACCTGGCCGGCCACCTCGGCAAGCTCCTGCACCAGACCCCCCACGTCCTCTCCGCGCACTCCCTCGAGCCGCTGCGCCCCTGGAAGGCGGAGCAGCTCGGCGGCGGCTACGCCCTGTCCAGCTGGGCCGAGCGCACGGCGTACCTCGGGGCGGACGCGGTCATCGCGGTCTCGGACGGCATGCGCCGGGACATCCTGGCCTGCTACCCGGACGTGGACCCGGCGAAGGTGCACACGGTCCACAACGGCATCGACACGCAGGTCTGGACCCCGCAGACCGGCACCGCCGCACTGGAGAAGTACGGAATCGACCCGGACAAGCCCTCCGTCGCGTTCGTCGGCCGCATCACGCGCCAGAAGGGCGTGCCCCACCTGCTCCGTGCGGCCCTGCGGCTGCCGGAGGACGTCCAGCTCGTGCTGTGCGTGGGCGCCCCGGACACCGCGGAGCTGGCGCACGAGGTCAACGGGCTGATCGCCGAGCTGCGGCGCACCCGCCAGGGCGTCGTCGTGATCGAGGGGATGATCCCGCGCCACGAGGTGATGGAGATCCTCACGGCCGCCACCGTGTTCGCCTGCCCCTCGGTCTATGAGCCGCTGGGCATCGTCAACCTCGAGGCGATGGCGTGCGGCACCGCCGTCGTCGCCTCCGCCGTGGGCGGCATCCCGGAGGTCGTGCAGGACGGCGAGACCGGCCTGCTCGTCCCCTTCGAGCAGGTCGACGACGGCACGGGGGCGCCCGTGGACGAAGAGGGGTTCGCCGCCGACTTCGCGGCCGCGCTCACCCGCGTCGTGGAGGACCCGGAGCGCGCCCGCGCCATGGGTGAGGCCGGCCGGACCCGCGCGATCGAGCACTTCTCGTGGGAGACCATCGCCGAGCGCACGATCGAGGTCTACGAGGCCGTGCTGCGCTGAGCCCGCCCGGCCGACCACACAGACGGGCCCCCGCCACCGCGAGGTGACGGGGGCCCGTGTGCGTCCGGGGGGCGGTCGCGGTCAGCCGCGGCGACCCCGCGCCGCCTTCTCGCGGGCGCGCACGGCCTTCTCGTCCTCCGGCTCCTCGCCGGCGGCCCGGCGGGCCGTGAACCAGGCGTGGGCCTCCTCCTGGCGCTGGGTCTCGGCGTCCGTGGCCACCGCCATGCGCAGGTGCTCGGGCTCGAGGCCGAACGCCTCGACGAGCTCGAGGGCGAAGGGGCGCAGCCGCTCGGCCAGCCGGTTGACGTAGCCGCGCAGGGCCCGGGCGCGCTGGCTCGAGACGCGGCCGTGGGCCACGAACCAGCCGAGGTCGTCCTCGATGAGGCGCAGCGCGAAGAGGTCGCGCAGCCACGTCAGGACGGTCTTCGTGGTCTCATCCGTGATGCCGTCCAGGGCTCGGGTGAAGGCCTCCCACTGCAGCAGCTCGCCGTGGTTGCGGGCGGCCTCGATGAGCTCGTGCTGGCGCGTGTTGAACGCCTCCGCCTGAGCCGCCTGGCCCTTGCCCCGGGCCCCCGAGAGGGTGCCGGCGACGTCGGCGGTCTTGGCGCGGACGCGCTCGGTGAGCAGCTCATGCTGCACGGCGGGGTCCTTGAACCAGTTCGCGGAGCGGCGCTCGGACCCACCGTCGGCCACGGACTGGACGACCTTGTGCAGGCCCGCACGGTGGAGGGCGTCCGAGGCCTGATGGACCACGTAGCGGGAGACGGCGCCCACATTGAGACGTCCGAACTCCTTCGAGTAGTCAGTCAGCAGACGCTTGCCCACCAGCTGCAGGAGCACCGTGTTGTCGCCCTCGAACGTGACGTACACGTCCAGGTCGGCACGCATCTGGGCCACCCGGTTCTCGGCGAGGAATCCGGCGCCGCCGCACGCCTCGCGGGCCTCCTGCAGGGTGTCCAGGGCGTGCCACGTGGTCAGCGGCTTGACGGCCGCGGCGAGCGTCTCGAGCTCCTGCCGGTCCACGTCCGTGTCGGAGCGGCCCGAGAAGACGTCGTCGAACTTCTCGACGAGCTCGTTCGAGGCGAAGGCGTCCGCGTAGGCGCGGGCCAGGCGGTCGATGAGGCGGCGCTGGTGGTTCTGGTAGTCCAGCAGCACCTCCTCCCGCTGCGGGTCGGAGGCGTTGAACTGGCGGCGCTGCTCCGCGTAGGCCAGCGCACCGTGCAGGCCGAGGAAGGAGGCCGTGGTGGCGGCGAGGGACAGGGAGACGCGGCCCTGGACGAGCGTGCCGAGCATCGTGAAGAAGCGACGCCCGGGGGAGGCGATGGGCGAGGAGTAGGTACCGTCCTCGGCCACGTCGCCGTAGCGGTTGAGGAGGTTGGTGCGCGGGATGCGGACCTGGGTGAAGTGCAGACGGCCGTTGTCGATGCCGTTCAGTCCGCCCTTGAGGCCGTCGTCCTCGCCGCCCACGCCGGGCAGGAAGGCGCCCTCCTCGTCCCGGATGGGGACGTAGAAGCAGTGCACGCCGTGGTTGACGCCCCGGGTGATCAGCTGCGCGAAGACCGTGGCCGCCCTGCCGTGCAGCGCGGCGTTGCCGAGGTAGTCCTTCCAGGCGCCCTTGAACGGGGTGTGGATGACGAACTCCTGGGTCGCCTCGTCGTACGTGGCGGTCGTCGCGATCGAGGCGACGTCCGAGCCGTGCCCGATCTCGGTCATGGCGAATGCGCCCGGGACGCTCAGGTCCATCGCGCCCGGCAGCCACCGGCGGTGGTGCTCCGCGGTGCCCAGGTGCAGGATCGCCGAGCTGAACAGGCCCCACTGCACACCGGCCTTGATCTGCAGGGAGGGGTCGGCGAGCACGAGGTCACCGAAGGCGGCGAGGTTGCCGCCGTGGTTGTCCTCGCCGCCGAACTCGCGCGGGAAGGCGCGGTGGACCGCGTTGCGCTCCACGAGGACGCCCAGCTGCCGCAGGACGCGGGCGCGGTGCTCGTCCATGCCGAGCAGCGGGTCGCGCCACAGGGCGGGATCCTTGACCAGTTCGCGGGATTCGCGGCGCTCCGCGGCCCAGCGGCCGAGGAGGGCCTCCTCGAGGGCCGCGGCGTCGAGGGAGCCGGGCGTCGGCCGCTCGGGCGCGATCTCGGCGACGTCGGAGGGAACCTCGGTGCTGGGCGTCGAGGACTGGGGGGCGAGCTTCTCGTGGACGGTCATGACGATGCTCCTGTTCGTGAGTGGGGGCGGGCGCGGTCGGCGTCCGCCGCCGCGGGTTCGAGGGCGGCGCCGGGCGCGGCGCCGATGAGGCCGGTGAGCAGCCAGTCGGCGATGGCGCGGGCCATCGCCTCGACCGGGATGCGACCGGCGGCCGGGGTCCGCAGCCAGGTCTCGGCGGCGGCCCGGACGAGGCCGACGGCGGCGCGCGGCCACAGGGCGAGCGGGTCCGCCGGCGCCGGGGCGTGGCCCCGCGCGGCCATCCCGCGCGCCAGGCCCGACTCGAGCATGGCGTAGACGCGCTCGAGGAACGGGCCCAGCACAGGGGCCTCGGCCGCGGCGGGGGGCGGGGCGACGGCGAACGCGTACACCTCGGGCGACGTCGCCGCGACCGTGAGGTACACCTCGACCATGCGACGCAGCGCCTCGGGTTCGGAGACCGGTTCGTCCGCGACCTCGAGCAGGCGGCGCTCCATGTGGGCGGTGACCCGCTCGGACACCGCCAGGCGCAGGCCCTCGCGGTCGCCGAAATAGCGGTAGTAGACGGTCTTGGAGGTGCCCGCGTGGGACGCGATCTCCTCCATCGAGGCGTGTGCGCCCAGGGCGTGCACGGCCGACCGGGCGGCCCGGACCAGTTCCAGACGGCGCTCGGCGCGGTGCCGGTCCCAGCGGACGCTGCGACCGTCCCGGGCGGTGGACGTAACGGGGTTCACGAAACCGAGCGTATCAGGTACTGTGGGTCACAGTCACCCACCCCGCCGATGTCCGTATCGTCCGGGGTGGAAACGCCCCCGCCGCGTCGGCGGTGGGCCCGCCGTCGAGAGGACCGTCATGACCCACCACGAGACCCCCGCGTCCGAGACCGCCTCCCGCCCCGCCGTCGCCGGTGGAGCGCTGCGCCCCGCCGTCATCCTGGGCGGCAACCGCATCCCCTTCGCCCGCGCCAACACCGCCTACGCCGAGGTCGGGAACCAGGAGATGCTCACGGCCACGCTCGACGGACTCGTCGCGCGGTTCGGGCTCCAGGGCGAGCGCCTCGGCCAGGTCACCGCCGGCGCCGTCCTCAAGCACCCGCGCAACTTCAACCTCACCCGCGAGGCCGTCCTGGGCTCCGCGCTCTCCGCCGCGACCCCGGCCGCCGACGTCCAGGTGGCCTGCGCCACCGGCATGGAGGCCGTGGGCACCCTCGCCAACAAGATCCGGCTCGGCCAGCTCGACTCCGCCATCGGCGGCGGCGTGGACTCGATCTCGGACGCACCCGTCTCGCTCTCGGACGGCGCGCGCCGCGTGCTGCTGCAGCTCACCACCGCCAAGACCATGAAGGACCGCCTGCGCGCCCTCGCCCAGCTGCGCCCCGGTCAGCTCGTGCCCGAGCCGGCCGGCGCGGGCGAGCCGCGCACCGGCATGTCCATGGGCGAGCACCAGGCCCTAACCACCCACAAGTGGGGCATCACCCGTCAGGCCCAGGACGAGCTCGCCGCGGCCTCCCACCGGAACCTCGGCGCTGCCTACGCCGCCGGGTACATGGACGATCTGGTGACCCCGTTCCATGGCCTGGCCCGCGACAACAACCTCCGCCCCGACTCCACGCCGGAGAAGCTGGCCGGCCTGAAGCCCGTGTTCGGCCGCCAGCTGGGGGACGAGGCGACCATGACGGCCGGCAACTCCACCCCGCTCACCGACGGCGCCTCCGCGGTGCTGCTCTCCTCCGAGGAGTGGGCCGCCGAGCGCGGACTGCCCGTGCTCGCCGAGTTCGTGGACATGGAGAACGCCGCCGTGGACTTCGTCGACGGACACGAGGGCCTGCTCATGGCCCCCGCCTACGCCGTCCCGCGCCTGCTGGCCCGGCACGGGCTCACCCTCGACGACCTCGACTTCGTGGAGATCCACGAGGCGTTCGCCGGCACCGTCCTGTCCACGCTCGCCGCCTGGGAGGACGAGGAGTACTGCCGCGAGCGCCTCGGGCTGCCGGGTGCGCTGGGCTCGGTGGACCGCGCCCGGCTCAACGTGCACGGTTCCTCGTTGGCGGCCGGTCACCCCTTCGCCGCCACCGGCGGCCGCATCGTCGCCCTGCTGGCCAAGATGCTGCATGAGAAGGGGGAGGGCTCCCTCGGCCTCATCTCCGTCTGTGCCGCCGGCGGCCAGGGCATCGTCGCCCTGCTCCGCGGCCGCTGAGCCCCGACCGACCCGACCCGAGAGGACCGACCATGACCGACCGTTACGGCACCTTCGTCGCCTCGCCCCTGGGCCGCCGCCTCACCGGCGCCCTGGGCCTGCCTCAGCCCGTCGAGCTGCGCCGGCACACCCCCGGCGACCCCGTGCTGCCCGGCTCCGTGCTCGTCCTGGGCGCGACCCCCGCAGCCGCGGACGCCCGCACCCTCTTGGCCTCGTGGGGCCTCGAGGTCGCCGACGCCCCCCGGGAGGGCGCCCGCCACGCGGCGATCGTCGCGTGCTTCGACGGGGTCGCCACGCCCGCGGACCTCGGCGCGGTGGCGCTGGAGATCGGCGGCGCGCTGCGCTCGCTGGGCTCCTCCTCGCGCGTGGTGACCGTGTTCGAGGACCCCGAGGCCGCCACGGACCCGGCCCTGCGCGCCGCCCGCCAGGGCGTGACGGGCCTGACCCGCTCGATCGCGCACGAGATGCGCCGTGGCGGCACCGCCAACGGCCTCGTCCTGGGCGAGGGCGTGCCGCTCACTGCCCCCGGTGCGGCCGGCGCGCTCGCGTTCCTGCTCTCCGGTCGCGCGGCGTACGTCTCCGGCCAGTTCGTGCCCGTCTCCACCGCCGACGGCGCGGTCCCCGCCGACGCGGCGCGCCCCCTGGCCGGCAAGGTCGCCGTGGTCACGGGCGCCGCCCGCGGCATCGGCGCCGCCATCGTCCGGACGCTGGCCCGCGACGGGGCCGTCGTCGTCGGCGTGGACGTCCCGGCGGCGGGCGAGACGCTGGCCAAGGTCGTGAACGAGGTGGGCGGCACCGCGCTCGCCCTGGACATCACGGCGCCGGACGCCGGCGCGCGCATCCTCGAGCACTGCCGCACCCGGCACGGCCGGATGGACGTGGTGGTGCACAACGCCGGGATCACCCGGGACCGGATGCTGGCCAACATGGACGCCGCGCGCTGGGACTCCGTCCTCGCTGTGAACACCACGGCCCAGCTGGCCATGAACGAGGCGTTCCTCGCCGAGGACGCCCGGGACGTGGCGGGCCACGGGCTGCGCATCGTGGGCCTGGCCTCCATCTCCGGCATCGCGGGCAACCGCGGCCAGACGAACTACGCGGCATCCAAGGCCGGGGTGATCGGCCTGACCGCGGCCTCCGCACCGGTCCTCGCGGCCCGTGGGGGCACGATCAACGCGGTGGCCCCGGGCTTCATCGAGACCGAGATGACCGCGAAGATCCCGCTCGCCACGCGCGAGGTGGGCCGGAGGCTCAACTCGCTCCAGCAGGGCGGCCTGCCGCAGGACGTGGCCGAGACGGTGGCCTGGCTCGCCTCGGACGCCGCAGGCGGCACCAACGGGGCCACGCTGCGGGTCTGCGGCCAGTCGAAGCTGGGGGCGTGAGGATGCAGACCACGCAGCTGTCCGCCCCGCCCTCCCTCGCCCGGCTCTACGCCCGGGCCGCCAGGCAGGCCGCCACGGACGCCGTCGTCCGTCGGCGCCGTCCCCGCGAGCTCCCGGACCGTCAGGTGGTCGTGACCGGCCACCGCATCCCGGCCGAGGCCGTGTCCGCGTGGCGCGGGGCCGTCGGGTCCGCGGATCCGGCGGACCTGCCCTCGGTCCTGGTGCACACCCAGGTGTTCGGTGCGGCGATGGAGCTGATGGCCGACCCCGAGTTCCCACTGCCCCTGCCCGGACTGGTGCACCTGAGCAACACCGTCCTGCACCACCGGCCCGTCGCGGCGGAGACCCCGCTGCGCGTCACCGCGCGTGCCGTGGGCCTCGTCCCGCACCACGCAGGCACCGCCGTGGACGTCGTCGTGACCGTCGAGGGGCCCGGCGACGACGGCGAGGAGGCACTGCTGTGGGAGGGCGTCTCCCGGTACCTCGCCAAGGGCGTCCACCTCTCCGGCCTGCGTCCCGAGCGGCCCGCCCGCGAGGACTTCGTGCCCCCGACGCCGACCGCCCAGTGGCGCTTCGGGACGGGGGCCGGACGCCGGTACGCGGGCGTCTCCGGAGACTGGAACCCGATCCACCTGACGGGCGTCTCGGCCCGACTGTTCGGCATGAAGGGCGCGATCGCCCACGGGATGTTCCTGGCCGCCCGGATGCTCGAGGGCCGTGAGCCGGCCGGCGCCGGGTTCCGCTGGCACATCGACTTCGAGGCACCCGTCGTGCTGCCGACCACCGTGGCCGTCCGCTACGCGCCCGGGCCCGACGGCGGCACGCGCGTGTGGGGCTGGGATGCGCGGCGCCGGCGCCCGCACTTCTCCGGGGAGATCACTCCGCTCGAGCCCTGACGGCCGGGCCGACGCGTCGGCCCGCCGGGACCACCCGTCCCGGCGGGCCGGTGAGCGCGGCGGCTCAGGCGTCCGGCCCGGGCGACCGCCGCGGCACGGCGGCGACGGCCTCGAGCAGCCCGTCCGCGTAGGCCTCCCACGAGTGACCGGCGGCGTGACGCACGGCGCCGGGCCCCAACGCGGCCCAGGCGTCACGATCCGCCAGGATCTCGGCCAGGGCATCGGCCCACGCCTCAGGGGTGCCCGCCGTCACGTGGCGGCCGGACACGCCGTCGAGGACCGCGTAGACCAGTCCGCCGACCCGGTGCGCCAGCACGGGCGTGCCGCAGGCCTGTGCCTCGAGGGCGACCAGGCCGTAGGTCTCCGACGCGCTCGGCATCGCCACCACGTCCGCCGCCCGGAACTGGGCGGCCAGGGCGGGCGCGGGCACCGGCCCGGAGAACGTCACCAGGTCGGCGACCCCCTCCTCCGCGGCCAGGCTCGCCAGGTCCAGCTCGTCGCCCCCCGAGGCGGCCCCGTTCACGTGCAGGCGCACACCCGGGTCGGCGCCCGTGCCACCGGCCCGCTCGCGCAGCACACCGAGGGCGGCCACGAGCAGGTGCGGGCCCTTGTGCCGCTGCACGCGGCCGGCGAACAGAACCCGCAGGGCTCCGTTGTCGTCCGGGGCGCCCGGCCACTGCGCGGCGCCCTCCGGCGTGAACGTCTCGAGGTCGGCCCCGGGGGGCAGCACCCGGGTGCGGGCGCGGGGCACGTCCAGCAGCTCGCGCAGGTCGGCGACCTCGGCGGCGGAGTTGACCACGAGCAGGTCGGCCCGCTCGGCGACCTCGCGCTCGGCCTCGATCCGCGCGGCCGGCTCGCGCAGCTCGGGGTCCTCGAGCATCTTCGCCGCCGCCGTGGTGTGCATGGTCTGCAGGTACGGGGCGTGCGCCGCCCGCGCCAGCGCCGCGGCGGTGGACCCGGAGAGCCAGTAGTGGCCGTGCACGAACGCGACGGGCGGGGCGTCCGCGCCACCGAGGACGGGACCGCCCGGCACGGCGTCCGAGGCGAGCCAGTCCAGGGCCGCGCGGGTGAACTCGGCGCCGAGTCCCGCCAGCTCCTCCTTGGGCACGGGAGCGGACGGCCCGGCGGCGAGGTCCACGACCGTGACCGGCGGGGCCTGCCCGCCGGCGTCCAGCATCCGGACCCGTGCGCCATCCGCTCCCACCGGCTCCTCCGCCCGGGTCAGCAGGATCATCCGCACGCCCCGGCGGGCCAGGGCCACGGCGGCCTGCCGCACGTAGACGTTCATGCCGCCGGCGTCGCCGCGGCCGGGCTGGGCCAGGGGGGAGGTGTGCAGGCTGACCCCGATCCCCACCGGCACGGACGCCCGCAGTTCGGCGTCCACGGCGTCGAACAGCCGGGCCGCCGACGCCGAGTCCGCCAGGTCCTCGACGGAGACCATCCGTCCGGCGCCGTCGCCGAGCGGCACAGTCCAGTTCGGGTACTGGTCCTGGAGGGTGCCGGGCTGGTTCTGGATGCGCCGCTCGCCCACGGCGTCCACGAGCGCCACGCTGTGCAGGGCCGAGGGCGCCTGCGCGAGCAGGCGGTGCAGGGCCACGATCTGGCGTTCGCGCACCTCGGGGCCGGCGTCGGGGACGTCCACGTCCGCCTCGGCGAGCAGCCCGCGCCGGGCCGCGGCGGCGAGGAACGCGCGCACCTCCTCCGCCGACCGGCGGCGTTCCTGGGCGACGTCCACGGTGTAGAGGCCCAGCCGTTCGCGCAGGTCCACCTGGACGCCCTCGAGGTAACCGGCCGTGGGCGGCAGGTCGTGCGTGTTCACCGCCGCCATGGCCAGCCGCCGGTAGCGCTCCGGCGGGGTGGGCTCGCCGTCCTCCTGTTCGAACCACAGGATCGACGTGCCGAGCACGCCGGCCTCGGCCAGGCGGCGCTGCACCCACGGCTCGAACGTGCCGAGGTCCTCGCCCACCACGACGACGCCGGCCCGCTCGGCCTCGAGCGTGAGCACGGCGAGCATCGCCTCGTGGTCGTATTCGACGTACGCGCCCTGGGTGGCACCGGCGCCCTCCGGGATCCACCACAGGCGGAACAGCCCCAGGACGTGGTCCATCCGGATGCCGCCCGCGCCGCGCAGCACGGTGCGCAGCATGTCCCGGAACGCGGCGTAGCCGGTCTCGGCCAGGCGGCGCGGATGCCAGGGGTGCTGCGACCAGTCCTGGCCCAGCTGGTTGAACAGCTCGGGCGGCGCGCCGACGGACATGGTCGGCACCAGCACGTCCCCGAGCATCCACGCGTCCGCGGTCTCGCGGGTCGCCCCGACTGCCAGGTCCACCATGACGCCCATGCGCATGCCGGCCGCCCGGGCCCGCTCCTGCACGCCGGCGAGCTGCTCGGCGGCGATCCACTGCACCCAGCGGTGCAGGTCGACGTCGGTCGCGCGTTCGACGCGGACCCGCTCCGCCTCGACCCCGCCCGGCGCCCAGGCCGGGTCGGCGAGATCGGGTCCGGTGCCGTCGCCGTCCAGCCGCAGGACGGACCAGAGGGCGAAGTCGTCCAGGCCCGGGCCGGCCTCGGCGCGGAACCGTGCGTAGGCGGCCTCGCGCTCGGGGGAGCGGGGCACCTCGTGCACGCGGCGCAGCGCGGGCCACAGGACGGCGGCGACGGCGGCCCGATCGATCCGGCCGGTGCGCTCCAGCTCCGCCTGGACGCGGGCGCCGGCCGACCGCAGCTCCGCCTGCTCCGCGGCGGGCAGGTCGGCGAACTCGGGGATCGAGGGCACGTGCACGACCAGCGCCGAGAGGAACCGACGGGAGACGGGGGAGT
Organism: Micrococcus sp. KRD096; assembly: GCF_017168495.1. Lineage (NCBI taxonomy): Bacteria > Bacillati > Actinomycetota > Actinomycetes > Micrococcales > Micrococcaceae > Micrococcus > Micrococcus sp. KRD096. The sequence goes on along the minus strand of NZ_JABFAY010000018.1, from coordinate 42,295 downwards.
AGGGGGAGTCCGCCGGATGGGGGCCGGGCTCGATCGCGTGCAGGGGGTGCAGCAGCAGGAAGTCGGCACCGTGCCGGGCGACGATCTCGGCCAGGGACGCCATGTCCGCCGCGTCGCCGATGCCCCACGAGTCCGCCGAGGTCACCGAGTAGCCCTGCGCGGCCGCGCCCCAGCCGCGGCGCTCGAGGAAGGGACGCGCCGTGCTCAGCCGGGTCGGGGCGCAGACCAGGACCGCGGAGGCGGTGGAGCCGGAGCCGCTGGTCACCTCCAGCCGGTGCCAGCCCGGGGCGAGGTCGGCGGGGATCTGAACGTGGACGCGCTCGCGTTCGACGCCGTCCACGAGGCGGACCTCGGACACCGGCTCGCTCACGCTCACCTCGAGGGTCCGCCCGTCCTCCGTGCGCACGCGGGCCACGACCGGCTCGCCCGCGGCCACGTGGCACGGCACGGACAGGCGGTGGCCGGACCGGGCGGCCACGGTGGGCGGGAGCACGTCCCGCCAGGGGGCCGTCTCCGCCTCCTCCAGCGCCTCGGCCAGAGCGGCGACCCCGTCCGGACGGACCGACACCCCGAGGGCGGCGAGCACCTTCACGAGGGCCTCGTCCGGCACGGTCTGGGCCGAGCCGTCCTGCCCGACGTACTCGGGCTGCACCCCGTGGGCTCGCGCGAGCCGGTGCAGCAGTGCGGGGGCTTCCAGGGCCATCAGGTCCTCCATGCCGTCGTGCGGTTCCACCGACGGCGCCTGCCGTCGCACAGACACCACTCTAGAGGGGACGCCGGTCCGGGGAACACGCAGGGCCCCGGTCGTGACGACCGGGGCCCTGCTGCTCGACGAGCGGTGCGCGAGGGGGGACTTGAACCCCCACGTCCTTGCGGACACAGCGACCTCAACGCTGCGCGTCTACCAATTCCGCCACTCGCGCTCATCGGTGGAGCCCTGGGAGAGGCTCCGTCGCCCACCGCGTTCCGGTCCTGTCCGGTCCGTCCCGCTCCGGGCAACTCGAGAAAGATAGCACGGGTTCGGGCTAGGCTCAAAACCATGGTCGAGAACATCGAGAACCCCGCCCGCTCGCGCCCCGAGGACCGCGTCGTGGAGATCTGCCGCGACCTCATCCGGATCGACACCACCAACCGCGGGGGCAACGTCTCCGTCGGTGAGCCTGAGGCCGCGGAGTACTGCGCCCGGCTCATGACCGAGGCGGGGATGACCCCCCGCTTCTTCGAGTCGGCGCCGGGCCGGGTCTCCGTCGTCGGGCACCTGCCGGGCTGGGATCCGGAGGCGCCGGGGCTCGTCATCCACGGGCACACGGACGTGGTCCCCGCCGAGGCGGACGAGTGGAGCGTGGACCCGTTCGGCGCCGAGCTCAAGGACGGCATGATCTGGGGGCGCGGCGCCGTGGACATGAAGGGCATGGACGCCATGGTGCTCGCGGTGCTGCGGCACCTGGCCCGCACGGGCCGCCGGCCGCGGCGACCCCTGACGGTTGCGTTCTTCGCCGACGAGGAGGCCGGCGGCGTCTACGGCGCACGCTGGGTCGTGGACCATCACCCCGAGGTGTTCGACGGGTGCACCGAGGCGATCTCCGAGGTGGGGGGCTTCTCCACCGAGGTGCACGGCTCGCGCGCCTACCTCGTGCAGACCGCGGAGAAGGGGCTCGCCTGGCTCAACCTCACCGCGGAGGGCGCCCCCGGGCACGGCTCGGCCCCGCACCCGGACAACGCGGTCACCCGGCTGGCCGGCGCCATGACCCGCATCGGCGGGCACGAGTGGCCGCTCGTGTACACCAAGACCACGCGCGCGCTGCTCGAACAGGTGGCCGAGATCATGGGCGTGGACTTCGACGAGACGGACCCGACGCCGCAGCTCGACGCGCTCGGGCAGGCCCGTTCCTGGGTGGCCGGCACCCTGCGCACCTCGTCCAACCCGACGGGGCTGACCGCCGGCTACAAGCACAACGTCATCCCGTCCTCGGCCACCGGCACCGTGGACGTGCGCCTGATCCCCGGGGAGGAGGAGTCCGCCCTCGCCACGATCGCCGAGCTCGCCGGTCCCGACGTGACCATCGCACCCGAGCACCGGGACGTCGCCCTGGAGACCCCCTTCTCCGGGGACCTGGTGGAGCTGATGATCGCCTCGCTGCAGGCGGAGGACCCCGAGGCCCAGGTGCTGCCGTTCATGCTCGGCGGGGGCACGGACAACAAGTCCCTCTCCCGGCTGGGCATCACCGGCTACGGCTTCGCGCCCATGCGCCTGCCCGCCGACCTGGCCTTCACGTCCCTGTTCCACGGCATCGACGAGCGGGTGCCCGTGGACGCGCTCGAGTTCGGCTGCCGGGTGCTCGAGCGGATGCTGGAGCCGCGCTGATCCGGGCCGCGGGCGCGACGACGGCCGGGGCGCCGTCGTCGCGCCCGCGCCTCAGACCGTCTGCAGGGTCGAGGCCACGCGCATCACCCGGCGGCGCATCCAGTAGCGGCGCGCCCCGTCACGGTAGTGCACGGAGCGCTGCAGCTCCCATTGGCCGTACTCCGCGTGCTCCACGAGGCGCCGCCGGGCGTCGGCGAGGGACTCGTGGGCGGCGACCGTCATCACCAGGTACTCCCACTTCTGTCCGCGGGAGATCGCGTCGAGGGTCGAGGACATCAGCTGTTCACGCACCCGCCCATCCTGGCAGACGGCGTCGGGTCCGGCGGCCGGTCCCGCACGGCCCACCCCTGGCCGCGTCACCGGCCACCGGGTTACCGTTCACCCATGAGCTCTGACGCCCGCATGGCCCTCGAGGCCCTCACCACCGCCCTGAACGAACACCTCGTGGCCGCGCAGAACAAGCGGGGCGAGGACGACCCCGCCGTCGAAGCCGCCTTCTTCGCCGTGGCCGACGCCTTCGAGGCCTACGAGGACGCCCTGTACGCGGACACCGAGGAGGTCACCCCGCTCGACCTCTTCGACGACGAGGACGACGACGACTGACCGTCCTGCTCGTGACGGATCGCACGGCCCCGGGTTCCCACCCGGGGCCGTGGCGTACAGTGACCCTCCGTGACGTGGATCGAAGCCATCATCCTGGGCCTGGTGCAGGGCCTCACGGAGTTCCTGCCCATTTCCTCCTCCGCCCACATCCGCATCGTGGGCGAGTTCCTGCCCTCCGCGACCGACCCGGGGGCGGCCTTCACGGCCATCACGCAGCTCGGCACGGAGCTGGCGGTCCTCATCTACTTCTGGCGCGACATCACCCGCATCATCGGCCGGTGGTGCGCCGCGGTCACGGGGCGGATCCCGCACTCGGACCCCGATGCGCGCATGGGCTGGCTGATCATCGTGGGCTCGATCCCGATCGCGGTCCTGGGCCTGCTGCTGGAGGACTGGATCGACACGGAGTTCCGGTCGCTGTGGATCACGGCGACCATGCTCATCGTGTTCGGCGTCCTGCTCGCCCTGGCGGACCGGCTCGGCCGTCAGACCAAGCCGCTCGAGAAGCTCACCGTGCGGGACGGCGTCCTCTACGGCCTGGCCCAGGCCCTCGCGCTGATCCCGGGCGTCTCGCGCTCCGGCGGCACCATCGCGGCCGGCCTGGCCATGGGCTACACCCGGCCCGCCGCCACCCGCTACGCGTTCCTGCTGGCGGTGCCCGCCGTGTTCGCCTCCGGCCTGTACAAGCTGTACACCTCGCTCACCGATCCCGGCACGCAGGGCCCGTACGGCATGGGGGAGACGCTGGTCGCGACCGCGATCGCCTTCGTGGTGGCCTACGCGGTCGTCGCCTGGCTCATGCGCTTCATCAGCACCAACTCGTACCTGCCGTTCGTCTGGTACCGCATCCTCCTGGGCGGCGTCCTGTTCGCCCTGCTGGGCGCGGGCGTCATCAGCGCCTGAGCCCGCTCCCGCCGCCGGGCATGGCGGCCCGGCACCGCCGAACCACCCCGATCTGAGGAGTCCCGTGAAGTCCTGGAGCACCCCCGCCCCGCCCGCCGTGCCGAGCCGCCCCGACCGGCTGCGGCTGCACGACACCGCCACGGGACGGACTCGGCATCCGGGCAACGACGCGCAGCGCGCCTCGCTGTACGTCTGCGGGATCACCCCGTACGACGCGACGCATCTCGGCCACGCGAGCACCTATGTGGCCTTCGACCTGCTGCACCGCTACTGGCGCGCGGCCGGTCTCGAGGTCGCCTACGTCCAGAACGTGACCGACGTGGACGACCCCCTGCTCGAGCGGGCCGAGGCGACCGGCGTCGACTGGCGCGCGCTCGCCGAGGAGCAGACCGACCTGTTCCGTGCGGACATGGCCGCCCTCGAGGTGCTCGCCCCGGACCACTACGTCGGCGCGACCGAGGCGGTGGGCCTGGTGGTGGACGCCGTCGAGACGATGCTGGCGGCGGGCCGGGCCTACCGCGTGCCGGGCGGCGACGGCGAGCCCGACGGGGACGTCTACTTCGACGTCCGCGCGGCCCAGTCCGCGACCGACTGGCGCCTCGGACAGGTCTCCGCGATGGGCCTGGACGAGATGGCCGCGGTGTTCCCGGAGCGGGGAGGCGATCCCGACCGCCCCGGCAAGCGCGACCCGCTGGACCCGCTGCTGTGGCGCGTGCACCGCGAGGGCGAGCCTGCCTGGGACGGGCGGTCGCTCGGCTCCGGCCGGCCCGGCTGGCACATCGAGTGCTCCGTGATCTCCCGGGCCCACCTGCCGGCGCCGTTCACGGTGCAGGGCGGCGGCTCCGACCTGCGGTTCCCGCACCACGAGTTCTCCGCCGCGCACGCCACCGCCGTCGACGGCCTGCCGCTCGCGCACACCTACGCGCACACCGGCATGGTGGCCCTGGACGGCGAGAAGATGTCCAAGTCCCTCGGCAACCTCGAACTCGTCTCCCGCCTGCGGGCGCGGGGCGTCGAGCCGGTGGCCGTCCGCGCGGCGATCCTCGCGCACCACTACCGGTCGGACTGGGAGTGGTCCGAGCAGGTGCTGGCCGACGCCCAGGCGCGGGTGGCCCGTTGGCGCGCCGCCCTGGACGGACCGCATGCCGCCGCCGGCGTCGCCGTGCTGGACGCGGTGCACGCGGCGCTCTCGGACGACCTCGACGCCCCCCGCGCGCTGGAGGCCCTCGACGCATGGGCGGCCGGCACCCTGCCGGGCCTGGCCGAGGCCGCCGCCGACCCGCTGCCGGTGGTCGACGTCGTGGCGGCGCTGCTGGGTCTGCGCCTGCGCTGACCCCGCCGGGCGCGGCCGGGCGTCAGCGTCCGCCGCGCCCGCGCAGATAGCGCTCGAACTCCCGCGCGATCGACTCGCCCGAGGCCTCCGGCAGCTGCTGGGTGTCCTGGGCCTCCTCGAGCTGCCGGACGTAGGCGGCGACGTCGGGGTCCTCGGCGGCCAGCTCGTCCACGCCGCGCTGCCAGGCCCTCGCGTCGTCCTCGAGCCCGCGCGTGGACACGCTCACGTGCAGCAGGTCCTCGACCGCCTCGACCAGCCCGAGCAGCGTCTTGGGGGAGGGCGCCTGGGCCACGTAGTGGGGCACCGTCCCCCACAGCGAGAGGCTCGGCAGGCCGCGGCGCGCGGCCTCGTCCGCGATGACGCCGATGATCCCGGTGGGCCCCTCGTAGACCGGACGGTCCGCGCCGACGGCCACCCGCACGTCCACGAGCGGCGAGGTCGGGCGGGCGCGCAGGGGCCGGGTGTGGGGCACGTCCGCCAGCAGCGCGCCCAGCGTCACGACGGCGTCCACGTCACGCGCGTCGGCCGCCGTGAACAGCTCCTCGAGGAACGCGCGCCACCGCACGTTCGGCTCCACGCCGACGGCGAGGAGCACACGCACCCCGTCCGGCGGGGCAGCCTCGCCCGCGACGGGCCGACCCTCACGGTCCAGGAGCGCCTCGTGCAGGGTGACCGCCGGCCAGTCCAGCGTCCCCAGCCCGTCGGCGTCGCGCCGGACCAGGGGTCGAGTGACCTGGTAGTCGTAGAACTCGCCGTCGCACACCCGTCCCGCGTCCGCCGCGTCCCACTGCTCCCGCAGCGCGCCCAGGGCCCCGGTCGCGGCCTCCCCGGCGTCGTTCCACCCCTCGAAGGCCAGCAACAGGACCGTGGGGGCCCGCCGCCCGGCCTCGAGCTCGTCCACGGTCGCCGTCAGGTGGGTCCGCAGCGGGCCCAGGACGTCGTCCGGCTGGTCCTCGGAGGTAGCGTCGGTCATGGCGGCCAGCCTAGACACGGCCCGACGACGGGGCCACGGCCCGCGACCCGCCCCGCACACCCCGGCGGCGGCGCTCGATAGGATGCACTCCATGCCACTCCACCTTGCTCTTCCGGACGACCGTGCCCGCCGCCTGCCGCGCGCCGTCCTGTGGGACATGGACGGCACCCTCGTGGACACCGAGCCCCTGTGGAACGCCGTCCAGCGTCGGCTGGTGGTCGAGCACGGCGGCACCTGGTCGGAGGACCTGGCCGCCTCCCTCGTGGGACGCCCCCTCGACGAGGGAGCGCGCCGTCTGCAGGAGGCCGGGCTGGACCTGCCCGTGCAGCGGATCATCGACCTGACGATGGACGAGGTCGTCCAGGGGGTCGTCAGCGGGGTGCCGTGGCGGCCGGGCGCCCGGGAGCTGCTCGTCGCGCTCGCCGAGGCCGGCGTGCCGGGCGCCCTCGTGACGATGTCCCATGCCCCGCTGGCCCGCGCGCTGGCCGAGCGGGCGCCGGCGGGCACGCTGGACGTCGTCGTCTCGGGGGACATGGTCTCCCGGGGCAAGCCCGACCCGGAGGCGTACCGGCTGGGCCTGCAGCTGCTGGCCGAGCGGACACCGGGGCTGACGGCCGCCGACTGTGTGGCGGTCGAGGACTCCCCGGTGGGCGTCGGCGCGGCCGTGGCCGCGGGCCTGCCGACGGTCGGCGTGCCCAGCGTGCTGCCGCTGCCGGCAGGGCTCGCGACCGTCGAGTGGACGACGCTCGCCGGCCGCACGCCGGCCGACCTCGCCGCGGTCCGCCGGATCGCCGCCGCGCGCGGGCCCGGGGCGGACGGGGCCGGATGAGCGGGCTCGCCTCCGTCCGGCTGGGCACGATCGCCGGCGCGCCGGTGCGCCTGTCCTGGTCCTGGCTCCTGATCGCCGCGGTCATCACCCTCGCGTTCGGCCCGCAGATCCAGCGCGCGCTGCCCGCGATCGGCAGCGTCGCCTACGGGGTCGCCCTGGGGTACGCCGTGCTCCTGGCCCTCTCCGTCCTGGTCCACGAGGCCGCCCACGCCCTCACCGGCCGCGCCTTCGGCCAGCGCACCGAGGAGATCGCGCTCACCCTGTGGGGCGGGCACACCCAGTTCCGCAGCCCGTCCGCTCGACCGCTGGACACGGTCCTCACCGCGATGGCCGGCCCCGCCGCGAACCTCGTGCTCGCGGGCCTCGCCCATCTGGCGGCCCGCGCCGTGCCCGGCCCGTCCGTTCCCGCCCTGCTGCTCGAGGTCACGGTGTGGGCCAACCTCCTCCTGGCCGCGTTCAACGCGCTGCCGGGCACCCCGCTCGACGGCGGCCGCATGGTCGAGTCCGCCGTCTGGGCCGCCACCGGCTCCCGGGCCCGTGGCGTCGAGGCGGCCGGCTGGGCCGGGCGCGTCGTCGCGGTGGGCGTCCTCGCGGCGGTGCTCGGCCCCCCGACCCTCGCGGGCCGCGCGCCGGACCTGTTCGTCGTCCTCCTGGTGGCCTGGGTCGCCCTCACCCTGTGGCGGGGCGCGGACGACGCCGTGCGCCACGGGCGCTGGAGCCGCCGGCTGGAGGCCCTGCGGCTCGAGCAGGTCGAGGCGCCCGCCATCGCCCTGCCCGAGCACCTCAGCGTCGCCGAGGCCCTGGCCCAGGCGGACGGCGGCCGCCGCGCCGTCGTGGCCGTGGACGGGGCCGGTCGGCCCCGCGGCGTGCTGGACCACACGGCCGCGGCGGGCCTCACCCCGGCGCGCCGCACGACCACCGCCCTGGCCGCGGTCGCCGTCGCGCTGGCCCCGGAGGCCGTCCTCGTCCGCGATGACGTCCCCGCCGCCGGTCCCGACCTGGCCGCCCGCCTGGCCGACCCCCAGACCCCCGTGTGGGTGCTGACCGACGCGCACGGCCTCGTGCGCTCCGTGGTGCCCCGCGAGACGATCCTCGCCGCCGTCGACGCGACGCGGCGTCCCTGAACCGAAGGAGCCCCCCATGACCGAACCCACCGGCGTGAGCGCGCGCCGCGGCCCCCTGCGGGCCGGCCAGCGCGTGCAGATCAAGGACGCGAAGGGCCGCCTCAACACGATCACCCTGCTGCCCGGCGGGGAGTTCCACAGCTACCAGGGCGTGCTGCGGCACGACGACCTGATCGGCGGCTTCGAGGGCGTCGTGGTCGAGAACTCGGCCGGCCAGCCGTACCAGGTGCTGCGCCCCCTGCTGAACGACTTCGTCCTGTCCATGCCCCGCGGCGCCACGGTGGTCTACCCGAAGGACGCGGCGCAGATCGTGCAGCAGGCGGACATCTTCCCGGGCGCCGTCGTGGTCGAGGCCGGCGTGGGCTCCGGCGCCCTGTCCATGTCCCTGCTGCGCGCCGTGGGCGACCACGGGCGCCTGCACTCCTACGAGCGCCGCCCGGAGTTCGCGGACGTCGCCCGGGCCAATGTGGAGGCCTTCTTCGGCGCCGAGCACCCCGCCTGGTCGGTGCACCTCGGCGACGCGCAGGAGGAGATGCCCAAGGTCCACGAGCCGGGCTCCGTGGACCGGGTGGTCCTGGACATGCTGGCCCCCTGGGAATGCCTCGACGCCGTCGCCGAGGTCCTGGCCCCCGGCGGTGTGTGGCTGAACTACGTGGCCACCGCCACCCAGCTCTCCCGCGTGGCCGAGGCCATCCGGGACTCGGGCCGCTTCACGCAGGTCGAGGCCAACGAGACCCTCGTGCGCGGCTGGCACCTGGACGGGCTCGCCGTGCGCCCCGACCACCGCATGGTCGCGCACACCGGCTTCCTCCTCACGGCCCGCCGCCTGGCCTCGGGCGAGGAGGCGCTGCGCCTGAAGAAGCGCTCCAAGGTCTCCGAGTTCAGAGCCGAGGACGTCGAGGCCTGGCAGCCGGCCGACGAGGCCCGGTGGACGCCCGAGGCCCTCGGCGAACGGCCGATCACAGACAAGAAGGCGCGCAAGGCGGCGAAGGAGGCCCGCCTCATGGCCGCGCGGTCACGCGCCGCCGAGCAGGGCGTGGACGCGTACGGTGGGAGGACCCCGACCGGGGAGCAGGACTGAGTGGACGGAGCACCGGTGGACCACCACGCGCAATCAGGCACGGAGCACGCCGAGCAGCGCCTCGCCGAGGCACGGGAGCTGCTGCGGCAATCCCAGGCCGAGGCCGAACGGCTGCGGCACCAGCTGCAGTCCGCCCAGCGGCACGCCGCCGGCCTGAGCGAACGCCGTCGGGCCGCCGAGGCCCAGACGCAGACGGCCGCCCGCAACAACCGGCGCATGGTCGAGCTGCTCGAGGCCACGCGCGCCGAGATCACGACGCTCAAGGAGAACCTGGACGCCGTCACGCATCCGCCGTTCACCTTCGCCACCCTCGAGGCCGTCCACGCCCCGCGCGAGCCCGAGGAGGGCGTGGAGACCGGCGCCGTGGTGCGCGGGGGAGCGGACGTCGTGCAGAACGGCCGGCGGCTGCGCGTGACGGTCTCCCCGCTGCTCGACGCCGCCCGCCTCACCCCCGGCGCCCAGGTGCTGCTGGACGAGTCCAGCTCGATCGTCGGCGTCGCCCCGGGCACGGGGTCGGGTCAGCTGCTGCGCGTCAAGGAGGCGCTGCCCGACGGCGGCCTCGTCCTGGCCGGCACGGCGGACGAGGAGCGCGTGGTGCGGCGCGCGCCCGCGCTGGAGGGCGTCGACCTGCGCCACGGGGACGCCGTCACCGTGGACGCCCGCGTCGAATGGGCGCTGCGGCGGGTCGAGCTGTCCGAGGTGGACGAGGTGCTGCTGGAAGAGGTCCCGGACGTCACATTCGAGGACATCGGCGGCCTCGGCCCGCAGATCGACCGGATCCGCGAGGCCGTCGAGATCCCGTTCCTGCACCCCGAGGTCTACCGCGAGCACGGCCTGCGCGCCCCCAAGGGGATCATGCTGTACGGCCCGCCCGGCACCGGCAAGACCATGCTCGCCAAGGCCGTGGCCAACGCCCTCTCGGCCCGCAGCGCGGACGGCGAGCGCTCGTTCTTCCTCAACGTCAAGGGACCCGAGCTGCTGAACAAGTACGTGGGCGAGACCGAGCGGCAGATCCGCGTCATCTTCGACCGGGCCCGCGAGAAGGCCGACGCCGGCTTCCCCGTGGTCATCTTCTTCGACGAGATGGAGTCGCTGTTCCGCACGCGCGGCTCCGGCGTCTCCTCGGACGTGGAGACCACGATCGTCCCGCAGCTGCTCACCGAGATCGACGGCGTCGAGGCCCTCGAGAACGTGATCGTCATCGGCGCCTCCAACCGCGAGGACATGATCGACCCGGCCGTGCTCCGCCCCGGCCGACTGGACGTGAAGATCCGCGTGGACCGTCCCGACGCCGACGGCGCCGCGGAGATCATGGCCAAGCACCTCACCGTAGACGTGCCCCTGCACGCCGACGACGTCGTCGCGGCCGGCTCCGCGGACGCGGCCCGCGCGACGCTCATCGCCCGGACGGTCGCCGCCCTCTACGACCGCGGCGCGGACACCGCGCTGGCGGAGCTGACGGACGTGTCCGGCACGACCCACGCCCTGCACCTGGCCGACCTCGTCTCGGGCGCCGTGGTGGCCGACGTCGTGGACCGCGCCAAGCGGCACGCGGTGCGCGACTACCTGGCCGCCGGCCAGGCCCCGGCCGCGCTCGGCGTCCGCGAGGGCCACCTGCGCGAGGCCGTGGCCGCGGTGCTGGAGGACCAGACGGATCTCCTGGCCACGGTCGCGCCCGCCGAGTGGGCGCGCACCTCCGGCTGGCGCGGTCCTCGGCTGCGCTCGCTGCGCATGGTCCGGGGGGTCGAGGCATGAGCGCGTTCGGCCGCGGGGCCGCGGACGGCTTCGCCCGGGCCGTCGACGTCGGCCCGACCCCCGCCTTCGAGGGCCAGCGCCGGCTTTTCCACGGCGCGGCCGTTCCCCCGAACGGGCGGGACGCCGCCGGCTGGGGCGTGCACCGGGTGATGGGCACGGAGACCGAGTTCGGCATCCACGCGCCGGCCAACCCGGGGGCGCACCACAGCGTGCTCTCGGTCGAGCTCGTGAACGCGTACGCGGACCTGGCGACCCGGTCCGGCTCGGCGGTGGCCGGCACGGAGTGGGACTACACGGGGGAGTCGCCGCTCGTGGACGCCCGCGGCTGGCGGCTGCCGCGTTCGGCGGCGCACCCCTCGCAGCTGACCGACGAGGCGCTCGTGGGCCCGGACGGGGAGCCCGTGCACCTGCTGCTGTCCACCGTGCTGGCCAACGGCGCGCGCTGGTACGTGGACCACGCCCACCCAGAGTACTCGTCGCCGGAGACGACCACCCCGCGGGACGCCATGGTGTGGGACGCCGCCGGGGACCTGGTCGCCCAGGCGGCGGCCGAGCACATCGGCCAGGCCGAGGGCGCCCCGGAGGTGCTGGTCTACAAGAACAACGTGGACGGCAAGGGCCAGTCCTACGGCGCGCACGAGAACTACCTCGTGGCCCGGTCCCTCGACTTCGAGGAGCTCACCGCCGTCCTGCTGCCGTTCTTCGCGGCGCGGCAGGTGCTCGTGGGCGCGGGCCGCGTGGGACTCGGCCCGGCGGGGGAGCGGCCGGGCTTCCAGCTGTCCCAGCGGGCCGACTACTTCGAGGAGCCCGTGGGCCTGGAGACCACGATCCACCGGCCGATCGTCAACACGCGGGACGAGCCGCACGCCCGCCCCGAGGCCTACCGCCGACTCCACGTGATCATCGGCGACGCGACGCTGAGCCAGCACGCCACGTGGCTGCGGATGGGCATGACCGCGCTCGTCCTCGCGATGGCCGAGGCCGGGACGGCGCCCCGGCTCACCCTGGACGACCCGGTGGCCGCGTTGCAGACGATCAGCCACGACCCGGGCCTGCGGGCCACGGTGCCCCTGCTCGAACGCACCGCGGACGGCCCCGTGCGCCGGCACTGGACCGGGCTGCAGATCCTGCGGTCCTACCTGGACGCGGCCCGCGCCCACTGCGCCGCCTTCGGGGCGGCGGATCCGCAGACGCGCGAAGTGCTGGACGCCTGGGCCGTCGACCTCGACGACGCCACCGCGGATCCGCTGTCCCTGAGCGACCGCGCCGACTGGGCGGCCAAGCTGCGCGTCCTCGAGGGCCTGCGGGCCCGCACGGGCGCGGACTGGACCGACCCCCGCCTCGCGATGGTGGACCTGCAGTACGCCGACCTCCGCCCGGCCCGCTCCCTGCACCGCCGCCTCGTGGCCGCCGGCGCCCTCCGGACGCTCGCCGATGAGGCGGAGATCCGTGCCGCCGTCGCCACGCCGCCGCGGGCCACCCGCGCGTGGACCCGCGGCAACCTCGTGGGCCGCCACGGTGACCGCGTGGCCGGCGCCGCGTGGGAGACGCTGCTGCTGCGCGGGGCGGGGGAGCGGGTGCACCGGCTGCACCTGGCCGAGCCGCTGGTCGGCGCCGCCGTGGACCTGCCCGGCTGGTGGGAGGACGCCGCCGCGCCCCGGCCCGACGACGAGGCGCTCGTGGCCACGCTGGCGCCGCTGTTCGGCGCACGGGCCTGAGGCGGGGGCGGGCGCTCAGCCCGTGACGGCCGCGCGCACGCGGCCCAGCAGGGCGTCCGCCCGCGCGACGAGACGGTCCGCCCGGTCGACGTCGGTGCGCACGATGCCCTCCAGGCCCTCGTCGCGGAGGGGGCCCAGGTTGGTCTCGAGGGTCACCGCGGCGGCGGTGAGGCCGCCCCGGACGCAGCCGAGCGCCGCACCGACGTCGGAGAGCACGTTCGGGTTCGCCGCGTCCAGCACACGCTCGGCCAGGTCCAGTGCACGCGCGGCGGCATCGACGATCCCGCGGGGTGGCCGGACGGCCTCGGCCAGGGCGGCCTGGATCGCGGCCGAGCGCCGGGCCCGGTCCTCCGGGGTGTCGCGGGGCAGCCCGAACGCCTCGGCCACGGCGCCGAAGCCCCGCTCGTCGCCGTCGGCGAGGCCGAGGCACGCCGCGATCAGGCCCTCCGATGCCCGGGCGTCCTCCTCGGCTGCGCTGAACCGGGCCGCCATGGCCAGCAGTCCGGCGCCCTCGGCGACCGCGAGCGCGCCCGTCGCGCCGCCACCGGGGGTGGGCTCGCCGGAGGCGAGGCGGCCCAGATAGCTCTCGATGCTCTCGTCGCGGATCATGCCCCCACGGTGCCAGACCGGGCCCGACCGCGGCCCGCCCTCAGGCGCGCTCCCAGGACGCGACCGGCCCCGGGACGATCGTGAACAGCGGGTGCACGTCGGGGACGGGCGTGTCCGACCACTGTTCGAGCCAGGCGGGGCTGCGCGCGGCCAGCTTGGCGCACAGGTGACGCCACTCCAGGTCGCGCTGGCCCGTGGTGGCCGGGATCGGTGCGAGACCGGCGGGCGGGATGCGCACGGCGCCGTCGGGGGCGGGGCACGGCCGGTCGATCCGGGAGTGGTCGAAGCGATAGCCGCGCGCCGTGGCCTCGGCCTCGAGGCCGGAGAGGAACGCACCGACGGCGCCGGACGGGTCCGGGTGCTCCCGGAACCTCAGCAGCTGCGGGTGGTCCCGATATCCGCGCGTGCGGCCGGCCAGGACGGCCTGCGCGAGCAGGGCCTCGCGCCAGGCGCCCGTCAGGCCCTGGCGGTCGAGGTGGCGGGGATGAAGGGTCCACAGGCGCATGCCCCCATCCTGCCAGCGTGGGGCAACCCGGGGACGTGGGGCTGAAACGTGGCCCGCGCGTGGGGCAGGATGGGTGGACGCGGACGGAGCACACCGACCCGCGTCGACGCACGAGGAGGCCACCATGTCCCAGGAGCAGATCCGCCCACGCCCGTCCGGCGGCGACGACGAGACCGGCGCCGCGGCGGGCCAGGCGCACGTGAAGCCCGCGGCCCAGGACCAGGGCCTGGACAGCCTGCTGGACGAGATCGACTCGGTGCTGGAGTCCAACGCCGAGGAGTTCGTCAAGGGCTTCGTCCAGAAGGGCGGCCAGTGACCGACGCGGACCGCGCCCGCCGGATCTTCGGGCTGGAGACGGAGTACGGCGTCCAGCACTGGAACCCGCAGGGGCGCCCGCTGAGCCCCGAAGAGGTCGTCCGCTATCTCTTCCGGCCCGTCGTCGAGTGGGGGAGGTCCTCGAACGTGTTCGTGGCCAACGGCTCCCGGCTCTATCTCGACGTCGGGTCCCACCCCGAGTACGCGACCGCCGAGTGCTCGACGCTCGACGAGCTCATCGCCTCGGACGGGGCGGGGGACCTGCTGCTGCACGACCTCGTGGTCCAGGCCGAGGAGCGCATGGCCGCGGACGGGGTCGGCGGCCGGATCCACCTCTACCGCAACAACGCCGACTCCTCGGGCAGTTCCTACGGCTCCCACGAGAACTACCTGCTGCGCCGGCGCACCGAGTACCGGCGGCTCACCGAGGCGCTCGTCCCGTTCCTCGTCTCCCGGCAGATCCTCGTGGGCGCGGGCCGCGTCGTGCCCGCCGGCACGTGGCCCGAGGGCGAGGGCCCGGCCCACTTCGCGTTCTCCCAGCGCGCCGACTTCGTGCAGGACGGCGTGTCCTCCTCCACCACGCGGTCCCGGCCGATCATCAACACGCGGGACGAGCCGCACGCGGACGCCTCCGAGTACCGACGCCTCCACGTGATCGTGGGGGACACGAACCTCTCCGAGCACACCCACCTGCTGCGCTTCGGCGCCACCGACCTGCTGCTGCGGATGATCGAGGCGGGCTTCCCGCTCGGGGACCGCGTCGTCGCCCACCCCACCCGCGCGGTGCGGCAGATCTCCCACGACCTCACCGGCACGGCCCGCATCGCGCTCCGCGAGGGGGAGGCCTCCGCGCTCGAGCTGCAGGAGCACTACCTCGAGCGGGCCCGCGCCTTCGTCGCCGCGGAGGGTGCCCACCACGACCGGGTGGGGGAGGTCCTCACCCTGTGGGGCGAGGTGCTCGACGCCGTCCGCACCGGTGACCGGTCCCGCATCGAGGACCGCATCGACTGGGCGATCAAGCTGCGCCTGCTGGAGGACTACCGGGCCCGCCACGACCTGGACTGGGGCTCACCCCGTCTCGCCCAGCTGGACCTGGCCTTCCACGACATCGACCCCGACCGGGGGCTGTTCCGCCTGCTGCTGCGGCGCGGCGCCGTCGCGCGCCTGCTGCCCGAGGACGCCGCCCGGTCCGCCGTGGAGACCGCCCCGCCCACCACCCGGGCCCGTGTGCGCGCGGACTTCGTGGCCCGTGCCCGGGAGCGCGGCCTGGACTACGCCGTCGACTGGACGACCCTGAAGCTCACCGACCATCCGCTGCACGCGATCGTGACGAAGGACCCGTTCGACACGTCGTCGGCCGCCGTCGACCGGCTTTTCGGGCGGATCGCCTGACAGCGGACGTCCAGGACGCGCCATTAGGGTGACACGCATGAGTTCGTTCGAGACCCCCCAGCCCCCGGCGGCCCGCCGCCGTCGCCGCCTGCTGCCGCTGCTGTCCCTCGGCGCCGCGGGCCTGGTGCTGGCCACCGCCTGCGCCACCGGCGACGACGGCGCGGACCAGCCCCACAGCGACACCGCGTCGGCCTCCACGTCGGCCGCCCCCGAGCGGGCGGCCGTCGGCGAGGGCCAGGGGGAGCCGGACGCCCTGACGGGTGTCACCTTCACGGAGGGCGACGGCGGGGCGCCGACGGTCGAGATCGACGGGGAGATCGACACCGACCAGCCCACCACGCGGGTGCTGACCGCCGGCGAGGGGGATCAGGTGCAGGAGGGCGACGTCCTGAAGATGTCGATCGCCGTCGTCGATCCGGCCAGCGGCGAGGTGGTCGCCGAGAACTTCAGCGGCGAACCGGAGGCCGTGCCCGTGGACGACCAGCTCAAGTCCATGAACCCGGAGATCCACGAGATGCTGGTGGGCAGCGGTGCCGGCACGATCGTCGCCGCGTACAGCCCCGAGTACGACGTCCCCGTCCCGCAGACCGAGAGCGCGTCGCCGAGCGCCTCCCCCTCCACCCAGACGCAGCCCGCCCAGCTGTTCGTCTACAAGATCGACGCCATCCTGCCGAAGCAGGCCGAGGGCGAGGAGGTGACCGAGCGGGACGAGCGCCTGCCCGACGTCACCGTGGACGAGCAGAGCGGCCGGCCGAGCATCGCGAAGCCCGACGGCGAGGCGCCCCAGGAGCTGGTGGTCCAGCCCCTGATCGAGGGCGAGGGCCGCGAGGTCGGCGCGGACGACACCGTGACCGTGCAGTACGAGGGCGTGACGTGGTCCGACGGCGAGGTCTTCGACTCGTCCTGGGAGACGGGCCAGGCCATCACGTTCTCCCTCAACCGGGTCATCGAGGGCTGGAAGGAGGGTCTGGCCGGCCAGAAGGTGGGCTCGCGCGTCCTCCTGTCGATCCCGGCCGAGAAGGCCTACGGTGAGCAGGGCAGCCCGCCGGCCATCGGCGAGAACGAGCCCCTGCTGTTCGTGGTGGACATCCTGGACGCCCAGGCGTCCGCCACCCCGTCGGCGAACTGACCCCGTCGGCGAACTGACCCCGTCCACGAGAACCCAAGAGGAGAGCACCGTGTCCTTCGGACAGCGCGACTACGACCGCACCAAGCCCGAGATCGACTTCCCGGGCGAGACCCCGCCCACCGAGCTCGTGGTGGAGGACCTGATCGAGGGCTCCGGCCCGGCCGTCGAGGCCGGCTCCCGCGTGCAGGTCCACTACGTGGGCGTGGCCTGGTCCACCGGCGAGGAGTTCGACGCCTCGTGGAACCGCGGCACCCCGCTGCCCCTGACCGTCGGCGTCGGCCAGGTCATCGCCGGCTGGGACCAGGGCCTGCTCGGCATGAAGGTCGGCGGCCGCCGCCGCCTCGAGATCCCGCCGCACCTGGGCTACGGCGCCCGCGGCGCCGGCTCCGCGATCGGGCCGAACGAGACGCTCATCTTCGTCTGCGACCTCGTCTCGGTCGACTGACCCCGGGCCCCGTGAC
>NZ_JABFAY010000018.1:4398-25100 GCF_017168495.1 Micrococcus sp. KRD096 | reverse complement strand
GAGGTCGGTGGCCGCGTCCACGTGGAGCGCGCCGCCGACCTGGCCGGTCCCGTGCGGCTGACGCGCCCCGAGGCGCACAGCCTCGTCGCCGCCCTGCAGACGGTCGCGGACCTGCCGGTGCTGGACGAGGCCGACCGCGAGGCCGCCCGGTCCGCCCAGCGCCGGATCCGCGCCGCGGTCCTGGACGCGGGGGCCCCGGATGCGGACGACGCGGACGACGCCGCCCTCCGGGAGGCCGAGGCGCACACCGCCGGCGAGCCCCCGGTCGCCGTCGCCGCCCACTGGGACGTGGCCGTGGACCCCGCGACGGTGCGCACCCTGCTGGCCGCCGTGGCGGAGCGGGCCGTCGTGCACCTGACCTACCGCTCCGTGCATGCCGATGCCCTCACCGAGCGAGACGTGGAGCCGCTGGCCCTGGTGCAGGACGGGGCGCGCCTCTACCTGCAGGCGTGGTGCCGTCGCGCCGAGGACCACCGGGTGTTCCGGGTGGACCGGATCAGCGCGCCCGCACCCACGGGGGAGACGTTCGCGCCCCGGGCCCGGCCCGCGCGCTGGCGGGTCCATCCCGACGACACTGCGGGGGTGCCGGTGCTGCTGCGCTGGGCCCATCCCGTCCGCGACGCGGCCGCCGGCTACCGCCCGGACGCCCAGGCCGACCTGCCCGACGGCGACCGGCTCACCCGGGTGCATCTGACCGACGCCGGCGTGGCGGCCGCGCTGGTCGGACGCCACGGCGGCGCCGTCGAGGTGGTGGCCCCCGCCGACCTCCGGGCGTCCGTGGCGGACGCGCTGGGCGATGCCCTGGCGGCCCTGCCGGCGCGGTAGCCTGGACCCCGGAACCCCATCGAAAGGACCCTTCATCATGGCTGGACTCCAGGGCTGGCAGCTCGTCATCATCATCCTGCTCGCGATCCTGCTCTTCGCGGCGCCGAAGCTGCCCGCGATGGCCCGCAACCTCGGCCAGTCGATGCGCATCTTCTCCTCCGAGGTGAAGCAGATGCGCACCGAGGGCAAGGGCACCACGGACGAGCGCTCCGGCGCCGGCTCCACCGCCGCGGACGAGCCGGTCGAGGGCCGCGTCGTCGAGCGTGACGAGACCGACCCGCGCGACCCGCGCTGAGCCGGAAGGACCCCCACCCGATGACCGAGGTCGACGAGGTCGCCCGCCGCACCCGGCGCCGCCGGAAGCGGCGGGACAACCCCACCGGCGAGATGCCGCTGCGCGAGCACCTCACGGAGCTGCGTAACCGACTGCTGAAGTCGGCGCTCGCCGTCGCCGTCGGCATGGTGATCGGCTTCCTCGTCTACCAGCCGGTCATGGCGGAGCTGTTCCGCCCGGTCAAGGAGATCGCCAGCCAGGGACACACGGCGGCCGTCGCCTATGACACGGTGGCCTCGCCGTTCGACCTCATGCTCAAGGTCAGCATGTTCATCGGGCTCATCCTGTCCAGCCCGGTCTGGCTCTACCAGATCTGGGCATTCATCGTGCCGGGTCTGAAGAAGGCCGAGAAGAAGTACGCCCTGGGCTTCATCGCCGCGGCCGTGCCCCTGTTCATCTTCGGCATCGCGCTGGGGTGGCTCGTGATGCCGCAGGCCGTCCAGTTCTTCGTGGGCTTCACTCCCGAGGGCGGCGCGAACCTCCCGACGGCGTCGGTGTACATCAGCTTCGTCACGCGTCTCTACCTCGCGTTCGGCGTGGCCATGGTCCTGCCGGTGCTGCTGGTGGGACTGAACATGCTCGGCATCCTGCCGGGCCGCACGATCGTCCACCACTGGCGCATCACCGTCTTCGTGATCATGCTGATCGCCGCGATCGCCGCCCCCGGTGCGGACGCCATCTCCATGTTCTACATGGCGATCCCGCTCGTCGTCCTCTTCGGCGTGGCCATCGTCCTGTGCCTGTGGGGGGACCGTCGTCGTGACCGCCGCTCGGGGCAGCGCGAGGTGGACGTCGAGGCGGAGCTCGCCGAAGGCCCGAAGCCGCTCGATCAGATCTGAGCGTCGTACGCGGCGGCCCTCCCGCCCGGACGCACGACCACGACGGCGTCCGGACCCGCCAGTAGGGTGGGGCCATGGCCCACCATCCCGCGTCCGCGACCCCGCACGACGAACCCGAGCTGAGCCCGGCGGAGCGCTACGCCCGTGCCCGGGCGGCCCGGCACCATGCCGGCTCCGAGCTCGGCCGGTTCGCCGCACGCGTGGGCTTCCCCCTCGACGACTTCCAGCGCCGCGCGTGCGCCGAGGTCGAGGACGGCCACGGCGTCCTCGTCGCGGCGCCCACCGGTGCCGGCAAGACGGTGGTCGGCGAGTTCGCCGTCCACCTGGCCCTGGCCCGCGGCACGAAGGCGTTCTACACCACCCCCATCAAGGCCCTCAGCAACCAGAAGCACGCGGACCTCGCCCGCGTGCACGGCGCGGAGAACGTCGGCCTGCTCACGGGGGACACCTCCGTCAATCCGGACGCGCCCGTCGTCGTGATGACCACCGAGGTGCTGCGCAACATGCTGTACGCGCAGTCGGACACCCTCATCGACCTCGGCTTCGTCGTCATGGACGAGGTCCACTACCTCGCCGACCGGTTCCGGGGACCGGTGTGGGAGGAGGTCATCATCCACCTGCCCGAGCACGTGCAGCTGATCTCCCTGTCCGCCACGGTGTCCAACGCCGAGGAGTTCGGCGCCTGGCTCGACACGGTCCGGGGCGCCACCACCGTGATCGTCTCGGAACACCGGCCGGTGCCGCTGTGGCAGCACATCATGGCCGGGGGCCGGCTCTACGACCTGTTCGCCGAGGACATCGCCTTCGAGGACGCCGCGGACCGGGACGGGGAGGCCCTGCTCAACCCCGAGCTCAAGCGCCTGGGGGAGGAGGCCGAGCGCCGGTTCCAGCGCGCCGACTGGGGGCGCCCCGGGCGGCAGCAGCACCGCGAGGTGTAGAACGCCTTCGTGCCGCGGGCCAGGGGCGGCCGGCACACGGGTCGCGACGGCGGCCGGGGCCGGACCGGCTCGTCCGCACTGGACCGGGAGCGGCCGGTCTCCGGTCGGCCGGGCGGTCACGACGGCGGCCCGCGGCGCGGACCGCGGCTGTCCACGTCGCGTCCGGAGATGATCCGGGTCCTCGACCGCGACGGGCTGCTGCCATGCATCACCTTCATCTTCTCCCGGACCGGCTGCGACGCCGCCGTGGAGCAGTGCCTGCGGGCCGGGCTCGACCTCACCACGGCGCGGGAGAAGGCGCTCGTGGCCGAGCGGGTCGAGGAGGCGGCGCGCCTGCTGCCCGTCGAGGACCTGGAGATCCTCGGGTTCTGGGCGTGGCGGGACGGCCTGTCCCGGGGCTTCGCGGCCCACCACGCCGGCATGCTGCCCCCGTTCAAGGAGGCCGTCGAGGACCTGTTCACCGCCGGCGCGCTCAAGGCCGTGTTCGCCACGGAGACCCTCGCCCTCGGCATCAACATGCCGGCCCGCTCCGTGGTGATCGAGAAGCTGGTCAAGTTCAACGGCGAGAACCACGTCGACATCACGCCGGGGGAGTACACCCAGCTGACGGGCCGGGCGGGCCGCCGCGGCATCGACGTCGAGGGCCACGCCGTGGTGATGTGGCGTCCTGGGCTGGACCCGGCCGCCGTCGCGCGCCTGGCCTCGCGCCGCACGTACCCGCTGCGCTCCTCGTTCCGGCCCACCTACAACATGTCCGCGAATCTGCTGGCGCAGGTCGGCGCGGAGCAGGCGCGGGGCATCCTCGAGTCCTCGTTCGCCCAGTTCCAGGCGGACCGCTCCGTGGTGGGCCTGGCCCGCGAGCTCCGTTCGAAGCAGGCCAGCCTCGAGAAGTACGAGGAGGCCATGCAGTGTCACCTCGGCGACTTCGCCGAGTACCTCACCCTGCGCAAGGAGCTCGCGGCCGCGGAGAAGTCCGGCTCGCAGGGACGCCGTCGAGCCCACCTGGCCGCCGTGAAGGACTCGCTCGCGAACCTCGCGGTCGGGGACGTCGTCGAGCTCGATGCCGGCCGCTCACTCGGCCGGGCCGTCGTCGTGTTCCCCGCCGGCAACCCCCAGAATCCGCGCGTCGGCGTCGTCACGGACAAGGCGCAGCTGCGCCGCATCACGGTGGACGACGTCGCCGGGCCGGTCGAGCCGGTGGCAGGCGCCGCCCTGCCCCAGGTGGTGCAGGTGAAGACGCCCGCGCAGCGCAAGGACGTCGCCGCGCTCATGCGCGAGGCCGTGCGCACGGGCCGCCCGCCCGCCGGAGGCCGCAGCACGGCGGGCTTCCGCCTCCGGGAGGACCCGGCCGCGCCCCGGGTCGAGGAGCTGCGCCGGGCGCTGCGCCGCCACCCGTGCCACGGCTGCCAGGACCGCGAGGAGCACGCCCGCTGGGGCGACCGCTGGTGGGCCATGCGGCGGGAGGTCTCCGTCCTGAGGGAGCGCATCGCGGGCCGCACCAACACCATCGCCCGCACGTTCGACCGCGTGGTCGGTCTGCTGCGCGCCTACGGCTACGTGCATGAGGACGCGCCCTCACCCCGTGCGGCGCTCACGGAGCGCGGCGAGGCCCTGCGCCGGATCTACGGCGAGCGGGACCTGTTCACCTCGCTGGTGCTGCAGGATCCGGCCATGGACGGCCTGACGCCGGAGGAGTGGGCCGCCGTCGCCGCGCTGCTCGTGTACCAGGGCAAGGGGGAGACCGAGCCCGGACTGGTCCCGATGCCGACCCCCCGGCTCGCGCGCGTCGCGGAGGCCGCCGAGCGCATCGAGGAGCGCCTGCGCACGGACGAGGCCCAGGCCCGGCTCGAGCCGACGCCCCGGACGGACCCCGGGCTGGTGGCACCCATGCACCGCTGGGTGCGGGGCGCCACCCTGCGCCGCACCCTTGACGGCGCGGACCTCGCCGCGGGCGACTTCGTCCGCTGGGCGCGGCAGGTCATCGACGTGCTGGGCCAGCTGGCCAACGTCCCCGGGGACACCCGTCGCAGCCGTGCCTGCCGCCGGGCCGCGGACCTCGTCTCCCGCGGCGTCGTGGCCACCTCGCTGCCGGCGGCCTCGGCGCCGCGCGCGGACGAGGACTGACACGGGCTAGGGTGGGCGGGTGAGCGCACACCTGTTGACCCGCGGCATCATCCACTCGACGACGGACCCGTACGCACAGGCGCTGCTGGTCCGGGACGGGATGATCGCCTGGCTCGGCGCGGACGACTCCGCGGACCGCGTGGCCGACCCGGGTGACGAACGGCGGGACCTCGACGGCGCCGTCGTCGTGCCCGTGTTCGTCGAGCCGCTGGCCCGGCCCGCGGACGCGCGGGACGCGCTGAGCCGCGGCACCGCCGTCGTGACGGTCCTGGCCGGGCCCGAGGACACGGGCGCCGCGCCCGCCGACGAGGACGTCCAGACCGTCGTCTACCGGCACGCCGACCGCGTGGACGCCGAGGCGGCCGGGGTGTGGCTGCCCGTCGGGACCGACACCGACCCCGCCACGCTCACCGGCCTCCTGACGGCCTCGACCCAGGCGGGGGAGCAGGCCTACCTCGTCCCCGACGGCGGTGCGGACGCCGGGCCCGCCGCCCAGGACGTGGCCCTGACCGCCCTGCGCTCGGTCGCGGAGGAACTCGGCACCGCCGCCCTGGGCCGCGTGCGCCATCGGCTCGTGGTCACCCACCCGGTCACCGCCGAGGACCGCGCCTTCCTGGCCGCCGCCGGGGTCAGCGCCACCGTCGTCCCCGACGCGGACGGCGTGCTGCACGCCCCCGTGGCGAGCCTGCTGGCCGACGCCGTCACCGTGTGCCTGGGCGCCGGCCCGGCCGGGGACCCGTGGGCCGCCGTCCGGTCGGCGCTGTCCCACCCCGACCCGGACGAGCGCATCTCCGCCCGCTCCGCCTTCGCCGCCGCGACCCGCACCCCGCTGCGCGCGCTGCCCGACGCTCCGGCGGCACGCCTGTCCGTCGCCCCGCGCCTGAGCGTGTCGGCCCCGGCCGTGTTCGGCGTCTGGGACGCCGACGCGGTCGCTGTGCAGTCGCCGGACGGCCGGGTGGCGGCGTGGAGCACGGACACCCGGGCCGGCACGCCGCTGCTGCCGGCCCTCGACGCCGAGACCGCCCTGCCCCGCTGGCGGGCCACCTGGGTGGACGGCCGGATCGCCGCGGAGGACGTGGCCCGCGACGCTCACGACGCCGCGACGCCGGCCTGAGACCTCCGCTTCCTATACTCGAACGGATGCGATGGCCCGTCCGACCGGCGGGCCGCCCCCACGACCCCGGCCGGAAGGCGAGAACCGCACATGCGCGTGCTGACCATCATCCCCACGTACAACGAGATCGAGTCGCTGCCGCTGACCCTCGGCCGACTCCGTGACGCCGTCCCGGAGTCCGACGTTCTCGTGGTGGACGACGCCTCCCCGGACGGCACCGGCGACTGGGCCGACGCCCGCGCCGCCGAGGACCCCTCCGTGCACGTGCTGCACCGCACCACCAAGGACGGCCTGGGCGGCGCCTACATCGCCGGGTTCCGCTGGGGCCTGGAGCGCGGCTACGACGTCCTGGTCGAGATGGACGCGGACGGCTCGCACCAGCCCGAGCAGCTGCCGCGCCTGCTGGAGGCCGTCCGCACCGCGGACCTGGTGATCGGCTCGCGCCGCGTGCCGGGCGGCAAGATGGTGAACTGGCCGACCTCCCGCAAGATGATCTCGTGGGCCGGCTCCCTGTACCCGCGGATCATGCTCGGCCTCAACCTGACGGACATCACGGCGGGCTACCGCGCCTACCGGGCCGACACGCTCCGTGCGATCGACCTGGACGCGATCGAGTCCAAGGGCTACGGGTTCCAGGTGGACATGACCTTCCGCACGGCCCGGCTCGGCAAGCGGATCGTCGAGGTCCCGATCACGTTCGTGGAGCGTGAGCTCGGCGAGTCCAAGATGAGCGGCGGCATCATCGGCGAGGCCGTGGTCAACGTGACCCGCTGGGGCCTGGCTGCGCGCTGGGAGGGCCTGCGCGCCCGCCTCGGCCTCTGAGGCGCACAGCCCCCGAACGACGACGGGGCCGGATCCATGGCGGATCCGGCCCCGTCGTGCATGGGGGAGCGGCGGGTCAGGCGTCGACGTCCTCGCCGCGGCTGGCGCGCAGCTTGTTGAGCTGGATCTTGTAGGTCTCCTCCAGCTCCTCGAGGCTGCGGCGCTCGCGCAGCATGTCCCAGTGGGTGCGCACGGGCTTGCCCTCGGTCTCAGCCGGCTTCTCGCCGCTGACGAGGAACGCCTCCTTGCCGGTCTTCGAGGTCCAGGTGGCCGGCACGTCTGCCTCCACGGAGAAGGTCACGAACACCTGCTCGCCGTCCTCCGTGCGGTACTCCACCCGCTGCCGGGCGGCGGGCTCGACGCCGGCCTCGGACTCCAGGGACTGCGCGCCCAGGCGCATGCCCCGCAGGCTGCGATCGCTCACGTTTCCTCCTCGTCAGGCCGCGCCGAGGCCCGCGCGGGGGCGCGGGCCGATCGAGGCGCGGCGGGTCGTCCTCACTGATGGAACCATTCAGTGTCCCACAGCATTCCCGTCGGCCTCGCCGGCCGGGCGGGTGCCGGGGGTGCGGCCGGCCGACGGGTCGGGCTCAATCTCCTGCGGCGTGGCCAGGGCCTCGTCGAGCGAGGTCTGCGGCATGTCCTCCGCCGTCACCGCGCCGGCGGTCATCGCGTCCATGACGCCGCTGGCGCGCAGGGCGTCCGCGGTGGTGGGGCGGGACCCACGCGGCCGACGCGCGCGCTCCGGGGTGACGCCGACGTGCTCGGCGCCCGGCTCGCCCGCGCGGTCCCCGGAGTCCCGACGCCGGGGTGCGCGCTCCGGGGTGGGGCGGTCGCCGTCGCCGGGGGCGAACGCCTCACCGAGGCCCTGCAGGGCGCGGGTGAGCTCGGCGGGGACCACGAACATGGTGGTGGCCTGGCCGTCGGCGATCTTGGGCAGGGACTGCAGGTACTGGTAGGCCAGGACCTCGGAGTCGGCGCCGCCGGAGTGGATGGCGTCGAAGACCACCTCGATCGCCTCGGCCTCGGCGTTGGCGCGCAGCACGCGTGCCTGAGCCTCGCCCTCGGCGGAGAGGATCTGGGACTGGCGCTCGCCCTCGGCCGTGAGGATGGCGGCCTGCTTCGTGCCCTCGGCGGTGAGGATGGCGGCGCGGCGGTCGCGCTCGGCGCGCATCTGCTTCTCCATCGAGTCCTGGATGGACATGGGCGGGTCGATGGCCTTGAGCTCCACCCGCGAGACCCGCAGGCCCCAGCGCGTGGTGGCGTCGTCCAGCACGCCGCGCAGCTGGGAGTTGATGGAGTCGCGAGAGGTCAGCGCCTCCTCGAGGTTCATGCCGCCCACGACGTTGCGCAGGGTGGTGGTGGTGAGCTGCTCCACCGCGTGGATGTAGTTGGCGATCTCATAGGTCGCGGCCTTGGCGTCCGTGACCTGGAAGTAGACGACCGTGTCGATGGAGACGACGAGGTTGTCCTCGGTGATCACCGGCTGGGGCGGGAAGGAGACGACCTGCTCGCGCATGTCCACCATCGGGAGCATGCGGTCCACGAACGGGATGATCAGGGTCAGCCCGGCGCCGGCCGTGCGGTTGTACTTGCCGAGGCGTTCGATGTTGGCCGTCCGCGCCTGCGGGATGATCTTGACCGAGGAGGCCACGATCACCGCCGCGAGGACGGCGAGGACGACGAGGACGATGAGGGTTTCCATCGGGGTCCCTTCTTCTGGGGTCGGTGCGGTCGGTGCGGTCGGTGCGGTCGGAACGAGGACGTGGGGCGGCTCAGGCGCCGTCCGCCTGCCAGTCGATGCGGGGGAGCGGGCGGACCACCAGGGTGGCCCCGTCGATGCGCAGGACGGTCACCTCGTCGCCGGGGGCGACGTCGGGCGCCCCGGGCTCGACGCGGGCGGACCAGGTGTCGCCGTCGACGGCGAGCGTGCCGGCGTCGCCGGTGATCGCGCCCTGGGCCGCGACGCGACGCCCCGGGAGCGTGTCCAGGTAGGAGGCGCCGGCGCCGGTGTCCTTGCGCAGGTGGCGCAGGGCGACGGGGCGCACGGCGGCGAGCATCAGCAGGGCGACGGCGGCGAACGCCGCGAGCTGGAGCGCCAGCGGGCCGCCCACGAGCGCGACCACCCCCGCCGCGCCGGCCCCGGCGGCGATCATCAGGAAGACGAGGTCGAGGGTCAGCAGCTCGACGCCGGCCAGGCCGGCGGCCAGCACCAGCCACAGCCAGCCCGCGTTCGCCTCGATCCACTCCATGCGTGCGCTCCCCTCCGTGTCGGGTGCGCGGACGGGTCTGCCGCGCGTCGACGTGTGATCCCCATCCTGCCCTACGCAGTGGCGTTGGACACAGCGTGTCCCCAGGCGGTCCTGGAAGTCGGGAGCTACCGCCCGGTAATGTGAGCTGCATGACATCTTCACCCGTCGCGGTCTCGCCCCTGCTCCAGCCGATCACCCTGGGCCCCCTCACGCTGCCCAACCGGGTGGTCATGGCCTCGATGCACATGGGACTGGAGGATCGGCACGACGACCTGCCGCAGCTGGCGGCGTTCTACGCGGAGCGGGCACGCGGCGGCGTCGGACTCATCGTCACCGGCGGCCTGGGCGTCGTCCCCGAGGGCACGGTGACGCTGGGCGGGGGGATGCTCGCCAGCGAGGAGGACGCGCGCGCCCATCGCGTCGTCACGGACGCCGTCCACGCCGCCGGGGGCAGGATCCTCGCCCAGCTGCTGCACGCGGGACGCTACGCCCCCAGCCCCGACCTGGTCTCGGCCTCCGCGGTGCGAGCGCCGATCTCGCGGCACACGCCCCGGGAGATGACGGCCGCGGACATCGAGCGGACCGTGAACGCGTTCGCACGCGCGGCCACGTTGGCCCTGGAGGCCGGATACGACGGCGTGGAGATCATGGCCTCGGAGGGCTACCTCCTCAACCAGTTCCTCGCCCCGGCGACGAACCGACGCGCGGACGAGTACGGGGGCGACGCCGAGCGCCGACGCCGGTTCCCGGCGGCGGTGGTCGCGGCCGTGCGCGAGGCGCTGGGGGAGCGCGGCGTGCTCTCGGTGCGCACCTCGGCGGCGGACCTGGTCCCCGACGGGCAGACGCGCGCGGAGATCGCGGACACCGCCCGGGCCTTCGAGGCCGCCGGAGCGGACGTCCTGATGACCGGCATCGGGTGGCACGAGTCGCGTGTGCCGACCATCGTGACCTCCGTGCCGCGCGCCGCGTTCCTCGCCGCCTCGGCTGACCTGACCGCCGCCGTCGACATCCCCGTGATCGCCTCCAACCGGCTCACCACCCCCGCCGAGGCGGAGGAGGCGCTGACGTCCGGGGCCGCCGCGCTCGTCGGGCTGGCCCG
This sequence comes from Micrococcus sp. KRD096, assembly GCF_017168495.1. Taxonomy (NCBI): domain Bacteria; kingdom Bacillati; phylum Actinomycetota; class Actinomycetes; order Micrococcales; family Micrococcaceae; genus Micrococcus; species Micrococcus sp. KRD096. The sequence continues at coordinate 14,756 of NZ_JABFAY010000018.1, read as the reverse complement.
GCCCCTGCTGGCGGACCCCGAGTGGATGGCCGCGATCAGCGACCCGCGCGCTCGGACCCTGACCCCGTGCATCGCCTGCAACCAGGCCTGCCTCGACCACGTGTTCACCGGGGCCAAGGTCTCGTGCCTGATGAACCCCCGCGCCGGGCGGGAGACGGAGCCGGAGTACGCCGCGCCCGTCCCGGTGGCCCTCGGCCGCCGGCGCCGGATCGCCGTGGTCGGTGCCGGGCCGGCGGGCCTCACGGCCGCGGAGCGTGCGGCCCGGTTCGGGCACGAGGTCACCCTGTTCGACCGGCACGCCGAGCCCGGCGGGCAGTTCCGGCTCGCCCGCCGCATTCCCGGCAAGGAGGAGTTCGGTCCCGCGCTGGAGCACCTGGCGGCCCGCGCGGCGGCATCCGGGGTGACGCTCGTGACCGGGGAGGAGGTGTCCGCACAGACACTCCTCACGGACGATGGGCGGCCAGGCTACGACGAGGTGCTCCTCACCACCGGCGTGCGGCCCCGGCCCGTCGCTCTGCCCGGGGCGGGGGAGCCGGGTGCGCCCGCCGTCCATGCGTACGACGACGTGGTCCTGGGCCACGTCGACGTCGGTCCGCGCGTCGCGGTGATCGGCGCCGGCGGCGTGGGCGTGGATGTCGCCGAGGCCCTGGCGGCCGGCACGGAACGGCCGGACGGGACGCCCGAGACGCAGGAGCACTGGCGGGCCCGCTGGGGCGTGGCCCTGACCGCGGAGACGCCGGGCCAGCTGGCGAAGCCGGCCGCGGCCCACCCCGGACGCGAGGTCCACCTGCTCCAGCGCAGCCCCGGACCGATCGGCGTCCGACTGCGCCCCACCACCGGCTGGGTGCACCGCGCCGAGCTGCGGCGGCACGGGGTCCACCTGCACTCCGGTGTGACCTACGAGGGCCTCGGCCCCGACGGCCTGCGCGTGACCGCGCCGTCCCCGGAGGACCCCGAGGCCCGCGTGGCGCTGACCCTGGACGTGACGGACGTCGTCGTGTGCGCCGGGCAGGAGTCCGAGACGGATCTCGTCGAGGACCTGGTGGCCGCGGGCTACGCGCCGGAGTCGGTGCGTCTGATCGGCGGAGCCGCCGAAGCCCGCGAGCTCGACGCCTACCGGGCCATGGACCACGCCGTGCGGGCCGTGCAGGGCTGAGCCGCGCCGCCGGCCGGCGGGCCCTCGCGGGCGAGCGACGTCGGGGCTACGGTCGGGGCATGGCTCTCATCTACACCGCACGCCTGGACCCGGACAAGCCCGAATGGATCCGCCGCCGCCTCGTGGCGCACGGACTGCCCGAGGACGTGGCCGCCGAGAAGGTCGGCTCGTACCGGCTCGACGATCCCGTCGGCGAGATCGGCGTCGAGTCGATGGTCGTGCGCGTGGGGGACCGGCTCTACCAGACCCCGTTCGCCTACCGAGGCGACGCACCCGCCGAGGGGGACGTCGTGGCCGAGGTGGAGCACTCCGTCCTGGGACACCGCTGGGTCGTGGACGCCGCCACCGACCCGGAGGCGCGCCGTATCCTCGCAGCCTCCGTGCGCGGCGAGATCCCGCAGGCCCGGCTCGAGATGCACGACGAGTCCGGGACCTACCTCGAGACGCGCGCCCCGGATCTCACCCTCCGCGTGATCGGCGCCGATGCGACGGGGGAGCTCGAGGTGCCGGTCGAGCTGTCGGAGACGAACGAGGCGGACGTCGACGGCCCGCGGTGCCTCATCGCCGAGGGAGACGGTGTGCGGGCCGTCGTCGCGCGCCTTTCCTGAGGGGCGGTCTGCGCGGTCAGAGGCCGCGCGGACCCCAGGACCGCAGCCGGCGATGGCTGGTGAGTGACATGAACAGCGCGATGCACCAGCCGAGGACGGTCCACCCGGTGAGCAGGTTCACCCAGAACACCGCCCACACGTTGGAACGGCCGCGGACGGCGGCAATGGCCCACGGAGCCAGGTAGCCCGCCGTGGCGATGGCCAGGACGACGGCGATCGTCGCGTGCAGGGGGCGGTCGCGCTGGTCGGTCATGATCGTCATGGGTCCAGGCTACGCGCGAGACCCGCCGCGCGGGCGTCCCTGTCCGCCGTTCTGCGTTGCGCCGATAATGTACATTATGTCAACTAGCCCGTTCTTCGCCTCCCCTTCGGGCGGTCGCCTGCACGGCACGCGCCGCATCGGGACCTGGCCCAGGTGGCCGCGCCGGGCGGCACCGACACCGCGTGCCGGGGTTCACTCCCCCGGGTCTGCGGACAGCCGCTCCAGCAACGGCAGGACGGCCGCCACGGCCGTCCGGCTCTCGTGCCAGAGCCCGTGCCGCAACCGGGAATGGACGGCCTGCTGACTGATCCCGAGCTCCGCCGCCGCCTCTCGCTGACTGGCGCCGGCTTCCACCAGCCGCCCCGCCGCATGCTGGTCATCGGACCGGCGCCGTTCCACCGTGGCGACCAGCTGCAGGGTGGCCTCTGCACAGCGCAGATCAGCCTCTCGGCCGGTCTCCGAGGCGCGGCCCGGGCGTCGTCCGTGCGGCAGCACCAGCCGTCCCGGTGCTCGCCGGGCGCGGCGCCGCTCCCCTGCTGTGATATGTGACAAGGCTGACTGCTTGTCGTAGTTGCCCTCTGGATCCAGCAGCACCGCCCAGGACCCAGACCGCACGGCCCACAGTGCCAGGCCCACCCCCGCCGCCATGCCGTCGAGAGTGACGGCCAGCTCACCGTCGTGCGGCGTCGCATCGGTTTCGTCGATATGCCACGCCGCCGAGATCACAGCTGCGCCCGGGCGGGGATCGTCGAGCAGCGCGGCTGCCAGACGTCGGGCGTCGTCGGCCGTGGCGGCGGTCGGTCGGATGGGCACCAGATGTACGGACACCATACGGAGAGCCTAGCTCCGACAAAGATGGGATTTTGTCGTAGGTCCCGTCCACAGACTCCCTCGAGCGGGCGCTCCGCGCCGATCCTCCGCGGTGGGCCAGACTGGATGCATGACGTCCTCCCCCACCGCCCGTCGTGCCGCGCCCGCCGAGCATCGCGCCCCGCGCGGCGCCCTGCCGGCGCTTGCCGTCGACCTCCTGCTCACCCTCCTCTTCGTGGCTCTGGGTCAGGGGCAGCACTCCACGGAGCGCGGCCCGCTGGGTCTGCTGGTCACGGCGGCGCCGTTCCTGGTGGGCCTCCTCCTCATGACCGGGGTGACCGCCGGACACCGGACGTGGGCCCGCGTGTGGCCCCACGGCGTGATCGTCTGGCTGGGGACCGTGGCGGTCGGCATGGTCCTGCGCGTGGCCTTCGGTCTCGGTGGTGCACCGGTGTCCTTCGTGCTCGTGGCACTCGGGGTGCTGGGCGTCCTGCTCCTGGGCCGCCGGGCCGTGACCGCCTGGCTGGTGCGCCGCACCCGGAGGTGAGGGCCCGGCGCGCAGCTAGGATCGTCGGGGACACCGGACCCACAGCATCGAGGAAATGAGGACCGCCCGTGGTCACCGCCATCGTCTTGATCAAGACCGACAAATCCAGCATCCCGGAGACCGCCGAGACCCTCGCCGCGCTCGAGGGGGTCGGGTCGGTCTACTCCGTGACCGGCGCATGGGACCTGGTGGCGATGGTCAAGGTGCGCCGCTACGAGGACCTCGCCGACGTGATCGCCGACCACCTCTCCAAGGTCGACGGGATCCAGGACACCGAGACCATGCTGGCCTTCCGGACCTACTCGTCCGAGGACCTCGGCGAGGGATGGGCGCTCGGCTTCGACTCCTGAGCGTCTTCTCGACGACGGACCCCACCTCGCCGGGGAGGGCCCGTCGTCGCACCATCAGGACCGGGAGAAGGCGACCCAGCGGTCCAGGACGTCACGCGCGGCGCCGGAGTCGATCGACTCGGCGGCCCGCGTCATGTTGGCCGCCAGTCGCTCCATCAGCGGCGCGTCCGCGTCGCGGTCCCAGGCCGTCAGGCCCGCGGCCGCGTTGAGGAGGACGGCGTCGCGGATCGGACCCTTCTCCCCCGCCAGCAGAGCGCGGACGAGGGTCGCGTTGTAGGCGCCGTCCCGCCCGGCCAGGGCCTGAACGGGGGCCAGGTCGATGCCCAGCTCGCGGGGGTCGAGCTCGTGGGTGCGCACACCGTCCCGGACCTCCATGACGGTCGACGGCCCCGACGTCGTGATCTTGTCCCGGCCGTCCGCCCCGCGGAAGACGAAGCCGCGCACCCCTCGGTCCGCGAGCACCTGGGCGAGCAGCGGGACCATGGCCTCACTCGAGCAGCCCAGGGCCTGGGCGGTGACCTGGGCCGGATTGCTCAGGGGGCCGAGGAAGTTGAACACGGTGGGCACGCCGAGCTGCTTGCGCACCGGGGCCACATACTTCATGGACGGGTGGTAGTTCTGGGCGAAGAGGAACGTGATGCCCACGGCCTCGGCGCACTCCTCGGCCTTCCGGGCCGGCATGGACAGGTCCACGCCGAGGGCCTCGATCACGTCGGCCGCGCCGGCGGTGGACGAGGCGCCGCGGTTCCCGTGCTTGACGATCCGCGCGCCCGCACCGGCGGCCACGAGCGAGGACATCGTGGAGAGGTTCACGGTCCCCAGGCGGTCGCCGCCCGTGCCCACGACGTCGAGGGTCTCCCCCGGCACGTGCACCGGGTTCGCCGCCTGGACCATCGCCTCGGTCAGGCCGCGCAGCTCCGGCACCGTCACGCCCTTGGCGGCCAGGGCGAGGAGGAATCCGCCCACCTGCCCCTCGGTGGCGTCGCCGGCCATCATCTCCCCCATGGCCCACGCGGCGACGTCGTCGCTGAGGTCCTCACCGAGGGTGAGGGCGCGGAAGACCTCCGGCCAGGAGGTCCCAAGGACTGCTGCGGTGTTCTCGGGGGTGCTCACGCACTGAGCCTAGCGGCCCGGCCGCACCCGGGACCGCGCCATGTCATGCGCCGCCCGCCGTGAACCTGGACATCCCCTGGCCGCCAGCCCCCGACTGTCACTGAAACCCCCCGACGGTGCTGACGACCTGTCCTGCGACACGGTAGGTTCGATTTACCGCCCGGGCGGTGTTTGGGGCCATAATGGCTGGGTGACCACAGCTAACCCCACTCTCCATCAGCCCACCACGGGGCTCCCGAGCCGGCCGAACATGGTGCAGGTCGGGACCATGGTGTGGCTTGCCAGCGAGCTCATGTTCTTCGGTGGGCTCTTCGCCATGTACTTCACCCTGCGCTCCACGTCTCCGGAGCTCTGGGCCGAGCACACCGCGATCCTCAACGTCCCGCTCGCCGCGGTGAACACGACGATCCTGGTGCTCTCCTCCGTCACCGCCCAGTTCGGCGTCCTCGCCGCCGAGCGCCTTCAGCCCCGCCGCACCGGCGGCTTCCTGCAGTTCGGGAAGTGGGGCATGGTCGAGTGGTTCATCCTGACCTTCATCATGGGCTCGATCTTCGTGGCGGTGCAGTCCTACGAGTACGCGGTTCTCGTCTCCGAGGGTGTGACCGTCGCGGCGAACGCGTACGGCTCGGCGTTCTACATCACCACCGGCTTCCACGCCATCCACGTGACCGGCGGCCTGATCGCGTTCCTCTTCATCATCGGCCGCGCCTACATGGCCCGCCGCTTCGGCCACCACGAGGCGACGTCGGCGATCGTCGTGTCCTACTACTGGCACTTCGTGGACGTCGTCTGGATCGCCCTGTTCTTCATCGTCTACTTCCTGAAGTAAGACGACCCCCACTCACCGCACCGACTTCAGGCCCGGGCCGGCAGCATGAGCGGCCCGCCCGGGAAGAGAACGATAGGAAACCCCCGTGAAGGCACTTTCGCAGAACCGACGCCATCCCCTGATGGGGCTGGCGCTCCTCCTGCTGGGACTCCTGGTGACCGGCGGACTGTACTCCGTCGCGAGCACCGTGAACCAGGCGCAGGCGGCCACGCAGGTCACCGCGGCCGCCTCGGCTGATGACATCTCCGAGGGCGAGAAGCTCTTCAACGCGAACTGCGCCTCGTGCCACGGCACGGGTGCCGCGGGGGGTCCCTCCGGTCCGTCCCTGATCGGTGTCGGCGCCGCCTCCGTCGACTTCCAGGTGGGCACCGGCCGCATGCCGATGCAGATGAACGGCCCGCAGGCCCAGGTCAAGCCGAACCAGTTCAACGACGAGCAGACGGCGCAGCTCGCCGCCTACGTCGCCTCGCTGGGCGCCGGCCCCGCCGTCCCCGAGGACGAGTACCTGGATGTGAACCACGAGGACGTGGACATCACCCGCGGCGGCGACCTGTTCCGCATCAACTGCGCCATGTGCCACAACGCGGCCGCGGCCGGCGGTGCGCTCACCCGCGGCAAGTACGCCCCCTCTCTGCAGGGCGTGGAGGAGAAGCACATCTACGAGGCCATGGAGACCGGCCCGCAGAACATGCCGGTGTTCTCCGACTCGAACATCAAGCCCGAGGACAAGCGCGACATCATCGCCTACCTGAAGACCATCGAGAACCAGGGCTCCCCCGGCGGCCTCGCCCTCGGCTCGCTCGGCCCCGTCTCCGAGGGCCTGTTCATCTGGACCGCTGGCCTGGCGCTGATCATCGGCTTCATGGTCTGGCTCACCAGCCGGTCCTCCTGATCCCGTCGGCGCAGGCGCGCCGACCACCCGTCATCGACATTCATCACTCGAGTAAAGGAAACAGGACATATGGGCGAGAAAGGCTTTGAAGGGACCGAGCACCGCTCGGATTCCCTCGAGCACGCCGGCGAGGACGCGCCCCGGTACGCGATCGACAACCCGGGCCTGCCTCCGCACCGTCCGCGCCTGGCCGATGAGGATCCGAAGGCTGCGAAGCGCGCCGAGCGTCAGGTCTCGGTCATGTTCCTCATCTCCATCGTGGGCACGGTGCTCTTCTTCATCGGCTACTTCGGTGTGGGGCAGATCGGCAACGGCGAGGCGTTCAGCAAGATCTACCTGCAGAACCTGCTGCTCGGCCTGGGCACCGCCCTCGCCATGTTCGGCATCGGCATCGGCGTGGTGCACTGGGCCAAGACCCTGATGCCGGACCACGAGACCGTGGAGGACCGTCACGAGATCCGCTCGGAGGACGACCGCGTGGCCGCCACCGGGATGATCTCCGAGATCCTGGACGAGTCGCAGATCAAGCGCCGCCCCCTGCTGCGCAACACCCTGATCGGTGCCGCCCTGCTGGCCCCCCTGCCGTTCATCGCCGTGTTCCGCGATCTGGACGACTCGGACAACTTCTCAGATGAGGAGATCCACAACTTCGGTCCGGAGCGTCTGCGTCACACCATGTGGGCCGAGGGCGTGCGCCTCGTGCGCGACCCCACCGGCTCCCCCATCAAGGCCTCGGACGTCACGCTCGGCTCCGCCGTGCACGTCATCCCCGACGGCCTGAACGACCTGGGCCCTGACAAGCTCAACCAGAAGGCCAAGGCCGTCGTCCTGCTCATGCGCCTCGACCCGGCCAAGGTGAAGATCACCCCGGGTCGCGAGGACTGGAACGTGGACGGGATCTTCGCCTACTCCAAGGTCTGCACGCACGTGGGCTGCCCGATCGCCCTGTACGAGCAGCACACCCACCACCTGCTCTGCCCCTGCCACCAGTCGACCTTCGACCTGACGCAGGAGTGCAAGGTCATCTTCGGCCCGGCCAGCCACGCGCTGCCGCAGCTGCCGATCACCGTGGACGATGAGGGCTACCTCGTGGCCCAGAGCGATTTCCATGAGCCCGTCGGGCCTGTCTACTGGGAGCGTGGCTGACACCTATGAGCACCACCGTGAATGAGTTCCAGCCGGCGACCACGACCGGCCGCATCGCCAACTTCGTCGACACTCGCATGGGCATGTCGCCGATCGTGAAGTTCTTCGGCCGCAAGATCTTCCCGGACCACTGGACGTTCATGTTCGGCGAGGTCGCCCTGTACAGCTTCGTCATCCTGCTGCTGTCCGGCGCGTTCCTCACCCTCTTCTTCGACCCCTCCATGTCGGAGGTCGTCTACGACGGGGCCTACGCCCCGCTGCGCGGCATCGAGATGTCCGCGGCCTACGCCTCGACCCTGGACATCTCGTTCGACGTGCGCGGCGGCCTGTTCATGCGCCAGCTGCACCACTGGGCGGCGCTGATGTTCGTGGCGGCCATGTCCGTCCACATGCTGCGCGTGTTCTTCACCGGCGCGTTCCGTCGCCCGCGTGAGCTGAACTGGCTGGTCGGCTGCTTCCTGCTGATGGCCGGCTGGGCCGCCGGCTTCACCGGCTACTCCCTGCCCGACGAGGTGCTCTCCGGCAACGGCCTGCGCATCATCGACGGCATCCTGAAGTCGCTGCCGCTGGTGGGCACGTACCTCTCCGCCTTCTTCTTCGGCGGCGAGTTCCCCGGCCACTCGGTCATCGGCCGCCTGTACGCCCTGCACATCATGATCGTGCCGGCCGCCATCCTGCTGCTGATCGGCATCCACCTGTTCATGGTCGTCGTGCACAAGCACACCCAGTACCCGGGCCCGGGCCGCACCGAGGACAACGTGGTCGGCTACCCGGTGGGCCCCGTGTACGCGGCCAAGGCCGGCGGCTTCTTCTTCATCGTGTTCGGTGTGCTCGCGCTCATCGCCTCCACGGTGACGATCAACGCCAACTGGAACTACGGCCCGTACGATCCGTCCCCGGTGCAGGCCGGCACCCAGCCCGACTGGTACATCGGCGTGTTCGACGGCGCCCTGCGCCTCATGCCGGGCATGATCGGCGACTACTCCTTCCTCTGGAACATCCCGATGCCGTGGGGCTCCTCGGTGTCCCTGCCCATGGGCGTGCTCGTGCCGCTGATCCCGGTCGGCGTCCTGCTCGTCGGCATGTGCACCTGGCCCTGGATCGAGCGGTGGATCACCAAGGACAACACTGAGCACCACCTGCTCGACCGTCCGCGCAACGCCCCGGCCCGCACGGGCATCGGCGTGGCCGCCGTCGTCTGGTACTGCGTCATGTGGGCGGCCGCGTCCTCGGACCTCATCGCCACCCACTTCCACCTCTCCCTGAACGACGTGCTGTACGTGCTGCGCGCGCTGTTCTTCCTCGGCCCGGTGATCGCCTTCATCGTGACCCGCCGCATCTGCCTGTCCCTGCAGCGCAAGGACCGTGAGCTGGTGCTCCACGGCCACGAGGCCGGCGTCATCGAGATGTCCCCCGAGGGCGGCTTCCACGAGCGTCACCGCCAGCTCACCGACTACGAGCTGTACCGCCTGGTGTCCTTCGAGGACCGCCGCCCGGTGCCGGCCATGCCCGGCCGCAACGGCAAGGTGGGCGCGCTGGAGAAGGCCCGTGCCGGCCTGAACCGCATGTTCTACCAGGATCGCGTCGCCCCGGTCTCCCGCGAGGAGCTGGTGGAGGCCCGCACCCACGGCCAGCACGGCCACGAGGACGGCGGCCACCACGAGCTGGGCGCCGACCCGAGCTCGCACAACCCGAAGATCGACGGCTGACCGCGGATCCTCTCGGACGTAGAAGGCCCCGCACACCGCTCGGTGTGCGGGGCCTTCCGCTGTCCGGACTCCCGCCCCTTCGCGTCCTCTGTCGTCTGGACACTTTCGTCCGGGAAACGGGAGCCTCCGGCGGTGCTTTCGTTCGGGATACGGGAGGCTGCGGGTTCTCAGCCTGCGACCGGGCCACGCCGAACCGGCCGTTCTCCTCCCCTGGAAGCGTCGTCCGGCGCATCTGGACGCCAGACCCACGCGCCGTCGTCGGGGTCCCGGCGCCACCCCTGCACGGGTGCATGCGCGGGTCGGACGACGTCGGTCAGCCACAGCGTCGTGCCCGGGTTCCACCCGGCGAGCACGGTCGCGACGCCCGAGGCGACGGGCAGGCAGCGCGCGGCGGAGGCGAGGCAGCCGAGTGCCGTCAGGTGGAGCGCATCCCACTCCTGGGCTCCACGTTTCCGATCCGGGTGCAACCATCGACCCGCCCTCCCGGTCCCCTGCCACTCGGTTCCCGGTCACCCGGTGCCAGTCGTGCCGCCTGGAGGCGCTCACGTCCAGAGGGACGCTACGCCACAGCCGGGCCCGGTCACCCGGGCTGGTCACCTTGTACGTACGTCCGACATCGTTCCACGGGGTCACGGCGGCCGTCCCCGCCCCGGAGTCGTCTCCGATGAGATCCAACCCCGCAGGCACCTGCGAGACGCTTGCGACGATGGCCACCGGGATCGACCACCAGATCCCGTACCGGTTCGCCGTGGGGTCTGCGGGATTCCTGCCGCTGCGCGGGCTTCCTCCCGCCGCTCCACCCGCGCCCCTGTAAGCGGCCATGAAAAGCTGCCCATAGGTGGCCAGGGAATGACCCGCTGACGGCCATGAGGACTGCCCAGTGATGGCCACGGGAACTGCCCGGTGCTGGCCATCTGGTTTGCCCGCGTTGCTCGT
>NZ_JABFAY010000018.1:0-4298 GCF_017168495.1 Micrococcus sp. KRD096 | reverse complement strand
GAGCACGCCAGTCGCGGCCGCGCACCGGCCGCACCCCGTGCCACCAGCCCCCACGCATCGCTTCCAGACCCCGCGGCGTGCCGGGGACATGCCCCGGATGCCCAGCTCCAGCAGCCGCGGCGGCCGGCAGCTCGAGCTCACGGAGCCGGCAGCGTCCCTCCGCGACACGTCCCCGCCCTCCACACTCGCTCGCCACTGATGGCCGTGGGCACTGGGTCGCTCTCCCAGGTGCCAGTGGTGGTGTTCAGTAGACGCTAACCAACTGCCCTTCTTCGGCCTACTCTTCCTGGATTCGTGCGGGTTCCCATAGGTGCATTCCCTAAACACCTTCTGATTTGCTTTTCTGTCCCTCCTTTGCTATACTTGAAAGGCTGGGGAACTCCCGGTGCGCCCCGCGGAACTCGCCGCGCGGGTGCCTCACAAAGAGAGGAAACGAAGCATGACCCATGGCAGAGTACGAGGCCGCTACAGCGGCCTGACACATGCACATCACACCCGCTACGAGACAGGGAGAGGCTCCTGTAAGGATCCGTTAGGCACGCACCGTCCGTCCACCTTGAGCAGGTGGATCAGACGCATCACGCAAAACCCAATGCTCATATTCATTGTCGTTTTTTGCCGACCGCATGGTCGCAGTCACCGACACTGTCGAGGCCGCCGAGAAGGTCGCCGAGTGGCTTCATGCAGTCCCCTGGGAGGCGATAGCCTCCCTCGCATCCGATCTCTTACCCCACATCGTGGAAATACTGATTTGGATATTTCTACTCCTTTGATTAGGAGAAAATGCAAAGTTGAGCCCCTCTGGAGGATCTTCCTTCAGGGGGGCTCTTGCATGCCCGCCCGCCATGGCGACCCTAGATCGCCAGGCTCCCGAGTACCTCTACGTGGCCCTGGTGGATGCGACCGGGCCGCGGCGGATGGAGGGGGTGGACTTCCACACGGGCACGTTCCCGGACGGGCTGAGCTGGAAGACCACGGTGGAGGCGGAGGCGGTGCTCAACGCCGCCGTGGCCATGGGTCCGCGTGAGGCCGCCGCCGGCGCGCTGGCCGCGCTGGCCTACGTGTCCTGGCTCCGAGGCCAGGGGACCCAGGCCGACGAGCGCCTGGCGCTCGCCAAGGCGTGCGTCCCGTGCCACGCACACGTGCGCGCCGTGTCCGCCATGATCCGCGCCACCTCGGTAGCCGTGGTCGCCGCCGACCTCGACCTGTCCGGGAAGCCCGTCAAGGGCTGACCGAACCGGCCCGGGGGCCGCTCACCGGCGCCACGTTACCTTCTTCGTGGCTCCTGGATCCGGCAGGATCAGGGAGTGCTGACCGGCCGGTCCTGGGCATGATCGTTTGCCCCCAGTCATCCATGATCCGGGGGGTGTTGTCACCCAGGACCGGTCCGGTGGTCACGGATCGCTGATAGAGGCAGGACCCGGCTGACAAGGGCCTTCGTAACGTGGATGCCGAGCGTGATCACCTCCCGGCCGGCCAGCACACGCCACCGGCGCACCAGAAGGGAACGATCATGACAGCACAGCAGCACCCGGCCGTGTTCATCGGCCTTGACGTCGGCAAGGCCGAGCACCACGCCGTGGCCCTCACCGCGGCCGGGAAAAAGGTCTATGACAAGGCCCTGCCCAACGACGAGACCCGCCTACGCGGCATCCTCGACGAGCTCGCCCGCGCCCACGGGCCCGCGCTGCTCGTCGTCGATCAACCGGCCACGATCGGCGCCCTGCCCGTGGCCGTGGCCCAGGCCTGCGACGGCGTTGAGGTGGCGTACCTGCCCGGGCTGGCAATGCGACGGATCGCTGACCTGCACCCCGGCTCGGCCAAGACCGACGCCAAGGACGCGGCGATCATCGCTGAAGCAGCCCGCACGATGCCCCATACGCTGCGCTCCATCCGAGTCGATGAGGAACAGATCGCCGAGCTGGCCATGCTCGCCGGGTTCGATGACGACCTCGCCGCGCAGATCACCGCGACCTCGAACCGGCTGCGCGGACTCCTCACCCAGATCCACCCCGCGCTCGAGCGCGTGCTCGGGCCCAGGATCACCCACCCCGCCGTGGCAGACCTTCTCGGCCGCTACCCCACCCCGGCACAGCTCAGAACGGCTGGGCCGGGGCATGTGCGGGCCAGGCTGCGCAAGCACGCCCCACGCCTGGCCGCTTCTCTCACGGAACAGATCTTCCAAGCCCTGGACGAGCAGTCCGTGGTCGTGGCCGGCACGCAGGCCGCGGCCACCGTGGTCCCGATCCTGGCAGAACAGCTCGCCGGCCTGACCCGTCAGCGGGCCGGCCTGGCCTCCCAGGTGGAGGCTGCAGTGGAGGCCCACCCTCTTCACCCGGTCCTGATCTCGATGCCCGGAGTAGGGATCAGGACCGCCGCACGCATCCTCACTGAAGTTGTGGGCAAGGACTTCGTCGATGCCGGGCATCTGGCCTCCTACGCCGGGATCGCCCCGGTCACCCGACGCTCCGGGACCTCGATCCGCGGAGAGCACGTAGCCCGGGGCGGGAACAAGCGACTGAAGCGGGCCCTGTTCCTCTCAGCGTTCGCTTCGCTGTCACACCCGCCTTCCAGGGCGTACTACGACCGCAAACGAGCCCAGGGCAAACGCCACAACCAGGCGCTGATCGCGCTGGCCCGGCGCCGCACGGACGTGCTCTACGCGATGCTCCGCGATGGCACCCTGTATCAAGATCCGACCGCCCCGCCAGCACCATCATCAGTCGCTCTCGCGGCTTGACGAAAACCATAGAGGCACCCCCCCTGTCGCGGACTCGACCGCGCAGCCGGTAGCTCCAGGTGCAGCTGCCGGCTGCGGATCTCCGCGACACGTCCCCGCCCTGCCCGCGCTCGCGGGTTGGCCACCACAACATCGTGAGTGTATGGTTTGACACAGCGGGAGGCATTCGGCCACCTGCACCCTTACTGGAGGAGGCAGCTCATGGAGCAGCAGACCACCACCCCCACCTACGCCGACGGCTACAAGGCCGGGTATCAGGACGCCAAGGCCTTCTACACCCGCCGCGACAACCACGCGCGCACCGTGGCCCGCCACTGGCGCGCCGTCGCCGACCACCCCAAGGGCGCCCGCTCCATCGAGGTGCTGACCATGCTCTTCCCCGAGCTGGTCCGCACCCTGGACGCCATGGCCGCTCACGAGCTGGATCACCCCCAGCCCTGAGCCGCCACCTCCCCCGACGGGCGCGGACCGCACGGTCCGCGCCCGTCGGCGTCCCCGGCCCGCTCTCTCGGATCGGGGGGCTGAGATCCTGGCGCACGCCGGCGGGGCGACGTCGCCCGCCCTCGGCGGCACGCGGCCCCCGGGCCCTCAGCCGAAGACGCCGCCGAAGGCCATGGCGGTGGCAGTCTCCACCACCCCCGTGACGGCGGACCCCAGGGCCGCGCTCCCTACGTTGGCGGCGAGACGACGCAGGCGACCGGCTCCCTCAGCCACAGGGCCGACGGCGGGCTGGTCTTCCTGGAGCGCCTGCTGGAGTTCGTCGATGGCCTCGGTCAACTCCTCCTCCCCCTCCTTCTCCGCCATCACACGCAGGTCTGCAAGCGCGCGAGAGAGGTCTTCGACCGTGCCCTGAGCATGGGCGCCCTCGCCGACAGCCACAGGGCCAGACGGCGCGTGGAGATAGGTGATGTATTGCACGCCCACGCGATCGCTCAGCGCGGCATCGACCGCGGCGCGGCTGGGCAGCTCACCGAGGGGGGTGTCGGCGGTGAGGTCGGCGACGAGCTCGACCAGGCTGGTGCGGATGCGGTCCACGATGCCGCGGAGGGTCGGACCGGGCACCGCGTACATCAGGCTGGTGATCTGCTGATGCGGCGGCAGGATGGCGTTGAACACCATCTGCGCTGCACTGAGCGGGCCGGTCCCGTAGTGGAACGCCTCCCGAGTCGCCATCTCCTCGATCTCCGCCAGAGGCCCCTTGAGGGTCAGCAGTTCGGGGACCACCTCCCGGACGTCGTCGGGGAAGTCGTACCACGAGACGGGTTGCCTGCTCACGACGGTGTTGCCGCTGATGGAGGACATGAGCATGCCGGCATGGATGCTCCGGTAGGCAGGCGCGTCGACATCGTCCGGGTAGCCGTTGAGCTCGAACCTCGCCCACTCCCGCAGGCTCTGCGAGCCGGTCTGCGCGCCGAGCATCAGGCACTTGCGCAACAGGCCGGGCAACGGTTCCGCCTCGTCGATGACGCGCTCGCGGAGGTCAGTGAGCAGTGAGCTGGTCATGGTGTCCTTCGCCGGATCCGGTGGGATGCTGATCGTATCCATCCCCCGACTGAAC
>NZ_JABFAY010000017.1:208555-223457 GCF_017168495.1 Micrococcus sp. KRD096 | reverse complement strand
CAGCCACCCCGACCGCCGCCTCGCCCCTGGCGGCGGCGCAGGTCGAGGACCCGAACGCCGACGGCTACGACTCCTTCATCGTCACCTACAAGGAGACCGCCGCCACCGCCCACGCGAAGGGCCGAGCCAACGCCTGGGGCAAGGCCGCGAAGGAGGCCGGCGTCTCCGTGAAGGAGCTGCGTGAGACCGCGCTCGGCTCCCGCGTGGTCAAGGCGGACCGCAAGCTGGATCAGGCCGAGTCCGCGAAGTTCATGGCCGACCTGAAGGCCTCCGGGGCGGTCGAGGCCGTGGAGCCGGACGCCATCCTCACCGCCACCGGCCTGAGTCCCGTGGACGCCCTCTACTCGCAGCAGTGGGGCTTCACCGGCACCCACGGCATGCGGGTCCCCGGGGCGTGGGACCGCACGACGGGCTCCGGTGCGACCGTGGCCGTCATCGACACCGGCATCACCTCCCACCCGGACCTCGACCGCAACGTCGTGCCCGGCTACGACTTCATCTCCGACGGCAGGGCGGCGCGCGACGGCGGGGGCCGCGACTCCAACCCGCGCGACGAGGGCGACTGGTACGCCGCCGGCGAGTGCGGCACCGCCGGTGCCTCCGACTCCTCGTGGCACGGCACCCACGTGGCGGGCACCGTCGCGGCCGTGGCCGACTCCCAGGGTGTCGTCGGCGTGGCCCCGAACGCGAAGATCCAGCCCATCCGCGTGCTCGGCAAGTGCGGCGGTTCGCTGTCCGACATCGCCGACGCGGTCGTGTGGGCCGCCGGCGGCACCGTGGCGGGCGTGCCGGCCAACCCGAACCCGGCGGACGTCATCAACATGTCCCTCGGCGGCTCCGGCACGTGCGGCACCACCTACCAGAACGCGATCAACGCGGCCGTCTCCCGCGGCGTGCCCGTCGTCGTGGCGGCGGGCAACGAGAACCAGCCCGCCGCCAACGTGCGCCCGGCCAACTGCCGGAACACCATCGTGGTGGCCGCCTCCACCTCGCAGGGCGCCCGCGCCTCGTTCTCGAACTACGGCTCCGCCGTGGACGTGACCGCCCCGGGCGCGAACATCATCTCGACCGTGAACAACGGCGCCACCACCCCGACGACGGCCGGCCACGCCGCCTACAACGGCACCTCGATGGCCACCCCGCACGTCGCGGGCCTGGCCGCCCTGCTGCTGGCCGAGCGGCCGAGCCTCACCCCGGCCCAGGTCGAGTCCACCCTCACGTCCACGGCCCGGTCCATGCCCGTGTCCTGCTCCGCGGGCTGCGGCGCCGGCCTGGCGGACGCCACCAGGGCGGTCTCCTCCCTCGGCGGCAGCTCCTGACCGGAGCCCGCCCCGGGCGCCGGGACCTCGTTGGTCGCCCAGGGCGGCGTCGAGCCCGGCGCCACGCTGACCGACGCCTTGACGTGCTCGTCGGCTCTCGACGGCCGCTCCGCCGTGCGCGGGGCGGCCGTCGCCCGGGTGGACAGGCGGCGCCGCCTGAGGTATCGTTCTTCGAGTTGTCACCCCCATGGGGCGACGCCCGGATCTTTAGCTCAGTTGGTTAGAGCGTTCGCTTCACACGCGAGAGGTCGCTGGTTCGAGTCCAGTAAGATCCACCGCAGCAGGGCCCTCCTCCGGGAGGGCCCTTTCGCGTCCCCGGGCCGCGGTGCCGACGGCCCCGGCGGGGGAGGTGCCGGCGTGGTTGGATGGACGCGTCGGCGGGGCTCGGCCCACCGCCGTGGCGCGTCCAGCGCCCGCACACGGAAGGAGAGGGTGAGCCGCATGGAGCAGGAGGGCACCCAGGAGCCGGCGCGGTTCGACCCCCGCATCGCGGAGCCCCCGGCCGTCCCCACGCTCATCCCCGTGCTGCGCCCGGCCGGCGCCGAGGACGCCGCCGCTGTCGGCGACCTCACGCTCGACCCGGAGGACCCCGGCCTGCTCGACCTCGACCCGGCGGAGTCGGCCCACCCGGCCGCGGTCGCCGTCGAGCCGACGGAGCCGCTGCCGCCCGTGGTCCGCCCCGCCGCCGCCGATCCGGTCTCGGCGCCGGAGCCGCAGCCGGAGGAATCGGCCGAGCCGGAGGCGGAGACGCTGCCGGAGCCGGCCGCGGACGCGCCCCTGACCGAGCCGCCGCTGTCTGAGCAGGTGCCCACCTCCGTCCTGGCGCCCGCGGAGGCCGACGGCGCCCTGCCCGCCCCGGACGTGATCCCCGCGCCGGACATCACCGTCCCGGACCCGGTGGTCCCCGCGGGTCCGCCCGAGAAGCGCGGGCGTCGGCGCGGCCGGCGCTCCCGCGAGGTCTTCGTCGAGAACCTGCCGACGCAGGCGCTCGTGCTGGCCGACCGCCTGCACTCCTCGCCGTACGGGCGCCGCATGCGCTCCACGCTGCAGCAGCGCCGCGCGGAGGCGCAGGCCCTTGAGGCCCGCACGACCCTGGACTTCGCGCTCAAGCTGGGCGAGACGATGTTCAGCTTCGGCGCGGCCTCGCTGGACGTGGAGACCTCGATCATCGTGGCCACGCAGGCCTACGGGATCCTCGAGACCGAGGTGGACCTGACCAACCAGTCCATCTCCCTGAACTACGCGCCCGACTCCTCACGCGGCGAGGCCCCGTTCACCCTCCAGCGGGTGGTCCGCTCGTCCTCGGTGAACTTCGAGGGGCTCGTGGCCGTCCACCGGCTCGTCGAGGAGATCGCCGCGGGCGAGGTGGACCGGGCCGAGGCCCAGCGCCGGCTCGTGGAGATCCGGCATCAGCCCAAGCCGTTCCCCGCCGTCTTCGAGGTCCTCTTCTCCGGCGTGTTCGTGGCCTGCTTCGTGCCGTTCATCGGCGGGACCTGGACGGGCGCGGCCCTGGGCATGGTCTCCACCTGGCTGGTCTTCTGGCTCAAGGTCCAGGCGGACAAGGCGCGCTTCCCGGAGATCTTCTCCACGATGTTCGGGGCGATCACGGCCACGGTGATCGCGCTGATGGCCCACGCCCTCGACCTGCCGGTCAACCCGGCGCTGGTGATCGCCGGCGGCATCATGATGCTCCTGCCCACGGCGAGGTTCGTCACCGCGGTGCAGGACGCCATCCACGGCTTCCCGGTGACCGCCGCGGGCCGCTTCCTCTCCGCGCTGCTCGTGTTCGCCGGCGTGATGGCCGGGATCATGATCGCCGTGGGCATCGGGGATCTCGTGGGATTCGAACAGCTGGACCTGGCCGAGGCGGGGACGCTGAGCTATCCGCCGCTGCTGCTGCTGGGCCTCGTGATGGCCGCGGGCATGGCGGACGCGGTGGTGGAGCAGTCGCGGTGGCCCCAGATCCTGGCCTGCGGTCTCGTGTCCGGGGCCGGCTTCGGCGCGTACCTGGCAGCGCAGCAGATCGGGGTCAGCGACCGGCTGGTGCCCGCGGTCGCCGCGGCGGCGGTCGGGTTCCTCGGCCGCCTGGTGGCCCAGCGGCTCGCGGCCCCGGCGCTCGTGATCGTCCTGCCGTCCATGCTGTTCCTGCTTCCCGGACTCACCATGTTCCGGTCCGTCTACGGGTTCACCGTGGAGACCGGGGCCACGCTGCTGGGCGTCGAGGGACTCTTCAACGCCGCGGTCATCGTCGTGGCAATCGCGGCCGGCGTCGCCTTCGGCAACACCCTGGCCAAGCCGATCACCGACCGGATGGGCACGCTGCTGCCCACCGAACTCGTGATGCACCAGCGCGGCTGACCGGCGGCCCGGCTCAGTCGGGCAGGCGCCAGTCCACCGGGGCCGCGCCGGCCGCCTCGAGGAGCCGGTTCACCCGGCTGAACGGCCGGGAGCCGAAGAACCCGCGGTGGGCGCTCAGGGGCGAGGGATGCGGGGACTCCACGACGCCGGCCCCCGCCGCCGTCAGCAGCGGCGCCATGCGCCGCGCGTCGGCTCCCCACAGCAGCCCCACGAGCGGGGTGCCGCGCGCGCAGAGGGCCCGCACCGCGGCCTCCGTGATCTGCTCCCAGCCGAGGCCGCGGTGGCTGCCGGGTGCGCCGGCCCGCACGCTGAGGGCGCGGTTCAGCAGCAGCACGCCCTGGTCCGTCCACGCGGAGAGGTCCCCGTGGGCGGGCGGGGTGATGCCGAGGTCGTCGTGCAGCTCCCGGTGGATGTTGGCCAGGGAGCGGGGCAGCGGCCGCACGTGGCGGTCCACCGCGAAGCTCAGGCCGATCGGATGGCCCGGCGTCGGGTAGGGGTCCTGGCCCAGCACGAGGACGCGGACGTCCGCGAACGGCTGACGGAACGCCCGCAGGATGTGCTCCGGCGCCGGCAGCACCTGCTCTCCGGCCGCCCGGCGGGCCCGCAGCCGCTCGCCGACCTGCTCGAACGCGGCGGCCTGCGGGGCGAGGGCCGCCTCCCAGCCCGGATCCAGGGGCGCGATGAACTCCATGCCCCGAGGGTAGACCGGGTGGGTACAGTGGCCGCCATGTCCCACCCCACGCCCGTCTCGCCCGATCCGGCCCCGGACGAGGGTGCCCGCGCGCGGGCGCGACGGGACGAGCTGACGGACCTGGAGCGTGCGGTCCTGGACCTGGAGGCCGCCACCTGGCGGTACGGCGGGGCCAAGGACCACGCCGTCCGAGAGCGTCTGGGGCTGTCTCCGACCGCCTATTATCAGGTGTTGAACGGATTGCTGGACCGTGAGGCCGCCCTGGCCTACCGACCCCTGCTGGTCACGCGGCTGCTGCGCAAGCGCGGCACCCGCAGCCGGGCCCGGAGGGGACCCGCGGATCCGGCGCCGTCCACGCCCGCTTCCCGCCAGGAGAACTGACCCATGGCCTACCAGCCCGACCGCTTCGACGAGGTCCCCGAGTACACGGACCAGCGCGGCGCGCACCGCGAGTCCTTCGCCGCTGCCGGCGCGACCGCCGCGGGCGGGGGTCGCCGCCTGAGCCCGCTGCTCTGGGTGGCCGGCCTCGTCCTGCTCGCCGGCCTGTTCGTGGGCGTCGTCCTGCCGTGGCTCACCGGCGACCGCTCCGAGCCCGTCGCCGCCGAGAGCTCGACGACGGCCCCGGCGGTCGAGCCGTCGCCGTCGACGTCGACGTCGGCGTCGTCCGAGTCCTCCTCGGCGTCCTCCGCGTCGGCGTCGACTGCATCCGCGACCGAGTCCGCCACCCCGTCCGAGGACACGGCGGAGGCGTCCCGTTCCGCGGCTGCGGCCGCGGCTGAGTCCTCGCGGGTGGCGCAGGAGGCGGCCGCCGCAGAGGCCGCCGAGTCGTCCCGGGCCGCCGAGTCGTCCCGTGCCGCCGCGGAGGCCGCTGAGTCGTCCCGTGCCGCCGCGGAGGCACAGGCGGCGGAGGCCTCGCGTTCCGAGGCCGCCGCGCAGTCCGCAGAGGCGTCCCGGTCGGCGGCGGCCGTCCAGGCGGCGGAGTCCTCGCGCGCCGCCGCGTCCCGTTCGGCCGCCGCGGCGGAGGCCTCGCGCTCGCAGTCCGCGGCCGCGTCGAGCTCCCGTGCGGCCGCGCAGTCTGCGGCCGCGTCGAGCTCTCGTGCGGCCGCGCAGTCTGCGGCCGCGTCGAGCTCTCGTGCGGCCGCGCAGTCTGCGGCCGCGTCGAGCTCTCGTGCGGCCGCGCAGTCTGCGGCCGCGTCGAGCTCTCGTGCGGCCGCGCAGTCCGCGGCCGTGCGCGGCACCCACGTCACCGTGTACAACGCGACCCGCACCCAGGGCCTCGCCGCCTCCTACGCGCAGCGGCTCACGGGCGCCGGCTACACCTCGGTGGACGCGAAGAACTGGAGCGGCTACGGCATCCAGTCCTCCACCGTCCTGTACAACGGCTCGGCCAACAAGGCCGCCGCCGAGGCGGTCGGCAAGGAGCTCGGCTTCCCGGTCATGCAGACCCCGAACCTGCAGGTGAACGGCGTCGCGGTGGTCGTCACCGGCTGATCCGCCCGTCGTGCGGCCGTGTCGGCCGCGCGCCCTTTCCGGCCCCCGGCGGGGCGCCTTCCGAGGCGTTCTGCCGGGGGCCGTCCGCCGTCCGCGGAAGGGCGGGCCCCGCACCGCAGACCTTTTGCACTCTCCCGGTGCGAGTGCTCATAATGGGGTTAGCACTCCGAAGGCGCGACTGCCAGCCGTACCCCGGCCGGTCCGGCGCCGTGGAGGAGGACCTGTCCACCGGTGAGGCCCCCAGGGGCCGTCCGTCGCGGGCATCGGCGCGGGTCAGCCACCAGCAGTAGGAAGCCGACGTCCAGAAAGGACCTGCACATGGCCAAGACCATCGCATTCGACGAAGAGGCCCGCCGCGGCCTGGAGAAGGGCCTGAACACCCTGGCCGACGCCGTGAAGGTGACCCTCGGCCCCCGCGGCCGCAACGTGGTGCTGGAGAAGAAGTGGGGCGCCCCCACCATCACCAACGACGGCGTCTCCATCGCCAAGGAGATCGAGCTCGAGGACCCGTACGAGAAGATCGGCGCGGAGCTCGTCAAGGAGGTCGCCAAGAAGACCGACGACGTCGCCGGCGACGGCACCACCACTGCCACCGTGCTGGCCCAGGCGCTGGTCCGCGAGGGCCTGCGCAACGTGGCCGCGGGCGCCGACCCGCTGTCGCTGAAGCGCGGCATCGAGAAGGCCGTGGAGGCCGTCACCTCCGAGCTGCTCTCCGCCTCCCGCGAGATCGAGACCAAGGACCAGATCGCGGCCACCGCCTCGATCTCCGCCGCGGACAAGCAGATCGGCTCCCTCATCGCCGAGGCCCTGGACAAGGTCGGCAAGGAGGGCGTCATCACCGTCGAGGAGTCCAACACCTTCGGCCTCGAGCTCGAGCTCACCGAGGGCATGCGCTTCGACAAGGGCTACATCTCCGGTTACTTCGTGACCGACGCGGACCGCCAGGAGGCCGTCCTCGAGGATCCCTACATCCTCATCGTCAACTCGAAGATCTCCTCCGTGAAGGACATGGTGGCGATCCTCGAGAAGGTCATGCAGTCGGGCAAGCCGCTGCTGATCATCGCCGAGGACGTCGAGGGCGAGGCCCTGGCCACCCTCGTGGTCAACAAGATCCGCGGCACCTTCAAGTCCGTGGCCGTGAAGGCCCCGGGCTTCGGTGACCGCCGCAAGGCCATGCTCGCCGACATCGCCATCCTCACCGGCGGCCAGGTCATCTCCTCCGAGGTGGGCCTGTCCCTGGAGAACGCGACCCTCGACCTGCTGGGCACCGCCCGCAAGGTGGTCATCACCAAGGACGAGACCACCATCGTGGAGGGTGCCGGCGACGCCGAGCAGATCGCCGGCCGCGTGGCCCAGATCCGCTCCGAGATCGAGAACACCGACTCGGACTACGACCGCGAGAAGCTGCAGGAGCGCCTCGCCAAGCTGGCCGGCGGCGTGGCCGTCATCAAGGCCGGCGCGGCCACCGAGGTGGAGCTCAAGGAGCGCAAGCACCGCATCGAGGACGCCGTGCGCAACGCCAAGGCCGCGGTGGAGGAGGGCATCGTCGCCGGCGGCGGCGTGGCCCTGATCCAGGCCGGCGCCAAGGCGTTCGGCGGCCTGCAGCTCGAGGGCGACGAGGCCACCGGCGCGAACATCGTCAAGGTCGCCATCGAGGCCCCGCTGAAGCAGATCGCCTTCAACGCCGGCCTGGAGCCCGGCGTCGTGGCGGACAAGGTCAAGACCCTCGACGACGGCCACGGCCTGAACGCCGCCACCGGCGAGTACGAGGACCTGCTGGCCGCCGGCATCAACGACCCGGTGAAGGTGACCCGCTCGGCCCTGCAGAACGCCGCGTCCATCGCGGGCCTGTTCCTGACCACCGAGGCCGTGGTCGCGGACAAGCCCGAGAAGGCCGCCGCCGGCGCCGAGGGCATGGACCCGATGGGCGGCATGGGCGGCATGATGTGATCAGCCGCTGAGCCGGCCCGACCCGTTCGGGCGCCCAGCCTGCGAGGCCCGTCTCCCCGTCCGGGGAGGCGGGCCTCGCCGCGTCCCGGGCCAGCACCGGGGCGCCCCGCTCAGGCCGACAGCGCGGCTCGTTCCGCCGCCAGGTTGCGGCGGGCCGCGGCCTCCCAGCGTGCTCGGCCGGGCGCGGTCCGATACAGCCGCTCGGCGTCCAGCAGGGCGTCCAGCACCGCGCCGCGACCGCGGGCCCAGTCCGCGTCGGACACGTGCGCGTAGTCCCGCCGCACCGCGGCCACGT
The DNA here is from genome assembly GCF_017168495.1 of Micrococcus sp. KRD096. Taxonomy (NCBI): domain Bacteria; kingdom Bacillati; phylum Actinomycetota; class Actinomycetes; order Micrococcales; family Micrococcaceae; genus Micrococcus; species Micrococcus sp. KRD096. Next base: position 215,353 of record NZ_JABFAY010000017.1, on the reverse strand, counting down.
AGCGGGCGTAGGCCTCGGGGGAGCGGCCGAGGACCTCGAGGTCCGCGTCCGAGAGCACCGCCCCGGCCGCGTCGTGCGGGGCGGGGTCGTGGGCGGCGGTGAGCAACACGAGGCGTGCCACCTCGTCGACGACGTCGGCCGGCACGGCCAGCCGCGGATCGGTGAGCACGTCCCGGGCCAGGGCGGCCGAGTCCGCCTCGTCCTGGCCGGCGGGCGCGGTGGGGTCCCCGGCGTAGACGGCGTCGTGGAACCACGCGGCCAGGCGGACCGCACGCGGATCCGGCCCGGTCTCCGCCCCCGCCCGCTCGAGCAGGTCCACGGACTCGAGCACCGCGAGCAGGTGGGCCGGGTCGTGGTAGTGCCGATGCGGCTCCGCCCAGCGGGCCAGCAGGTCGCGTCCCGCCGTCGTCACCGCATCGGGGCTCGCCGCCGTGCCCTCGAACAGCCGCGCCCAACGTCGGGCGAGGACCACGTCCCGCTTCTCGGCGCGGCTCCGGGCGGGCACGCGCAGCCCCGAGGCGGCGAGCCGGCGCACCAGCTCCCGTCCGGTGACGGGCACCGCCCCGCGGGCCACGAGCTCGGCACGTCGGTGCGCGGGCACGTCGTAGTGGTCTCGGTCGAAGGCCCGCTCCGAGAGCCCCGCCGCCCGCGCGAACGCGTGGAGCTCCTCGAGGGAGGCGTCGGAGACGAGGTGGGAGAACACGGTGCCGTGGGCGGGCCACGCGGGCGGGTCGATCAGGACGGTCATGCCTCCACTCTAGGAAGCAGGGACCGGGGTGTGGCCGGCCGGCCGCACCCCGGTCCGTTCCGGACGCTCAGAACCGGAACATCGCGGCGTTGGCGGTCTCCGCGTCCTGGTACTGGGTGGCGGCGGCGTCCATCGCGCGGCGGATGCCCGCCAGGGACTCCTCCACGCGCTGCTGGGTGGCGCGCCACTCGGTGAGCACGCCCTGGAAGTTCGCGGCCGCCTGGCCGCGCCAGGTGTCCTGCAGCTGGCGCAGGTTGGCCTCCATGGTGCTCACCTCCGCCTGGAGGCGGCCGATGGAGCCCTCCACCGCCCCGCTCTTGGCCCGCAGGTCCTCGACGTCGATCTGCACGATGCTCATGTGACTGTCCCCTCTGATGAGTGCTGATGGGCGGCGGGCGCCGCCGGGCACCACGCTAGGGACGGGCGTCCCGCTCCGCCGCCGGGTCGTCCTCGCCTGGGGACGGGGCGTCGGCCTGATGCGCCTGTGCAGGAGCAGACGCCCGACGGCGGCGCTCGGCCGAGGCGCGACGGAACCGCTCCGCCGCGCGCAGCAGGCGGCTGCTCCGGGCGGCGTCCGTGGCGCTGGCGCCGGCGCCCGACGGCGCGGTCAGGGCGAGGGGGCCGGTGGGCGGACCGGCCGCGTCGTCGTCGGTGTCCCGTGCGGGCGGGCGCTCGTCCTCGACGTCCTCGTCCGCCTCGTCCTCGAACGGTGCCCACGGCAGGTGGACGGAGAAGGTGGCGCCGCCGCCCTCGGTCTCCAGCAGCCGGACGGAGCCGCCGTGCTGGGCCACGATCGCCGCGACGATGGCCAGGCCGAGCCCCGTGCCGCCCGTCTCGCGGTGCCGGGAGGTGTCCGCGCGGTAGAACCGCTCGAAGATGCGGGCGCGGTCCTCCTCGGACACGCCCGGCCCGTGGTCACGGATCTCGATCACGGAGCTGCGGCCCGCGCCGTCCGCCCCGGCCTGGCCGCCGAGGTGGTCGACGGTGCCGACCGCGATCTCGATGGGGGTGCCGGCGGGGGTGTAGCGCAGGGCGTTGGCCATGAGGTTCACCACCACCTGGCGCATCCGGTTCTCGTCGCCGAGGATGGGCGCCGGGGCCGCCCGGTCGCCGTCGGGGCCCACGAGGGTGACCTTGCGGTCCGGGGCGTTCACGGAGGCGTCCATCATGGAGTCCATCGCGAGGATGAGCAGGTCCACCGGGGCGTGCTCGAGGGGGCGCTGCTCGTCGAGGCGGGCCAGGGTGAGCAGGTCCTCCACGAGGCGGGTCATGCGGGTGGCCTCGGACTCGATGCGCTGCATGGCGGCGGCGACGTCCTCCTCCTCGCGCAGCCCGCCGTGCCGGTACAGCTCGGAGAATCCGCGGATGGTGACCAGGGGGGTGCGCAGCTCGTGGGAGGCGTCCTGCACGAAGCGGCGCATCTTGTCCTCGGAGATCTCCTTGTCCCGGAACGCGGACTCGATGTGCGCGAGCATGGCATTGAGGGAGCGGGAGAGCCGGCCCACCTCGGTGTCGGGCGCCGCGCTCTCCACGCGCTGGCTCAGGTCGCCGGCGGCGATCTTGGCGGCGGTGCGCTCCACGCGGTTCAGGGTGCGGAACGCGCGCTGGACCGCCAGGTTGGCCACGATCACGGTGCCCGCCGTCGCGAGCAGGCCGATGGTCACGACGATCGAGGTGACGCGCTCGACGGAGGAGGTCACGCTCTGTAGGGGCAGGGCCACGGCCATGGTGCCGTCGCCGCTGCTGAGCCCGTACAGCTGCACGCGCCAGCCGCTCGAGTCCGGCTGTGTGCCGGGCACCTCGAAGGAGGCGGAGCCGCGCTCGCGGGCCTCGGCCGGGGTGATGTCCGGCAGGGCCGGCTCGTCCGCGTCCGGCATCACCGGGGTCTGGACGACCCGCGCGCCCTCGTTGTCCCACACGACGCCGTAGAAGCGCAGGATGGGCAGCTGCGGCATGTAGTACTCGCCGGTCTGGGCGACGTTGGCCAGGTACATCGAGACGGTGTCCCGGTTGGCGGCCATGTCCTCGTCCAGCTGGCGCACCGCCTCCTGGCGGAACAGTGCCGCGGTCGCCAGGGCGGTCACGGCGACCAGGGCCAGCATGAGCGCCGCGATCATCACGACCAGCTTGGTGCGCAGGGACTGCCCCTGCCACGTGCCCCTCAGCCAGGCGCGCGGATGGCGGACGCGGGCCGCCGCGGCGTCGAGCCGCGCACGCACGTCAGCGCTTGTCCGCGGTGCGGAGCATGTAGCCGACGCCGCGCTTGGTGTGGATCATCTTCTCGCGGCCGCCGACGTCGATCTTGCGGCGCAGGTAGGAGATGTAGGACTCGACGATCGAGGCGTCCCCGTTGAAGTCGTACTCCCACACGTGGTCCAGGATCTGGGCCTTCGAGAGCACCCGGTTCGGGTTCATCATGAGGTAGCGCAGCAGCTTGAACTCGGTGGGGGAGAGCTCCACGACCTCGCCGCCGCGGCGGACCTCGTGTGCGTCGTCGTCGAGCTCGAGGTCGTCGACGCGCAGCACCGCCGCGTCGTCGTCGAGGGAGGCGGTGCGGCGCAGCACGGCGCGGATGCGGGCGACCACCTCGTCGAGGGAGAACGGCTTGGTCACGTAGTCGTCGCCGCCGACCGTCAGGCCGGTGATCTTGTCCTCGGTGCCGTCCCGCGCGGTGAGGAACACGACGGGGAAGTGACGGCCGGCGGAGCGCAGGCGGCGGGTCACGGTGAAGCCGTCCATGTCCGGGAGCATCACGTCCAGCACGGCCAGGTCCGGCTGGAACTCCTCGGCGGCGTCCAGGGCCTCCCGGCCGTTGGCCGCGGCCGTGACCTCGAAGCCGGCGTAGCGCAGGGACGTGGAGAGCAGCTCGCGGATGTTGGGCTCGTCGTCCACCACCAGGAGGCGTGCTTCGGGGTTCTGAGGCTGCATGGGGCCCAGTCAACCGCCCCGACCTGGGAACACCCTGAAAGGGTGCTGGATGTCACGGGGCGTCGTTGGCCCGACGGCTCAGGGGCGCGAGCGCCGGACGGCGCCCAGCACCACGTGCAGCAGCATCAGGCCGAAGCCGACGGGCAGGCCGAACAGCGCGAGCGCGAACAGCGCCGGGGACGCCGGCCACGCCAGGAAGTACGCGACCAGCAGGACCACCAGGGCCAGAGCGGACACCGCCGTCACGGCCACGCCCAGCACCAGGACGACGCCACGACCGCCCCGGTGATCGGCGGGGTCGGCGGCGGGCGCGGAGGCGGGGAGGGTCCGAGGCATGCCTGCCACTCTAGTCGGGCTATCCTGGGAGGTCATTGACGACCACGTCCTCCGCCGTCCCCTCCGGGCGCACGGCCAGGCTGGTCCCACCGATGCCGCGGCGCACCGCCACGCCGGTGCCGGACCCCGCCGACCCGAGACGAGAGCACGGCCGCCCCTGCGGCGCCGGCCCGACGCGGTGGACCCACATGACGAGGAGCAGGTGACGCACATGCCCACCGGACGCATCAAGTTCTACGACTCGACCAAGGGCTTCGGGTTCGCCCAGACGGACGAGGGTGAGGAGGTCCACGTGCCCGCCTCGGCCCTGCCGGCCGGGGTGACCGAGCTGCGCGGAGGCACCCGCGTGGAGTTCGGCGTGGCCGAGGGCCGCCGCGGCAAGCAGGCGCTCTCGCTGCGCGTGCTCGACGCCGCACCCTCGGTGGTCCGCAACCACCGACCCGGCGCCACCGAGATGGCCGTCCTCATGGAGGACCTCATCACGTGGCTGGACCAGACCTCCAACGGCCTGCGCCGCGGCCGCTACCCCCAGCGCGCCCAGGCGCAGAAGATGGCGCAGGTGCTGCGCCGTGTCGCCGACGACCTGGAGGCCTGAGCCATGACCACCCACGACGACGCCCCGCGCGTCGACCACCGGAGCCCCGACGCCGAGCCCGCGCCCGCCGAGGAGAGGACGGCCGCGCCGCCCGCGCGTCGCCGGGCCCCGCGCCGCGACGAGCTGCTCGCCGCCGCCGTGGACGCCGCCCGCGCGGGGCTGGCCGGGCTGGCCGCCCCGGACGAGGTGGGGGAGCACGTGGACGTGCTCGTGGACGACGACCGGCTCCTGACGCACCGCTTCGCGTGCCGCATGCCCGGCTACGCGGGCTGGCTCTGGTACGTGACGATCGCCCGGGCCCCACGCGCCAAGCAGGTCACCGTGTGCGAGACCGGCCTCATGGCGGGGGAGGGTTCGCTCGTGGCGCCCCCGTGGGTGCCGTACGCCGAGCGCGTGAACGAGGAGGAACGCGAGCGGCTCAAGGCCGTGGCCGAGGGCCGCGTGCCCGGCTCCCCGGCGCCCGAGGCCGCGCCGGACGACGCCGCCCAGACGGCACCCGAGCCCGCGGCGGCCGACCGCGGCTGAGCCGGCGCACCCCGGCGGCTCAGGCCAGGCGCTCGACCACGTGGTCGATGCAGCGCAGCAGCGCCGCGACGTCCTCGGGCTCGGTCGCGGCGAAGGTCGCGATCCGCAGCTGGTTCCGGCCGAGCTTGCGGTAGGGCTCCACGTCCACCACGCCGTTCGCGCGCAGGGCCTGGGCGACCGCCGCCGCGTCGACGTCGTCGGAGAAGTCGACGGTGCAGACCACGGCGGAGCGGTCCTCGGGCCGGGCCACAAACGGCGTGGCGAACGACGACGCCTCGGCCCACGCGTACACGCGCGAGGAGGAGTCGGCGGTGCGGGCGGTCATCGCGTCCAGCCCGCCCTGGCCGTTCATCCAGCGCAGCTGCGCGTCCAGCATGACGAGCGTGGCCAGCGCGGGCGTGTTGTAGGTCTGGTCCTTGAGGGAGTTCTCCACGGCCGTGGCCAGGTCCAGGAACGCCGGGATCCAGCGGCCGGACTCCTTGATCTCCGCGACCCGCGCCAGGGCCCGCGGGGAGAACAGCGCGAGCCACAGACCGCCGTCGGACGCGAAGTTCTTCTGCGGCGCGAAGTAGTACACGTCCGCCTCGGACACGTCCACCGGCAGGCCGCCCGCGGCCGAGGTGGCGTCGACGACGACCAGGGCGTCCTCGTCGATGCCCGCGGGGCGGACGACGGGCGCCATCACGCCGGTGGAGGTCTCGTTGTGCGGCCACGCGTACACGTCGACCCCGGCCACGGCCTCCGGCTCGGGGCGGGTGCCCGGCTCGGAGGTGCGGATGTCCGACGGCGCCAGGAACGGCGCCTGGTCGGTGGCCTTGGCGAACTTCGAGCCGAACTCGCCGAAGCTCAGATGCTGGGCGCGCTCGCGGACCAGGCTGAAGGCGGCCGCGTCCCAGAACGCGGTGGAGCCGCCGACGCCGAGGATCACCTCGTAGCCCTCCGGCGCCGAGAACAGCTCGGCGACGCCCGACCGGACGCTCGCCACCAGGTCCTTGACCGGCTTCTGACGGTGCGACGTGCCGAGCAGCCCGGCTGCGTCCTGGAGCGCGCTCAGCTGCTCGGGGCGGACCTTGGAGGGGCCGGCGCCGAAGCGGCCGTCGGCCGGCAGCAGGTCCTGGGGGATGGTGATCTCGGCGGGGGAGGTCATGCGTGCTCCTGACGCTTCGGGGTCGCGGGTCGCGCCCATTCTCCCGCGCCCGGGACCACCGGCCGTCCACGTGACTCACGCCTCGCTAGGATGTCCGGGACGAAGAGCCCGAGGGAAGAGGACGTGCCATGACGGATCTGATCGACACCACCGAGATGTACCTGCGCACGATCCTCGAGCTCGAGGAGGAGGGCATCCCCCCGCTGCGCGCCCGCATCGTCGAGCGTCTGGAGCACTCCGGCCCCACCGTCTCCCAGACCGTGGCCCGCATGGAGCGGGACGGGCTGGTGCACGTGGGCGCGGACCGTCGGCTGGAGCTGACCGTGGCGGGCCGCGAGCGGGCCGTGTCCGTGCTGCGCAAGCACCGCCTGGCCGAGCGCCTGCTCGCGGACGTGATCGGCCTCGAGTGGGAGCTCGTCCACGAGGAGGCCTGCCGCTGGGAGCACGTGATGAGCGACCAGGTGGAGCGCCGCCTGCTCACGCTGCTGGAGAACCCCACCGAGACCCCCTACGGCACCC
>NZ_JABFAY010000017.1:188179-208455 GCF_017168495.1 Micrococcus sp. KRD096 | reverse complement strand
CCCCTACGGCACCCCGATCCCGCCCCGGCCCGAGCAGGCCTCCGCCGAGGACTGGAGCCGCGACATGGGCCTGGCGGGCGCCCGGCTCTCCGAGGAGGCCGCCACCGCCGGCCGGTTCCGCGTCCGCGGGCTGGCCGAGGGCGTGCAGACCGACCCCGAGCTGCTGGCCCAGCTGGCCGGCGCCGGCGTGACCCCCGGCCGTGTGGTGCGTGCCGAGGCCGCCCGCGACGCCGGGTACATCCGGGTCGAGGGCGAGGCGGAGGACGGCGCGGCCGCGGACGGCGGGGCCCTCGAGCTGGCCGAGGCCACGGCCGCGCACGTGTGGGTCGAGCGTCTCGACGGCTGAGGCGCGGCGCGCCGTCGTCGTGCGTGACGGGGGCGTGATGGCCCGGTGACGGGCCGGTGAACCTCTTCCGCCGCCGCAGGCGACACGTGGCGCGCCGATGCACCCGCGTCTAGCGTGGAGACACGACGCCCCTGTGTCCCCACGCTTCCGAGGCCCCCGATGCGCACACTCGTCCTCAACGCCGGCTACGAACCCCTCTCGGTCGTCTCCGACCGCCGGGCGCTGCTGCTCGTGGCCACCGGCAAGGCGAGCGTGCTCGAGGACGCCGGTGACCCGATGCGCAGCCCCACCCGCGCGTGGGGCCGGCCCCTCGTGATCCTGCTGCACCAGTACATCCGGGTGCCCCACACGGACGCGGCCCCGGTCTCCCGCAAGGGCGTGCTGCGGCGGGACGGACACCGCTGCGCCTACTGCGGCGCCCACGCCACCACCGTGGACCACGTGCGGCCGCGCTCGCGGGGCGGCGAGAACACGTGGGAGAACCTCGTGGCCTGCTGCCTGCGCTGCAACGGGGCGAAGGCGGACCGCTCGCTCGAGGCCCTGGGCTGGCGGCTGCGGGTGGAGCCGGTGCGCCCGCGCGGGGCCCAGTGGCGGATCCGCGAGCTGGAGCGGCCCGCCGAAGCGTGGCGGGACTACCTGCGCCTGGCCGCCTGACGCCGGAAGCGGAATCGCGCCCGCCCGTGCCCGCCGGTTCCTAGACTCTCGAACGGTCGAGAGAGCGGAGGGGCCCATGAGCATGGAGTCGGCGGCACGGATGTCCATGATGCGGATGACCCGCGGACAGTCCGACGCCCAGCAGAGCCTCGCCCGCGGCACGGTGCGCCGGACCATCGCGTTCGCGGGCCGGTACCGCACCCGACTGATCGTGTTCGTCGCGGCGTCCATCGTGGGCGCGGTGCTCGGCGTGGCCTCGCCCGTGCTGGCCGGCGACGTCGTCAATGCGATCACCGGCGGCGCGGACCGCGGGCTCGTGGTGCGGCTGGCACTGCTGATCGCCCTCGTGGCCGTGCTCGACGCGGCGCTGTCCGTGTTCACCAAGTGGCTCTCCTCCGGGCTGGGGGAACGCGTCATCTACGACTTGCGCACCGCCGTGTTCGACCACGTGCAGCGCATGCCGGTGGCGTTCTTCCAGCGCACCCGCACCGGCGCGCTCGTCTCACGCCTGAACAACGACGTGATCGGGGCGCAGTCGGCGATCTCGCGGACCCTCTCCGGCGTCGTCGCGAACGTGGTGTCCGTGGCGCTGACCCTGGGCGTCATGGTGGCCACCAGCTGGCAGGTCACCGTCCTGTCCCTCGTGATGCTGCCGCTGTTCCTGCTGCCGGCCCGGGCGGTCGGCTCGAAGCTGGCGGGCCTGTCCCGCGAACGGGCCGGGCACAACGCGGCCATGGGCGACCAGATGACCGAGCGGTTCTCCGCTCCCGGCGCCACGCTCATCAAGCTCTTCGGCCGCCCCGCCACCGAGTCCGCCGAGTTCGCCCGCCGTGCGGACCGCGTGCGCGCCACCGGCGTGGACATCTCCGTGCGCCAGGCCGTCTTCACCACGCTGCTCACCCTGGTCTCCGCGCTCGCGCTCGCGGCCGTGTACGGCGTGGGCGGGCTCCAGGCGATCGCGGGCACCCTCGACGCCGGCGACGTCGTCACCCTCGCCCTGCTGCTGACCCGCCTCTACGCGCCGCTGACCGCGCTGGCGAACGCCCGCGTGGAGATCATGAGCGCGCTCGTGAGCTTCGAGCGCGTGTTCGAGGTCCTGGACCTGGAGCCGCTCATCACGGAGCCCGCGCGGCCCGCGGCCCTGCCCGAGGGGCCCCTGTCCGTGCGGCTGCGGGACGTGCGCTTCGCCTACCCCACCGCGGAGCAGGTGTCCCTGGCCTCCCTCGAGGAGGTCGCCGTGCTGGACACGCGCGGCGGCGAGGAGGTGCTGCACGGGATCGACGTGGCCGTGCCCGCCGGGGCCACCGTGGCCCTCGTGGGCTCTTCGGGTGCGGGCAAGTCCACCATCGCCTCGCTCGTCACGCGCCTGCACGACGTCACCTCCGGCGCCGTCGAGATCGGCGACGTGGACGTGCGGGACCTCGCGTTCGCGGACCTGCAGCGGGCCGTGGGCATGGTGACCCAGGACGGCCACCTCTTCCACGAGACCGTGCGCGCCAACCTGACGCTGGCCCGCCCCGACGCGACGGACGAGCAGCTGTGGGACGCCGTCGAGCGGGCCCGCCTGCGCCCCGTGGTCGAGGCGCTGCCGGACGGGCTGGATACCGTGGTCGGCGAGCGCGGCTACCGCCTCTCCGGCGGCGAGCGGCAGCGCATGACGATCGCGCGGCTGCTGCTGGCGGCCCCGCGCGTCGTGGTGCTGGACGAGGCGACGGCGGCGCTGGACTCCACCAACGAGCGCGCCATCCAGGAGGCGCTGGGGGAGGCGCTGGCCGGGCGGACCGCGATCGTGATCGCGCACCGGCTCTCCACCGTGCGCAACGCGGACGAGATCCTCGTGGTCGAGGCCGGGCGGATCGTGGAGCGCGGCACGCACGCCGAGCTGCTCGCGGCGGACGGACGGTACGCGGAGCTCTACACCACGCAGTTCGCCGACGCGGAATGAGGCGGCGGCCGGACCGGCCACCCGGGTGCCCCAGGCCGGAATCGAACCGACGGCCTACCCTTTAGGAGAGGGTCGCTCTATCCAACTGAGCTACTGGGGCGCGGACCGCGCGTCGCGCGCGCCGGTCCGGTGAGCGAGTCTAGCCGAGCCTTTCAGGCCGCCCGCGCGGCGCGACCACGACGGCGCCGCCCGGCCCACAGCATCACGGCCACCGCCAGCGCGAGCAGCGCCAGCAGGACCCAGCGGGTCAGCGTCAGGGCGGCGGCCAGGCCGGTGCCCGGGCCGCCGGCGGCGATCGCCTGCTCGATCGCGATGTTCTCGCAGATGTCCACGACCGCGAACAGCACGCCCAGCCCGAAGACGGCCCACTTGGCGCCGACGGGACGCAGGCGCCATGCGCCGACCGCGGTGACCGTCAGTGCCACGGCGATCGGGAAGATCACGCCGGCCGTCTTGTGCACCCAGTTCAGCTGGCCGCGGGCGTCCTCGTCCATGACCGCGGAGAGCGCGCGGATGTGGTCCTGCCCGTAGAACAGCAGGGAGTCCGGCATCGCCAGGCCGCCGCTGAGCTGGGTCATCTGCTGCAGCACCAGCAGATGGAGGTACGCGCCCACGAGCAGGGTGGTCACGATCAGCGCGCTCACCGGGATCGCCGGGCTGCCCTCGCGCTCAGCGGCCGCGGCGAGGTCCTCACGGACGTTGACGTCCCGCAGCGTGGGACGGGAGCGCGGGGACTCGGCGACCGGGCGCGCGGCGGGCCGCGACGGGCGCGGACGGGACTTGCGGGACTTCTGGGACACGGGGCACCTCCGCGGTCCATCCTCCCAGACCGTCCGAGCCGGCCCGGCCCCGCGCCGCCCAGCCCAGCCCAGCTCACTTTCGAACGTGAAATCGGGGTCATGGGAACTTTCGAACGCGAGATAGGCCCCACATCACGTTCGAAAGTGCGGGTGGGGGCGAGTCCGGGGCGGGCGGCGCGGTGGGGGATGGCGACGACGGCGCCCCCTGTCGCGTCCGGAGCCCCGCCTAGACTGGGTCCGCCATGGCTGACCTCTTCTCCGCGCTCGGACGCACGCCCCTGAACCTCGACCGGACCCGCCGCCCCGCGGATCCGGAGACGGCTCTGCCCGGGCTCGTCCCCGCGGCCGTCACCCGCGCCGGTTTCGACCCGGAGGCCGGCGCCCGGTCCGGCGGCGTCGTCGCACCGACCCCCGAAGGGCTCGTGGCAGGGTTGAACCCGCAACAGGCGCAGGCCGTGCAGCACACCGACTCGCCGCTGCTGATCGTCGCCGGCGCAGGCTCGGGCAAGACGCGCGTGCTCAGCCACCGGATCGCGTGGCTGCTGGCCACGGGCCGGGCCAGCCCCCACGAGATCCTCGCGATCACCTTCACGAACAAGGCCGCCGCGGAGATGCGCGAGCGCGTGGCCGGGCTGATCGGCCCCACCGCCCAGCGGATGTGGATCTCCACGTTCCACTCCTCCGCCGTGCGGCTGCTGCGCAACGAGGCCGCCAACATCGGGCTGAAGTCCACGTTCACCATCTACGACTCGGCGGACAGCCTGCGCCTGGTCACCACCGTCGCCAAGCAGCACGAGCTGGACCCGAAGCGCTTCGCGCCCAAGGCCCTGCTGAACCGCATCAGCTCCCTGAAGAACGAGCTCGTGGAGGCGGACGACTACGCCGCCACCGTGGCCGAGGGGGACCCGTGGGGCCGCGCCGTCGCCGCCGTCTACCGGGACTACACGGCCCGCCTGCGCCAGGCCAACGCCCTGGACTTCGACGACCTGATCGGCATGACCGTCCACATGTTCGAGGCGTTCCCGCGCGTGCTGGACAACTACCGCCGCCGGTTCCGCCACGTCCTCGTGGACGAGTACCAGGACACCAACCACGCCCAGTACCGCCTGATCCGGCTCCTCGCCGGCCCGGCGGGCGACCCCGAGGGTGTGGAGACCCCCGGCGGCGAGCTGACCGTCGTCGGCGACTCGGACCAGTCCATTTACGCGTTCCGCGGCGCGGACATCCGCAACATCATCGAGTTCGAGCAGGACTTCACGGACGCCGTCACCATCAAGCTCGAGCAGAACTACCGCTCCACGCAGACCATCCTGGACGCCGCCAACGCGGTGATCGAGCGCAACCCGGACCGCCGCCCCAAGCGCCTGTGGACGGCCGAGGGGGAGGGCCCAGCGATCGTCGGCTACGCCGCGGAGAACGAGTCCGCCGAAGCGGAGTGGATCGCCACCACCATCGACCGGCTGCAGGACGAGGACGGGATCCGCCCGGCCGACGTCGCCGTGTTCTACCGGACCAACGCGCAGTCCCGCGCGCTCGAGGAGCGGCTGGTGACGCGCGGCATCCCGTACCGCGTCATCGGCGGCACGCGCTTCTACGACCGCAAGGAGATCAAGGACGCGCTCGCCTACCTGCGGGTGATCGTCAACCCCGACGACGACGTCAACGTGCGCCGCATCCTCAACGAGCCCAAGCGGGGCATCGGGGACCGGGCCGAGGGCGCCATCGCCGCGTGGGCCGAGCGCAACCGCTCCACGTTCTCCGCGGCCCTGCGCGACGCCGAGAACGCCCCCGGCATGGCCGCGCGCTCGCTCAAGGCCGTCCGTGGCTTCGTGCAGATGATGGACGACCTCGGCCAGGTCGCCGAGTCCGCCGGCCCGGCCACCGTCCTGGAGGCCGTCCTCGAGCAGTCCGGCATGCTGGCCGCCCTCCGCGAGTCCGAGGACCTGCAGGACGAGTCCCGCGCGGACAACCTCGGCGAGCTCGTCGCCGTCGTCCGCTCCTTCGAGACGTCGCACCCGGACGGCACCCTGTCCGACTTCCTCGAGCAGGTCGCGCTCGTGGCGGACGCGGACCAGCTGCCCACGGCCCCGGACGTGGAGGGCGAGGCGCTCGCGGAGCAGCAGGGCCAGGTCACGCTCATGACGCTGCACACCGCCAAGGGCCTCGAGTTCCCCGTGGTGTTCCTGACGGGCATGGAGCACGGGGTGTTCCCGCACGCCCGCTCGATGACGGACGAGAAGGAGCTCGCGGAGGAGCGTCGCCTGGCGTACGTGGGCCTGACGCGCGCCCGCCGTCGCCTGTTCCTGACGCGCGCCGAGGCGCGTTCGCTGTGGGGCCAGCACCAGTTCAACCCGCCCAGCCAGTTCCTCGGGGAGATCCCGGAGACGCTCATCGACTGGGAGCGGGAGGGCACCACCCGCTCGGCCGGCTCGTTGAGCCTGACCGGCGCCGGCACCTCGCGCTACGCGGGGCGGTTCGGGGGCGGCCGGCCGGCCTGGCGGTCCCGGGACGACGACGGCGCGCGACCCCAGCGCCTCACCCGCGGGGACGAGCCGGCGGACCTCACGGTGCCCTCCGGCGTGGTGCGCGGGAAGGCGCCGAGCCGGGTGCAGCCGCAGAAGGAGATCGTGGCGCTCAGCCCGGGCGACCGCGTCTCCCACGCCACGTTCGGCGAGGGGCGCGTGGACGCCGTCGCGGGCGCGGGGGACAAGACCGTCGCGACCGTCACCTTCGACGCCACCGGGGCGCAGAAGCGGCTGCTGCTGCGCTACGCCCCGCTGACGAAGGTCGAGGGCTGACGGGACCGGCCCGCCGACCCCCCGGTCGCCCCGGGGCGTGGACTACAGTGAGCCGTGGAACGCCGCCGTCCGCCGCCCCGCCGTGCCCCCGCGCCCGGCCCGGCCACGGAGGGGGCGTCGACGTCGGCCGCGCCCGCGGGCGAGGCCGGCAGACCCTGTCTTCGACCAAGAAGGACACACCACCGTGGACCTGTATGAGTACCAGGCGCGCGATCTGTTCGAGGCGCACGGCGTCCCCGTGCTGGCCGGCATCGTTGCGCAGACCCCGGACGAGGCCAAGGCGGCCGCGGAGAAGATCGGCGGCGTCACCGTCGTCAAGGCGCAGGTGAAGGTCGGCGGCCGCGGCAAGGCCGGCGGCGTGAAGGTCGCCAAGACGGCCGACGAGGCCTACGAGCACGCCAAGGCCATCCTGGGGATGGACATCAAGGGCCACACCGTGCACCAGGTCATGATCGCCCAGGGCGCCGACATCGCCGAGGAGTACTACTTCTCCGTGCTGCTGGACCGCGCCAACCGCACCTACCTGGCCATGTGCTCGGTCGAGGGCGGCATGGAGATCGAGCAGCTCGCCGAGGAGCGCCCCGAGGCCCTCGCCAAGGTGCCCGTCTCCCCGCTGACCGGCATCGACGCCGAGACCGCCCAGAAGATCGTCACCGAGGCGGGCTTCCCCGAGGAGCTGCGCGCCGACGTCGCCGAGGTCATCCAGAAGCTCTGGGAGGTCTTCGAGAAGGAGGACGCCACCCTCGTCGAGGTGAACCCGCTGGTGAAGACCGGCGACGGCACGATCCTCGCCCTGGACGGCAAGGTCTCCCTCGACGACAACGCGGCGTTCCGCCACGAGGGCCACGCCGCCCTCGTCGACGAGCGCACCGAGGACCCGCTGGAGGCCAAGGCCAAGGCCAACGGCCTCAACTACGTGAAGCTGGACGGCCAGGTCGGCGTGATCGGCAACGGCGCCGGCCTCGTGATGTCCACCCTCGACGTCGTCGCGTACGCCGGCGAGAAGCACGGCGGCGTGAAGCCGGCCAACTTCCTGGACATCGGCGGCGGCGCCAACGCCGAGGTCATGGCCAACGGCCTCGACGTCATCCTGGGCGACGAGCAGGTCAAGTCCGTGTTCGTGAACGTCTTCGGCGGCATCACCGCGTGCGACCAGGTCGCGAACGGCATCGTCAAGGCCCTCGAGATCCTGGGTGACACCGCCACCAAGCCGCTGGTCGTGCGCCTGGACGGCAATGCCGTGGAGGAGGGCCGCCGCATCCTGCAGGAGGCGAACCACCCGCTCGTCACCCTGGCCGCCACCATGGACGAGGGCGCCGACAAGGCCGCCGAGCTCGCCCACTCCGTGAACTGACCGTTCGGAAAGACTGAGGAAACAGCTATGTCGATCTACCTGAACAAGGACTCCAAGGTCATCGTCCAGGGCATCACCGGCGGCGAGGGCACCAAGCACACCCGCCTCATGCTCAAGGCCGGCACGAACATCGTGGGCGGCGTGAACGCCCGCAAGGCCGGCACCACCGTGTCCCACGAGGACAAGGACGGCAACGCCGTCGAGCTGCCCGTCTTCGGCACCGTTAAGGAGGCCATGGAGAAGACCGGCGCGGACGTGTCCGTGGCCTTCGTGCCGCCGGCCTTCGCCAAGGACGCCGCGATCGAGGCCATCGAGGCCGAGATCCCGCTGCTCGTGGTCATCACGGAGGGCATCCCGGTGCAGGACTCCGCCGAGTTCTTCGCCCTGTCGCAGTCGAAGACCGGCGAGGACGGGAAGCCGAAGACCCGCATCATCGGCCCGAACTGCCCCGGCATCATCACCCCGGGCGAGGCCCTGGCCGGCATCACCCCGGCCACCATCACCGGCTCCGGCCCCATCGGCCTCGTGTCCAAGTCCGGCACGCTGACCTACCAGATGATGTACGAGCTGCGTGACTTCGGCTTCTCCACCGCCATCGGCATCGGCGGCGACCCGGTCATCGGCACTACCCACATCGACGCCCTCGAGGCGTTCGAGGCCGACCCGGACACCCAGGCCATCGTGATGATCGGTGAGATCGGCGGCGACGCCGAGGAGCGTGCGGCCGAGTTCATCAAGGCCAACGTCACCAAGCCGGTCGTCGGCTACGTGGCCGGCTTCACCGCCCCGGAGGGCAAGACCATGGGCCACGCCGGCGCCATCGTCTCCGGCTCCGCCGGCACCGCGCAGGCCAAGAAGGAGGCCCTCGAGGCCGCGGGCGTGAAGGTCGGCAAGACGCCGTCCGAGACCGCCCAGCTCATGCGGGAGATCCTGCAGGCCCAGGCCTGATCCCGCGGTGCGGGGCGCCCGCCGGCGCTCCGCACCGGCAGGCGGATGCACCACGGCCCCTGTCCCTCGTCCTGAGGGGCAGGGGCCGTGTGCTGTGCGGGGCAGACCAGGCGGTGGACGCCCGTCAGCCCACGTTCGCGCCGAAGAGCAGGCCGAGCACGTACGTCACGGCAGCGGCGCCGTAGCCGATCGCGAGCTGGCGCAGGCCCCGGGCCAGCGGTGAGGAGCCGGACAGCAGTCCGACCACACCGCCGGTGAAGAGCAGGGCCGCGCCCACCATCGCCGCCGCCAGGCCCAGGGCCCACAGCCCGGACATGCCGAAGATGTACGGCAGGATCGGGATGAGCGCGCCGGAGGCGAAGAACGCGAAGCTGGACAGGGAGGCGCTCCACGCCGAGCCGATCTCCGCGAAGGAGTCCGAGTGGTCCACGGGCCCCTGGGAGCCGTCGGGACGGGCGGAGAACTGCGGGTTGCAGTCGCACGTGAGATAGCCGAGGCGCTCGAGCGCGCGGTGCTCGGCGTCCTCGGGCGTCATGCCGCGGGCCAGGTAGACGAGCTTGAGCTCGTTGTGGTCCAGGTCCAGGTGCTGGGCCGCCTCGAGGGTGATCTGGGTGGGGGAGGAGGCCTCGAGCAGCTCCCGCTGGGACCGCACCGAGACGTACTCGCCGGCCGCCATGGACAGCGCGCCCGCCAGCAGGCCGGCCACGCCGGTGAACAGCACCACGGACGGCGCCACGCCCGTCGCGCCGATGCCCATCACGAGCGCCAGGTTGGAGACGAGCCCGTCGTTCATGCCGAAGACGGCGGCGCGGAAGTTGCCGGCCAGCTGCTCGCGACCCCGGGCGGCGAGGCCGCGCACGACCTCCTCGTGGATGGCCTCGTCCGCCACCATGCCCTCGGGGGCGTCCTGGTCCTCCGCGTAGGGAGTGTCCGACTCGGCGCGCTGGGCCAGGGCCAGCACGAACACGGAGCCGAAGATCCGCGCGAGCCAGCGCAGCAGGATGCGGTGCAGGGAGGGGCGCGGCGGGTTCTCGGCGTGCTCGCCCAGGAGGGCCCGCCAGTGCTGTTCGTGGCGGCGCTCGGCCTCGGCGAGGCCGAGCAGGATGTCGCGCTCCACGCCGTCCTTGCGAGCCGCGATGTCGCGGTAGATCTGGCCCTCGGCGATCTCGTCGGCGAGGTAGCGGCGCCAGCGTCGGACCTGTTCGCGGGTCGGCTCGGGACGTGCCGCGGGGGTGGCGGTGGGTGTGGGCGGGGCTCATGGGGCTCCATCGGATGGTCGGGCGGGGACGGGCGGCGCCGTCGCGGACCGCGGCGGCCGGGCGCGCCCGACCGGCCAGTCTACGCCGTCGCTACCATGGCCGCATGGACGCAGCAGAGACCCCCGACGGCCCCGAGACCGCCGCCCACGACGGCGGCCGGCCGGCCTGGCAGCACCGCCTCCTGGCGGGCGGGGAGGAGCCGGACCCCCGGTTCACGCTCGCCAACGAGCGCACGTTCCTGGCCTGGGTCCGGACGGCGCTGGCGCTGCTGGCCGGCGGGGTCGCGGTGGAGGCGTTCACCGGCGCCCTCTTCGCGCCGCCGGTCCGGGTGGTGCTGAGCACGGTGCTGCTCGTCCTGGCGGCGCTGCTCGCCCTGGGCGCGGGCGCGCGCTGGCTCCGGGTGGAGCGGGCGATGCGCCGCGGCCGTCCGCTGCCGCTGCCGCTGATCGTCCCGGTCCTCGCGGGGGGCGTCGTGCTGGCCGTCGTGGTGCTGCTGGCCGCCGTCGTCCTTCCGCGGGGCTGAGACGATGCGCCTGCATCACGACCCGGGGCTGCAGCCCGAGCGCACCGTGATGAGCTGGGGCCGCACGGTCCTGGCGCTGGGCGTCCTCAGTCTCACGTTCCTGAGGTGGTGGCCGGCCGTCGGCGCGTGGGCGTTCGGGCCTGCGGTGGTGGCGGCCGTCGGCGGGGCGGCGGTGCTGGCCACGCAGCGCCGGCGCTACGTGGCGCACGCGGACGGAATCGCGCGGGAGCAGGCCCGGCCGGCCCTGGCGTCGGTGGCCTGCATGG
The DNA here is from genome assembly GCF_017168495.1 of Micrococcus sp. KRD096. NCBI lineage: Bacteria > Bacillati > Actinomycetota > Actinomycetes > Micrococcales > Micrococcaceae > Micrococcus > Micrococcus sp. KRD096. The sequence continues at coordinate 197,562 of NZ_JABFAY010000017.1, read as the reverse complement.
TCGCGCTGGTGGTGGGCTTGGCGGGCCTCGGGATCACCGCCACGCTGCTGCACGCGGCATGATCCGCGGACGACGACGGCGCCCCTCACCTGCGCGGGCAGGTGAGGGGCGCCATCGTGCCTCCGGGGGCGGACCGCTCAGCGGGCGATCATGCCGTGGGGGTCGATGACGAACTTCTCCAGGGACCCCTGGTCGAACTCCGCATAGGCCTGGGGTGCCTCGTCCAGGGTGATCACGCGCGGGTTGACCATCTCCGTCAGGTACGGCATCCGGTCCCACAGGATGGACATCATCAGCTGGCGGTTGTAGCGCATGATGGGCGCCTGGCCGCCGATGATGTGGGGCGACTTGATCCAGGCCTTGCCGAAGTCCACCGGGAAGGTGCCCTCCTGCTCGGCCTTCGTCTCCGCGATCGGGTTCGGCCCGTAGATGCCGATGATGCCCGTGGCGCCGCCCGGACGGGTGATGTCCAGGACCTGGTTCACGGCGGCGATCGGCTGCATCTCATCGGACGCGGAGCCCAGGCCGTGGGCCTCGGAGCCGACGCAGTCCACCGCGCAGTCCACCATCGGCTCGCCGAGGATGTCGTTCACGGCGTCCTGCAGGTTCTCCGTGGCGGAGAGGTCGATGGTCTCGCAGCCGTGCTTGCGCACCAGTTCCAGCCGCGAGGCGTCCTGGTCGCCCACGATGATGCACGAGGCGCCCAGCAGCCGAGCGGCGGCCGCGGCGCACCGGCCCACGGGGCCGGCACCGGCGATGTAGACGGTGGAGCCGGGCTTGGCGCCGGCCTCCATGAGGCCGTGGAACGCCGTCGGGAGGATGTCCGAGAGCACGGTCAGATCCAGGATCTTCTCCATCGCCTGCTCCTGGTCCGGGAAGCGCAGCAGCTGGAAGTCCGCGTACGGCACGAACAGGTACTCGGCCTGCCCGCCCTGGAAGCCGCCCAGATTGAAGCCGTAGGCGGCGCAGGCCTGCTCCGGGTTGGCGGTCTCACAGATCTCGGTCCGGCCGGCGCGGCAGTTGCGGCAGCGGCCGCAGGCCACGTTGAACGGCACGGAGACGAGGTCACCCTCCTTCAGGAACTGGACGTCGCTGCCGATCTCCAGCACCTGGCCGGTCATCTCGTGACCCAGCACCATGCCCTCGGGCGCGGGGAAGGACCCGCGGTAGATGTGCAGGTCGCTGCCGCAGATGTTGGTCGCGACGATCTTGAGGATGACGCCGTGCGGGGCGGCGGAGCCGTCGGGCATCTCCAGCTTGGGGAAGTCCAGCTCGTCGACGCGCACGTCCTTGATGCCGTGGAATGCCACGGCGCGATTCTTGGTGGTCATGGGAACCGTTGCCTTTCTGTCTCCAGCGAGGCCCGGGTGGATGGAAGCCGGAACGGCCCCGAGGGGGCGTCCCGGTCCCGAGCTATACGGAAACACTAGGGGCCGGGAGGAGCCTGAGGAAGGATCGCCCGCCGCCGCATCGTCTGGCCTGACCATCGTGCGGGCATCGGAGGACCGCAGGCCCCGGGCGCATCGGTCAGACCTGCGCTCGGACCGCGGGGTCGACGCCGTGGCGGGAGCGCACCCGCCAGGCCTCGAGGACCGCGGGGTCGGTGGGCCGGGTCATCAGGCTGAGGAGCACGTACACGACGGCGGAGGCGGCCAGGCCGACGTAGATCGGCTCGTTCGCGAAGACACCCTCGAAGGGCTCAGCCGCGTTCAGCTCGAGCCAGCCCATGGTGCCGAGGGTGCCCACCGTCCCGACCACCATGGACCACAGGGCGGCCGTGCCGGTGCCGCGCTTCCACACGAGGCCGCCGACGATCGCGACGAACAGGCCGCCCACGAGGATGTCGTACGCGATGGTCAGGGCCGCCACCACGTCCGGGACGACGATCGCCAGCCCCAGCACGACGGCGCCGAGCAGCAGCACCCAGCCGCGGTTCGAGGCGAGCTCCGCCGCGGTCTGCGTGGCCGCGTCCTCGGCGACGGCGCCGTCCTCGGCGGCGGTGGCCTCGCCGCGGAGGATCGGGAGGATGTCGGTGCGCATCACGGTCGAGGCCGCGATGATCGCCCCCGAGGCGGTGGACATCATGGCCGCGACGGCGGCCGCCAGGGCCACGCCGCCCACGCCGACGGGCAGCAGGTTCTGGGCGACCCACGCGAACACGTCGTCCGTGGCGGCGATGTCCGCGGTGACCGTGCGGGCGGCCATGCCGATCACGGCGCCGGCGACGCCGTACCCGATGCAGTACAGCCCCGCGGTGGCACCGCCGATCTGGGCCACGCGCGGGGAGCGGGCCGTGAACACGCGCTGCCAGACGTCCTGGCCGATCAGCAGGCCGAGGGTGTAGATCACGAAGTAGGTGACGATCGACTGCACGCCGATCCCGTCCCAGCTGAAGAACTCGGCGCCCAGGCGCTCCTGCATGGCGCTCCAGCCGCCGGCGTTGGCCAGGGAGAGGGGGAGCATGAGGGCGAACAGGCCGATGGTCATGATGAGGAACTGGGCCATGTCGGCCAGGGTGATGGACCACATGCCGCCGAGCACGGAGTAAGCCAGCACGATGGTGCCGCCCACCAGGACGGACAGCCAGCGGTCCCAGCCGAAGAGCACCACGAAGATCGACGCGTAGGCGCCCGTGGAGGTGGCGGCGAGCATGAGCGTGTAGGCGAGCATCACGAAGGAGGAGGCGTGCGAGGCCCCGCCGCGGCCGTACCGCAGGCGCAGCATCTGCGAGACGGTGTAGATCTTCAGGCGGGCCAGGATCGGGGCGAACGCCACCGACAGGATGAGCACGCCGACGCCGATGGCGGCCACGAGCCACGCGCCGGAGAGCCCGAACTCGTACCCCAGGCCGACGCCGCCCACGGTGGCGGCGCCGCCGAGCACGACGGCGGCCATGGTGCCGGTGAACAGCACCGGCCCGAGACGGCGGCCCGCCACGAGGTAGTCCTCCGAGCTGGCGGCGCGGGCCTTGCCCCACCAGCCGAAGGCGAGCATGCCGACCAGGTAAACGGCGACGATGGTCAGGTTGAGGGTCACGGGCGGTCCTTGGGGCGAGGGGATCCGGGGCGCCGGATGCGGGGGCGCCGCGGCGGGACAGGAGTGATCGGCGTGTTGCCGATCACACGAACCGGGTCTACGGTAAACACATGTTGCTTATCAGACAACATGTCGTCCAGGGGGACATCGGCGATGTCGCCTGGCCGACGTCGGGAGGAGCGCGATGAAGGCCCTCCCGCTCGAGACCGCGCCGGGCCAGGCGCTGATCGGCCGTCGGCTGCGTGCGCTGCGCGAGGCGCGGCGGCTCACCGTGGCCCAGCTGGCCGAGGCGGCCGGCGTCAGCAAGGGCTTCCTCTCCCGCCTCGAGCGGGACCTGACGAGCCCGTCCGTGAGCACGCTCGTGACCCTGTGCCAGGTGCTCGGCGCGAGCCCGGGCGACGTCCTGGACGCGCCCGAGGTGACGGTCGTGCGCCTCGCCGACGCCCCCGCGGTCAACCTCGGCGGCGAGGGCATCCGCGAGCGCCTGATCACCCCGCGCGGCAGTCGCGACCTGCAGATCCTGCGCGCTGACATCGCGCCGCGCGGCCGCGGGGAGGCGGAGCTGTACACCGTGGACTGCCGCGTGGAGGCGGTGCACGTGGTCACCGGCCGCCTCGAGCTGCGGACCACCGAGGCCGTGCACCTGTTGGAGGAGGGGGACACCGTCACCTTCCCCGGCCGCGAGCCCCACTCGTGGGCCAATCCGGACGACCGCCCCGCCGTCGTGCTGTGGACCCTCGTGGGCCACGCGTGACCCCGTCCGGCGCGCCCACACCGGACAGACCAGACCGACCAGACCGAACCGAACCGCCCAGAGAGGACATCCAGATGCTCGAGATCCCCCGCGTCGAGGACAACGGCCGCCTCGGCCCCGTGAACTCCGCCCTCGTGCCCCGCTACGGCGGCACCCCCACCTACGCGCTGCTGCCGCGCCTGGACGAGGCGGCCGCGGCCGGCGTCGCCCCGGAGATCAAGGTGGTCGGCGTGCCGTTCGACGCCGGCGTCTCCTACCGCCCCGGTGCACGCTTCGGGTCCGGCCACGTGCGGCAGTCCTCGCGGCTGCTGCGCCCGTACAACCCCGCCACGGACACCTCGCCCTTCGCGCAGGCCCAGGTGGTGGACGCCGGGGACATGGCGGTGAACCCGTTCGACATCGGCGAGGCCATCGAGGCGATCCAGCAGGACGCGATGGACCTCACCGAGGACGGCTCCTCGCTCATGACCATCGGCGGCGACCACACCATCGCGCTGCCGCTGTTGCGCGCCGCCTCCGCCCGTGCGGGTGAGCCCGTGGCCCTGCTGCACTTCGACGCCCACCTGGACACGTGGGACACCTACTTCGGCGCCGAGTACACCCACGGCACGCCGTTCCGCCGCGCCGTGGAGGAGGGGATCCTGGACACCGAGGCCATCTCGCATGTGGGCACGCGCGGTCCGCTCTACGGCAAGAAGGACCTCGACGACGACCACCGCATGGGCTTCGGCATCGTCACCTCCTCGGACGTGTTCCGTCAGGGCGTGGACGAGATCGTGGACCAGCTGCGCCAGCGCATCGGGGGCCGGCCGCTCTACATCTCGGTGGACATCGACGTCCTCGACCCCGCGCACGCGCCGGGCACCGGCACTCCCGAGGCCGGCGGCATCACGAGCCGCGAGCTGCTCGAGATCCTCCGCGGCCTGCGCGGGCTCGACATCGTGGGCGCGGATCTGGTGGAGGTGGCCCCGGCCTACGACCACGCCGAGCTGACCGGCGTCGCCGCCTCCCACGTGGCCTACGACCTCATCTCCCTGATGGCCGACCGCCGCGCCACCCGCACGTCCGCCGGTGAGGAGCCGGGCCGATGACGGACGAGCAGACGACGACGGCGGCGGCTCCGCGGCGCAACGGCGGCGACCTCGCCGTCGAGACGCTCCACGCCCTGGGTGCACGGACGGTCTTCGGCATCCCGGGCCAGCACGCCCTCGGCCTCTTCGACGCCCTGTCCCGCTCCCCGCTGGAGTTCGTCTCGAACCGCGTGGAGAACAACGCCGCCTTCGCCGCGGACGGGTACGCCCGCGCCACCGGCGAGGTCGGCGTCCTGTTCCTGTCCACCGGCCCGGGCGCGCTCACCTCGCTGGCCGGCCTGCAGGAGGCGTACGCCACGGGCGTGCCGATGCTCGTGATCGCCTCGCAGATCCCGCTGTCCGGGCTCGGCGCCCGGCGCAAGGGCATGCTGCACCAGCTGGACGACCAGAAGGCCTCGGCCCGCAACGTCACCAAGGCCCAGTTCACGGTCCACCACGCCTCGGGCATCCCGTCCGCCATCCAGGACGCGTGGGCCGAGGCCGTCACCGTGCCGCAGGGGCCGGTGTGGGTCGAGATCCCGCAGGACGTGCTGCTCGGCGAGGTCATGGTGCCCCCGGTCGAGGACGCCCTCGCCGTGCCCTACGACCACCCGCCGCGCGCCGAGCTCGTGGCCGAGTCCGTGCGCTGGCTGCGCGGGGCCGGGCGGGTGGCGATCGTGGCCGGCGGCGGCGTGCGCCGCTCCGGCCGGGCCGCGATGGCGAGCCTGCGGGAGGTCGCGGAGCTGCTCCAGGCACCCGTGGTCTGCTCGCCGGGCGGCAACACCGCCTTCCCGTGGGAGCACCCGCTCAGCCTCGGCGGCTGGGTGGAGGACCGCCTCGTCACGGACCTGCTCGAGGACGCGGAGGTGCTGCTCGTCGTGGGCTCCTCGCTCGGCGAGGTCACCTCGAACTACTTCACCCTCGAGCCGCGCGGCCGCCTCATCCAGGTGGACGCGGAGCCGCGCGTGCTGGAGACCAACCACCCCACGCTGGGTGTGCGCGCCGACGCCGGCCAGGCGCTCGAGGCGCTCGCCGCGGCGCTGCGCGAGTCGGGCTCGGTGGCGCAGGACGCCGCCGTCTGGCATGGCCGCACCCCGGCCGAGGTGGTCGCCGACGTCAACGCACGGATCGGCGCCCGTCTCGACGCCCAGGACCTCGGCGTGGAGCGCCGGCTCCTGGCGGACATCCGCGCCGCCGTCCCGTCGACCATGCAGACGTACTGGGACATGACCATCGCCGCCTACTGGGCGTGGAACTGCTGGGACGCGCAGGACGGCGAGTTCCACTCGGCGCAGGGCGCCGGGGGGCTCGGCTACGGGTTCCCGGCCGCGTTCGGCGGCGCGGTGGGCCTGGCCCACCAGGGACGCACCGGGATCGACGGGCGCGTGCTCGCCGTCGCCGGCGACGGCTCGGCGATGTACTCCATCGCCGAGCTCGCGGCCGCCAGGCAGCACGGCGCGGCGGTGACGTGGCTGATCATCGACGACGGCGGGTACGGCATCCTGCGCGAGTACATGGAGGGCGCGTTCGGCAAGGCCACGGCCACCGAGCTCGACCGGCCGGACTTCCAGGCCCTCGCCGCCTCCTTCGGCGTGCCCGCCGAGACGGTGGGAGTGGGGGACGTGCGCGGCGCGCTCGAGCGCTCGTTCCAGGCGGACGGGCCGAACGTCGTCGTGGTGCAGACCCGCCTGGCGATGTGGGCGCCGAGCCACCTGGGGGAGGCCCCGGAGGTCTGAGGCGGCCCGGCGCCGGAATCGCTGACTCGACCCTGAGAGTGTGCGCCACCTTTCCAGGTGCATGTTTCAGCAACGGAGCTGGACCGGCAGGTAGTTGAGGCGTCGACCGAGGCGCCGGCGGTCCCGCCCGTGTCAGAAACCGCCCAGGAGATGTCCTGGAACCATCCCGCCGATCTCACGAAAACGTCCGGCATCCGTTGCCATGCTGGCCTCTCGACGCGGTCCGCCACCCGGCGGGCGCCCCACGAGAGGAACTCCATGGCCCCCTGGCTCTCGATCCGCTCCCGCCGTCCCTTCCCCCAGGTCTCCGAGGGAGGCGAGGCCCCCGCCGTCACGCCCACCTTCGAGGGCCGGGCCTTCCACCGCCCGGCCGAGGACGTCGAGGACCAGGGCGCCGCCTTCGACGTCGGCACGCTCGTCTCCCGCCGCAACGCGCTGGGCATCTTCGGCGCGGGGGCGGGAGCCCTCGTCCTCGCCGCGTGCGGTGTCCAGGAGGGCGCCTCGTCCTCCTCCGGCTCGACGTCGGCGAGCGCCGGCTCCTCGTCACCCGCGGCCTCCTCCTCGTCGGCGGCGAGCGCCTCGCCGTCCGCCACCCTGACCGAGATGGTCACCGAGAACGCAGGCCCGTACCCGGGCGGCGGCTCCAACGGCCCGGACGTGCTCGACGCGTCCGGCATCGAACGTTCCGACCTGACCACGAGCATCGACACGGGCACCGCCGCCGAGGGCGTCCCGCTGAGGGTGACGATGAACGTGATCGACATGGCCAACGGCGACGCCGCCATGACCGGCGCCGCCGTGTACCTCTGGCACGCCGACGCGCAGGGCCGCTACTCGATGTACTCGGACGGCATCACGGAGGAGACCTACCTGCGCGGCGTCCAGGTGGTGGGCGACGACGGCACGGTCACCTTCACCACGGTGTGGCCCGGCTGCTACGACGGCCGGTGGCCCCACCTGCACTTCGAGGTGTTCCCGGACAAGGCGTCCATCACGGACGCGACGAACAACGTCCTCACCTCCCAGATCGCCATGCCCGAGGAGCAGTCCGCGCAGGTCTACGCCACCTCGGCCTACGACGGGTCCACGGAGAACTTCGCCGACGTCAGCCTCGAGACGGACAACGTCTTCTCGGACGGCTACGAGACGCAGCTGCCGCAGATCACGGGCTCCGTGGAGAAGGGCTTCGCCATCACCATCGACGTCCCGATCGACACCACCACTGAGCAGGAGCAGGGCGGGATGGATGGGCGGGCCCGGCGGTGGCCAGCCCCCGGCGGGCGGCGAGGGCGGCCAGCCCCCGGCGCAGCCCTGAGCCCGGCGGACGTGGGCTGAGCCGTCCGGCTCAGCCCACGCGTCCTGCCGGCGGCTCAGTCGGTCTGGGACTCGTTGCGCTCGGGGTGCGGGCCGAACACGAAGTGGCGGCCGGACACGCGCTGGACGTCCACGCGGACGTAGAAGTCCTTCAGCGTCGGCACCCACGGCTCGATGCCGAGGGACTCGGCCTCCGCGATCTCCGCCTCCGTGTCCAGGCGTCGCGCGGTGCCGTGCACGAGCACGGACCAGGCCTGGTCGGCCAGGATCCCGTCGGCCTGCACCACGACGCGCGGGTTCACCGTGAGCTCGGCGAGCTTCGAGCCGGGCGCGGTGCGGAAGTAGATGGCGCCGTCGTGGGCCCGCACGTTCACCGGCACGATATCCGGCCGCCCGTCCACGGCCAGCCCGAGGCGCGCGTGGCGCACACGGCGCAGCAGTCGCCAGACCTGGTCCTCGTCCAGCACCAGGACGGCCTCACCGTCCGGGTGCTCGAACATCAGGTGGTCCCCGGGCTCCGCGACCGGATCGGGGCGCTGCATCGACGGGGCGTCGTCGGTGTCATGGTGCTGCTGGGTCATCGGGGCCTCCTGGCGTGCCGGGACGGGCGCCGTCGGGCGCGGCGCTGAGATCGGGCTCACATCCACTCTATACATGGTCGGTCGCCCGCGAGGCGACGATGTCACCCAGCACCGCCGCCGTCGTCGGCGCCTCGCGGCCCGGGGCGACGGCGAGCGCGAACGGGCACGTGTGGGCGCGCGGGCCGTCGTCGACGAGCCGGCCCGACGACGGCGCCGCCGGGTCCGGCGTGAGCCACCTGCCCCCGGCACGACGCAGGATCAGCTGCCCCGCGGCCACGTCCCACGGCTTCGTGTCCACATACAGGGCGGCGTCAGCCCAGCCCGCCGCCGTGTGGGCGAGCTCGAGGGCGCCGGAGACGGTGCGGCGCACGGTCGCGTGGGCGGTCACGAGACGTCCGAAGCGGCGCAGCGCCTCCTCGCCCTCGCACGCGAGCGCCTCGCCCGCCGGATAGGAGGTCACCAGGTTCTGGGCGCGCTCGCCGCCGGCCGGCGCCGGCCGGGCGACCTCGGCCAGCGGGCGCTCCGGCCCGTCGCCGCGGGCGAGGTAGGCGCCGTCCTCGTCGGCGGAGAACGCCAGCCCGCCCACGGGGTCCAGCACGACGCCGGCCACCACCTCGCCGTCGACCTCGGCGGCCAGGGACACCGAGAACATCGCGAAGCCGTGCGCGAAGTTGGAGGTGCCGTCGATGGGGTCGACGATCCAGGTCAGCCGGGCGGCCTCACCGGTGCCGGCCCGCGCCCCGAGCTCCTCGCCGAGCACGCCGGAGCCGGGGACCGCCGTCGTGAGCGCGGCGACGAGCCGGGCCTCGGTGCGTCGGTCGTGGACCGTGACCAGGTCGTGGTGTGTGGTCTTGGCCTCGGGTCCGGTGGCGGTGGGGGAGCGGAAGGCGGC
>NZ_JABFAY010000017.1:182110-188079 GCF_017168495.1 Micrococcus sp. KRD096 | reverse complement strand
CGCAGACCCCCACGCCCCAGCGCGTGGCCGCCGTGCGTGCGCTGCGCGAGCTGCTCGCCGCCGGCTACGGCACCGAGGCCCGGCCGATCGCCTCCTACGGCGCCCCCGCGCCCGGCACCCTCGGCGGCGTCTACCCGGACTACGACGACCGCGTGTTCCCCGGCCTCGTGGCCGCGCAGGAGCTGGCGGGCATCGACGTCGACTACCTGCGGAACGTGGACCGGGTGAGCGAGGCCGGCATCGCCGAGGCGTCCCTGGCCGACCTCGGCACGCTGTTCACCTACCTGGTGCGCGGCGAGCGGTTCGCGGACGGGCACGTGGCCGCCGCGATCGAGAACGGCAAGGTCGGCCGCATGCTGGACCGCCTGACCGCGCTGGTCCCCGAGATCCGCTGAGAGCGCACGGTGCGGAATACTGGGCGCATGCCCGCAGCCTCCGACGCCCCCACGCCCGCGCCCCGGCGCGGCCGCCTGGCCCCTTCCGGTGACCCCACTCCCGTGGAGAACGTCGCCACGCACCTGCAGGAGGGGTGGAACCGTTGGCACCGCGCCCGCGCGCTGCGTGCCGGCAACGTGCCGACGGTCATGGCGTTCACGGGCTACGGCAGCACCAGCTGGGTGCGGATCCTCTCCCGTGTGGTGATCGCCTCCGACGAGGAGTTCATGAACGGCCGTCGGCTGTCGAAGGTGGTGGCGGACGGCGTGCGCGGCTGGCGCAACTTCGTGGCCCCGCCCATGGCCTACGCCGAGGTGGAGGTGCAGGTGGGGGACCTGCGCACCACGGTGCGCACGGACCGGATGGGCGTCGTCGACGTCGTGCTGGACGTCGAGCTGGAGCCCGGCTGGCAGACCGCCACCCTCCACGTCGGCGGCCAAGAGGAGCACGCCGTCATGGACCTGTACATCTGCGAGCCGGGCGCGCGGATCGGCCTGGTCTCGGACATCGACGACACCGTGGTGGTCACCTCGCTGCCCCGCCCCCTGCTGGCGGCCTGGAACTCGTTCGTGATCGACGAGCACGCCCGCACGCCCACTCCGGGGATCGCCGTGCTGCTGCGCCGGATCGCCGAGCTCGAGCCGAAGGCCCCCGTGCTGTACCTGTCCACGGGCGCGTGGAACGTGGCGCAGACCCTCACCCGCTTCCTGGGCCGCAACCTCTACCCGCTCGGCGCCCTGCTGCTGACCAGCTGGGGGCCCACGAAGGACCGCTGGTTCCGTTCCGGCCAGGAGCACAAGAGGGTCCAGCTCGAGCGCCTCGCCGAGCAGTTCCCGGACATCCAGTGGATCCTGGTGGGCGACGACGGCCAGCACGACCCCGAGATCTACGCCGAGTTCGCGCAGCGCCACCCCGACCGGGTCAAGGCGATCGTCATCCGGCAGCTGACCCCCTCCCAGGCGCTGCTCGCGGGCGGCCGGGCGGAGGACACCCGCCATTCCACCCCGGGCATCCCGTGGTGCTACGGCCCGGACGGGGCCACGCTGTCCAATCAGCTCGAGGACCTGGGCATCCTGCCCGTCGAGTTCGTGGACGTGCAGCCCGAGGCCTGGCGTGAGGACATCCTCGGCGACGACGAGGCGCCGGCGGCCCTCGACGCCGCGGCGCAGCGCGACGGTCGGTCCGCGGACGAGGAGGCCGCCCGATGACCGCCTCGCGCTCCGTCGAGGTCCGCATCCCGCTGCGCTGGGCGGACATGGACGCCTACGGCCACGTGAACAACATCGCCGTGGTGCAGCTGCTGGAGGAGGCCCGCGTGGCGGCCTTCGGCGTGCCCGCGAACACCGGCGCCGGCGGCGGGCAGGCCCCGCCGATCGACCTGCTCGAGGGGGTGGCCCCCGGTGTGCGGACGTTCATCTCCGAGCACACCGTGAAGTACCGGGCCCAGATGCCCTACCGCCCCGTGCCACTGCGCGTGGTGGTGAGCGTGGACGCCGTGAAGGCCGCCTCGGTGCACGTGGGCTACGCCCTGCACGACGGCGTCGACGACACCCTCTGCGCCACCGCGACGTCCGTCATGGTGTTCGTCGACGGGCAGACGGGCCGCCCCGTGCGCATCAGCCCCGAGCAGCGGGCGGCCCTGGCCGGCTGAGGTGGGCCGAGGTGGGCTGCTGACCGCCCGATAGCCGCCCAGCGACATCACCGCCGTGCAGAGTGGCTGCGATGTCGCAGAGCGGAGGTCCGCCGCTCGGGCTCGCCGAGTCGAGACAGGGCCCGTGGGACGGCCGCGGATCAGACCGAGCGGGGGACGCCCGCGGCGGTGAGGATCCGCGCCAGCCGGTCCGGCCGCAGGAGGTCTCCCCACGTCCAATGCGCGCCCGCCCGGGTGACCAGCTGCAGGGCCACCTCCCGTTCCTTCTCCCGGCGGATGCTGGCGCGGCGGGCCGTGTCGTCACCGTCGAAGAACGACAGGTCGTACTTGCCCAGCCCGTCGAACTCCCCGTACACCCGCACCTGCTCCCACCAGAAGTCCGTGCGGGCCACCCCGCGTCCGTTCGCATCCCGGTGGCGATGCTGCAGCGCCGTGGGCGGGACGAAGCCGAGCTCGTGGATGATGGCCCGGCTGTAGGACTCGCCGGCGGATTCCGCCCGCGCGTCCGCGAAGTGCCAGGCCCGCTCGAATCGGCGGAGGGCGGCCGCTGATCCGAGTCGGCTCTCCGCCTGCCTCGCCCAGCGTGCGGCCTCCTCGGGCCAGGCTCGGACGAGCGCGTCCAGCGGGGCCACGGCGTCGCGGAACGGGGTGGCCGCGCCGAGGACCAGCAGCACCGTGGGCAGCGGATCCGCCAGGACGGTCCCGAGGCTCTGCCCGTCCGACAGGACGGCCTCGACCGGCTGAGGCTCGGCGTGGGCCGCCTCCGGCAGCCCCCACCGGGGTCGGCGGCGTGGCGGGACGGGAAGCCGGCGGTCGTGGGCCACCAGGGAGGGGGCGAGGGCCGCAGCCGTGATGCCCGGGCGAGGGGGCGCGCAGCTCGAGCGCGGGCGGCTCGACGGCTGGCCCCAGACCGTGCAACCGGGCCGCGGTCAGGCCCGTGAACACCGTCGCGGGGCGGGCGATCGAGAGGGCGACGGCGGACACGACCGCCCTGTCCCACGGACGCAGCGCGGCCCAGTCGCTGACGCTGATGTAGACGCGCGGGCTGAGCCGCACGAGGACCCCGCGGGTCCAGGCGCGTTCGAGACGGCGCCGCGCCGCCCCGTCGTGGGGGTCTGCCGCGCTGAGCAGGGGCCCGCGTCCCGGGAGCAGCGCACGCGAGTGGTCGGAGAGCGGGGTCATGCGGCCCAGTGTCGTGGGCCCGTCCGGGGCGTGAGGGGTCGGCCGCGCCGGCGGTGGAGGGCACCCGACGTCGGGGAGCCTGTGCAGGAGTCGGGTGCCCTCGAGCGACCGCCGCCCTGCGACATCACCGCGCGTCAGAACGGCGGTGATGTCGCAGGGCGGCGGAGGATCACGGAAGGGGCAGGGCGGGGACTCAGACCACGCCCTGGGCGATCATCGCGTCGGCGACCTTGATGAACCCGGCGATGTTCGCCCCCGCCACGTAGTTGCCGGGCGTGCCGTACTCCTCGGCGGTCTCCACGCAACGGTCGTGGATGTCACGCATGATCTGCTCGAGCCGGTCGTGGGTGTAGTCGAAGTTCCACGAGTCCCGCGAGGCGTTCTGCTGCATCTCCAGCGCCGACGTCGCCACGCCGCCCGCGTTGGCGGCCTTGCCCGGGCCGAACAGCGTCCCGGAGTCGACGAACAGGTGGGAGGCCGCCTCGGTGCAGGGCATGTTCGCGCCCTCGGCCACGGCCTTCACCCCGTTCTTCAGCAGGGTCCGCGCGGCGGACTCGTCGAGCTCGTTCTGGGTGGCACACGGCAGGGCCACGGTGCCCTCGACGTCCCACACGCTGCCGCCGGTCACGTAGCGGGACCGCCCGCCGCGGCGCTCGGCGTACTCGGAGATGCGGGCACGCTCGACCTCCTTGATCTGCTTGAGCAGGTCCAGGTCGAGGCCGTCCGGGTCCACGATGTAGCCCGAGGAGTCGGACGCGGTGAGCACGGTGGCCCCGAGCGCGGCGGCCTTCTCCGCGGCGTAGATGGCCACGTTGCCGGAGCCGGAGATCAGCACCTGCTGACCGTCCATGGATTCGCCGCGCGTGCGGAGCATGGAGTCGATGAACATCACGGCGCCGTAGCCGGTGGCCTCGGTGCGGACCAGCGAGCCGCCCCACGTCAGGCCCTTGCCGGTGAGGGCGCCGGCCTCGAAGCGGTTGGTCAGTCGCTTGTACTGGCCGAACATGTAGCCGATCTCGCGGGCGCCCACGCCGATGTCGCCGGCCGGCACGTCCGTGTGCTCACCGATGTGGCGATGCAGCTCCGTCATGAAGGACTGGCAGAACCGCATGATCTCGCGGTCGGACTTGCCCGCGGGGTCGAAGTCCGAGCCGCCCTTGCCGCCGCCGATCGGCATGCCGGTGAGCGAGTTCTTGAAGATCTGCTCGAAGCCCAGGAACTTGACGATCCCGAGGTACACGGAGGGGTGGAAGCGCAGCCCGCCCTTGTACGGGCCGAGCGCCGAGTTGAACTCCACGCGGAACCCGCGGTTGACCTGCACGACGCCGGCGTCGTCGATCCACGGGACGCGGAAGATGATCTGGCGCTCCGGCTCGCAGAGGCGGTGCATGACCCCGGCCTCGACGTACTGGGGGTGGCGCTGCATCACCGGTCCCAGCGCCTCGAACACCTCGGACACCGCCTGGTGGAACTCGGCCTCGCCGGGGTTGCGCGCGAACACTTCGTCGCGCAGGGTCTCCAGAGACTCATTCATGGTGTCCTCCTCGGACGTCGGGGTAGAGACGCCCCGCGGTGCCCCCCGTGGCGCGCCGCGGTCGGAGGAGGCCGCGGTGCCTGACGCCCATCCTGACAGGGAGCGCGCTCTGTTACCGAAATGAGACGCGGGCCACCCCGGGCCCCGCGTTCGGCTCAGCGCGGCGGCGCGGCCTCGGTGTCGATGCTGGCCTGCTGGCTCTCGCTGTAACGCGGCCCCGCCACGGTCGCGTCGTTGACGAGGTCGTCCAGCCGGGCGACGTCGGCCGGGGTCAGCCGTACCTCGTGCGCGCCCCGGTCCTCGAGCCAGTGGTCCCACGAGGTGGTGCCCGGGATCGCCAGGACGTCCTCGCCCTGGGCCAGGACCCAGGCGACGGCGAGCCCCGCCGTGCTCGTCCCGAGCCGGACGGCCTCGGCCGAGAGCGCCTCGCGCAGCGTCAGGTTGGCCTCGTAGTGGCCCTCGGCGAAGCGGGGCAGCCGGTGCCGCAGGTCTCCCGCGTCCAGCCCGCCCAGCCGCGGCGGCGCGTCCGTGAGCAGGCCGCGGCTGACGGGGGAGAAGGCCACGAAGGCGGTCCCATGGCGGCGGCACGCCTCGAGCACGCCCCACTCGGGGTTGCGGGTGGCCAGGGAGTACTCGGACTGCACGGCCGCGATCGGGTGGACGGCCACGGCCCGGGTCAGGGTGGCGGCCGAGACCTCGGACAGGCCGATCGCCCCGATCTTGCCCTCCGTGACGGCCTCCGCGAGCGCCCCCACGGACTCCTCGACGGGGACCTCCGGGTCCAGCCGGTGAAGGTAGTACAGGTCGATCCGGTCCTGGCCGAGCCGGCGCAGGGAGGCGTCCACGTGCGCGCGCAGCGTCTCCGGGCGGCCGTCGATCCGCCGCTGCCCGTCCCGCACGAGCCCGCCCTTGGAGGCGAGCAGGACGCGCTCGCGGACGTCCGCCCCCGCCCGGGCGAGCGCGCGCCCCACGAGCTCCTCGCTGCGGCCGCCGCCGTAGAGGGTGGCGGTGTCCAGGTGGTCGGTGCCGTCGTCCAGCACGCGGGTGAGCAGGTCGACGGCGGCGGCGTCGTCGAGGAATCCGGAGTAGCCGTGCACGATGTTCATGCACCCGAGGCCGACGGGGTGCACGTCCTTGCCGGCGAGGCGGCGGGGCGCGGCGGGATCG
>NZ_JABFAY010000017.1:180497-182010 GCF_017168495.1 Micrococcus sp. KRD096 | reverse complement strand
GAGAGGGGGTATGGTGGGCAGGGAAAGGGGTATAAAAGAGACAGGTCCATGCCCGCCACCCTAGCCACGGCTCCGGACGCGAGACCCGGGCCGCCCGGCGTCCGGCCCGGGGCTCAGCCGAACACGCGCGTGGCCAGCAGCGCCGGCGCCGTCAGCAGCCGGCGGGCCAGCTCCACGCGGCGGCGCTCCTGCACCGCGATCGCCTTCTCGTAGTAGCCCACGAGCTGCTCGCACAGCACCGGCCAGGTACGGCCCTGCACCGACGCCCACGCCGCGTCGGCGAACGCGGCCCGCTTGACGTCGTCGTACACGAGGTCCGCGACGTGGCGGCGCAGCTCGCTCAGCTCGCCGGGCGGGTAGAGCCAGCCGGTGCGGGAGACGTCCACGATGTCGAGGGGGCCGCCGCGGCCGACGGCGACGACGGGCACGCCCGAGGCCATCGCCTCCTGCAGCGTCTGGCCGAAGGTGTCGGACTCGCCGGGGTGCACGAACAGGTCCAGGCTCGCCACGTGGCGTGCGAGGTCCTCGCCCCCCTGGAAGCCGGCGAAGTGCGCGCCGGGCAGCTCCCGCTCGAGCTGTTCGCGCAGCGGCCCGGAGCCGATGACCACGAGGCGGGTGCCCGGCAGGTCCGAGAGCACCCGCAGGTCCCCGACCTGCTTCTCGTGCGCCAGCCGCCCCACGAAGCCCACGAGCTTCTCGCCGTTCGGGGCGAGCTCGGCGCGCAGCGCCTCGTCCCGCTTGGCGGGATGGAATCGGCGGGAGTCGACGCCGCGGCCCCACAGGTGCACGCGTCGCACCCCCTGGCGGTGCAGCTGCCGGACGGTGAACGACGACGGCGCGAGCGTCAGCGTCGCCATGTTGTGCAGGCGCGCCACGTGGCTCCACAGCACGTCCTCCAGCCACGGGGCGCCATACCGGGCCGCGTAGCCGGGGACCTCGGTCTGGTAGACGGCCACGGAGGGGATGCCGAGCTCCTCGGCTGCCTGCACCGCGCGCCAGCCCAGCACGAAGGGGGAGGCGATGTGCACCACGTCCGGGGCGAAGTCGGCGAGCATGCCGCGCAGCCGGCCCACCGTGCCGGCGGCCACCCGCACGGAGGCGTACCCGGTCAGGGGCACGGAGGGCAGGGTGCGCACGGGGAAGCCCTCGACCTCGCGGGGGGCCTCACCGGCGCCCGCGCGTTGGGTCCACCCGGCGGACCACGAGGCGGCCGGGGCGATCACCATCGCCTCGTCGCCCCGCTCCCGCAGGTGGCGCAGCACCTGGAGGAGGGAGTTGGTGACCCCGTTCATATGGGGCAGGAACGATTCGGCGACCAGGACGACACGCACGTGGCCGACGCTAAGGACCCCGGACCACGGCCGGGACACCCTCCGACGACGGCCCGGTGACCCCGCGGTGAACTCTCGGGGCACGTGACGGTCGTCGCACCGGCCCGCACGGCCCGCCCCCGCCCAGGCGCCGCCCGGAGTCGGGTGGCACCATGGACGGGTGAGTTCCCGCCCCGCTGCGC
>NZ_JABFAY010000017.1:178667-180397 GCF_017168495.1 Micrococcus sp. KRD096 | reverse complement strand
GCCGCTGTGGCTGCAGGGGGTGGTCGAGGCGCTCGTCACGGCGATGATCAGCCTGCTCGCGGTCACGGTCCCCACCCTCGCGGTGTGGGCCACGGGCGGGTTCGAGCGGCCGACCATCGAGGGCGCGGTCCAGGTGGGCGGCGTCCTATGGCTGGCCCTGCACGCGGTGCCCGTCACCGTGGCCACGGCCATGCCCACCGCGCCGGATCACCTCATCACCGGCACGGCGTGGCTCGTGCCGTGGGGCCTGACCCTGCTCCCGCTCGCGCTGTCCTGGCGGGCCGGCCGGCGCCTGGCGCGCGCGTCCTACCGAGACCAGGCGTGGCAGGCCCTCGTGGGCGCGGTGGGGGCCTACGCCCTGGTGGGGCTGGCCGTCGCGTTCCTGCCCGGCACCGACGAGCTGACGGTCCACCCCGCCCCGGCGGCGCTGCTGCCCGCCCTGCTCTTCGGCGTCGCCGCCCTCGCGGGGGCGCGGCGCGAGGCCGGCACCTGGGCGCACCTGATCGGCCTGGACCTCACGGAGCGGATCTCGCGGCGGTCGCAGTACGAACGCTGGGCCGGCTCGTATGCGTGGTCCGTGGTGCGCGCCGCGGCCGTCGCCGTGCTCGCCCTGACGGGCCTGAACGCGCTGCTCGTGGCGGGGCGGCTGGCCGTCGAGTGGACCGCCGTCGTCACCGTGGCCCAGGCGATCGGGGGCGGCCCGCTGGGCGGCCTGCTGCTGGCGCTGCTGCAGATCGGCTGGCTGCCCACGTTCACCGCGTGGTCGATCGCGTGGACGGCGGGCCCGGGGTTCTCCGTGGGCGCGGACAGCCTCTACTCCGTGTTCGGCGCGACGCCGGCCACCGCGCCCGCCCTCCCGGCGCTGGGTGCGCTGCCCGGGACGTGGTCGCCGTGGCAGCTGCTCCTGCTGGCCGTGCCGATCGGCGCCGGCGCCGTGGCCGGCGTGTGGCTGCTGCGGGAGGGGGAGAACCACCTCGACGACTGGCTGCACACCCGCCACGGCAGCCGCGCGGTGTCCCTGACGCTGTCCACGCTGGCCCTGGCCGTGCTCACCGGACTGCTCACGGGGCTGCTGCTGCTCGTGCCGCTGGCCCTCACCTCCGGGACGCTCGGGCTCGGCACGCTGACGGACATCGGCTCCCACGTCTGGGCGGTGTGCGCCGCCGTCGCCGGGTGGGTCGCGCTGGGCTGCGCGGCCGGCTACCTCACCGCCCTGGCCGTGGCCGGGCACCGGGACGGGACGACGGCGGTGCCGCGGTCCGGCGACCGCGCCTCGGGCCTGCGCGACCGGCCGTCCCCGCGCCGGGCGCGGGACTGACGCCCGCGGCTCAGGGCCGCAGCTGGGGCACCCCCGTGCGCTCCTCCACCTGACGGGTGAACTCGTCCGCGCACGCCTGCTGCGCCCGCACGGTGAGCGCGGAGGCGCTGCACTGCTCGAGCTGGACCGTCGCGTCCCACGCGAGCAGCGGCAGCGCCGCCGTCGTCATGCCCATCAGCGCCATCGCCATGCCGGCGGACGCCACCGCGCGGGGCAGCCCCGAGCGCTCGGCGCCGCGGCTCGTGACCCACACGCGCACGCCGAGCACGAGGGCGACCAGCCCCAGCGCGAGGGCGATCAGCTTCCACGGCAGCACGAGGGAGAAGGAGAGCACCATCCCCAGCAGCGCCACGGACTGCCACAGCAGGGCACGGCCGGTGCGGACGCGGCCGGGGTCCGGGGCGCCCTGCGG
>NZ_JABFAY010000017.1:176596-178567 GCF_017168495.1 Micrococcus sp. KRD096 | reverse complement strand
GGAGGGAACGGGGGCGGACACCCCCTCACCCTACGATGGGCGCATGCGCATCGTTGCCCTCGTCTCCGGTTCCGGCACCAACCTGCAGGCCGTCCTCGACGCCGTCGCCTCCGGCGCCCTGGACGTGGAGATCGCCGCGGTGGGCGCCGACGTCGCCGACGCCGGCGGCCTCGAGCGCGCCCGCGCCCACGGGATCGAGACGTTCGTGGTGTCACCGAAGGACCACGCGGACCGGCGCGCGTGGGACGAGGCGCTCGCGGACGCCGTCGCCGCCTACGCGCCGGACTGGGTGGTGTGCTCCGGGTTCATGCGGATCCTGGGCGCCCCGCTGCTCGAGCGGTTCGAGGGCCGCATCCTCAACACCCACCCGGCCCTGCTGCCGTCCTTCCCGGGGGCCCACGGCGTCCGGGACGCGCTGGCGCACGGGGTGAAGGTCACCGGCTGCACCGTGCACGTGGTGGACGCGGGCGTGGACACCGGCCCGATCCTCGCGCAGGCCGCGGTGCCCGTGCTGGACACGGACACCGAGGCCGAGCTGCACGAGCGCATCAAGGTCCAGGAGCGGGCCCTGCTGCTGCGCGTGCTCGGCGAGCTCAGTCGGCGCTGACCTCGAGGGCGCGGCCGCGGGTCTCCGGGGCCAGCGCCAGCATCGCCGCGCAGGCCAGGACCACGAGCCCGCCGGTGACGGCGAACGCCCCCGGCAGCCCGAGGGCGGGGACCAGCGTGCCCACGAAGAGCAGCGGGCCCAGGCCCGCGCCCACCCGCGAGGCCGCCGACGCCCAGCCGAAGCCGGAGGCGCGCAGCGTCGTCGGGTACAGCTCGGAGACGTACGTGTAGAGCACCGGGATCGCGACCTGCACCACGAAGCCGAACGCCAGCACGAGCGGCAGCACCGCGGCGGGCACGTCCAGCACGCTCGCCAGCCAGACGGTCAGGGCGCTCGCGACGACGGCGCTGACGGCCAGCAGCCAGCGGCGGCCGGTGACCTCGATCAACACGGTGGCCACGACCACGCCGAGCAGGCCGGCCGCGGCCATGCCGGAGGTCATGATGAAGGCGCGGCCCTCCGCGTAGCCGGCGTCGATGAGGAACGACGGCAGCCACTGCAGCGCGATGTAGTAGACGAGCATGATGGCCACGAACAGGGCCCAGGCGACCGCGGTGATTCGCGGGGAGAACCGCCAGACCGCGGCGAGCTGCGCGCCGACGCCGCCGGAGCGGGCCGGCTCGGCCGGGGGCATCGTGTAGGGCCGGCGGGGCGCGCCGGTGGCCGCCACCATGCGGTCGATGACGGCGCGGGCCTGTGTCTCGCGGCCCCGGCTCATCAGGAACAGCGGGGACTCGGGGATGCCCAGGCGCACGACGAACACGAGCAGGGCCGGCAGGACCATGGCCATCAGGGGCAGGCGCCAGTCGCCCCACGTGCCCACGAGCCAGGCGGAGACGAGGCCGCACAGCGCGGCACCGACGGGCCACCAGCCGTCCATCGCGGCCAGGACGCGACCGCGCAGCCGGCGCGGGGTGAACTCGCCCACGAGCGCGTAGTCCACGGGGATCGTTCCGCCCAGGCCCATGCCGGCCACGAACCGGAACAGCGCGAACCACAGCAGGGAGTCCGTCAGCGCGCCCGCGATCGTGAACACGGAGAAGATCGCGAGCGTCCACGCGAACGCCGCCTTGCGGCCGATGCGGTCCGCGATGGTGCCCCACAGGAACGCGCCCACGGCCATGCCGATGAGGTTGGCGGTGCCGATCCACGCGGCGTCGGCCTTGTCCAGGGCCCACTCCTCGCGCAGCAGCGGGATCATCACGCCGTTGAGCGTGACGTCCCACGCGTCGAACATGAAGCCCAGGCCGCCGATCAGGAAGATGCGGCCCTGGACGGACCAGCGCCACGGCAGCTCCTGGACGACCGCCTCGCCGGTGGGCAGGGCGGCGTCGGGGGCGACGACGTCGGGCGCGGGCCCGGGG
>NZ_JABFAY010000017.1:130049-176496 GCF_017168495.1 Micrococcus sp. KRD096 | reverse complement strand
GGGTGGCGGAGGACATGGTCGGCTCCCGTTCGTCGGGTGGAGTGGGGGGGCGGTCCGTCACGCGGACGCCTGGGCCATTATGCGGCCCGGCCTATGCTGGGGGACGCACCCGGACCCCCTCGAAGGAGCGCCCCCTCGTGACCTCTGCCCAGTCAATCCCCACCGTCCTGGACACGGTGCCCCTGAAGCGGGCCCTGATCTCCGTGTACGACAAGACCGGCCTCGAGGAGCTCGCCACCAGGCTCCACGCCGCGAGCGTGCAGATCGTCTCGACCGGCTCCACCGCCCAGCGCATCGCCGCCGCCGGCGTGCCGGTGACCGAGGTCGCCGAGGTCACCGGGTTCCAGGAGTGCCTGGACGGCCGCGTGAAGACGCTGCACCCGCGCGTGCACGCGGGCATCCTGGCGGACCGTCGTCGCGAGGACCACGTGACCCAGCTGCGCGCGCTCGAGGTGGAGCCGTTCGACCTCGTCGTCGTGAACCTCTACCCGTTCGTGGACACCGTGAACTCGGGCGCCGCGGAGGACGCCGTCGTCGAGCAGATCGACATCGGCGGGCCGTCCATGGTGCGCGCGGCGGCGAAGAACCACGCGTCCGTGGCGATCGTCGTGGACCCGGCCCGCTACGGCGAGGTCGTCCAGGCCGCGCAGTCCGGCGGCTTCGACCTGCGCGCCCGCCGGCGCCTGGCCGCCCTGGCCTTCGCCCACACCGCGGCGTACGACAACGCCGTGGCCGCCTGGACCGCCGCCCACTTCGGCGAGGACACGCACGCCGACGAGATCCCCGTGTTCCCGCCCTACGCCGGCTTCTCCCTCGAGCGCGCGCAGATCCTGCGCTACGGCGAGAACCCGCACCAGCCCGCGGCGCTGTACCTGGACTCCTCGGCGGCCCCCGGCATCGCGCAGGCCGAGCTGCTGCACGGCAAGCCGATGAGCTACAACAACTACGTGGACGCCGACGCCGCGGTGCGCGCCGCCTTCGACCACCCGGTCCCGGCCGTGGCGATCGTCAAGCACGCCAACCCGTGCGGCGTGGCCGTCACGGACGAGGGCACGGATATCGCGCAGGCGCACGCCAAGGCCCACGCGTGCGACCCGGTCTCCGCGTTCGGCGGCGTGATCGCGGCCAACCGCCCCGTCACCGCCGCCATGGCCGCCCAGGTGAAGGACGTGTTCACGGAGGTCGTCGTGGCCCCGGCGTTCGAGCCCGAGGCCCTGGCGATCCTCTCCGCCAAGAAGAACCTGCGCCTGCTGAGCCTGCCCGAGGGCTTCCTGCGGGACGCGGTGGAGGCCAAGCAGGTCTCCGGCGGCATGCTGCTGCAGATCGCGGACGCGGTGGACGCGGACGGCGACGACCCGGCCACCTGGACCCTCGCCGCCGGCCCCGCCGCCGACGACGCCGTCCTGGCCGACCTGGCCTTCGCGTGGCGCACCGTGCGCGCGGCCAAGTCCAACGCCGTGCTGCTGGCCCATGACGGCGCCACGGTCGGCGTGGGCATGGGCCAGGTCAACCGCCTCGACTCCTGCCGCCTGGCCGTCGAGCGCGCCAACACCCTGGGCGCCGCGCAGACCGGCGGGCAGGACGTGAGCAGCGCCGGCGGCGCGGAGAACGTCTCCGGGGAGGGCGCCCCCGAGCGGGCCCGCGGGTCCGTGGCCGCCTCGGACGCGTTCTTCCCGTTCGCGGACGGGCTGCAGATCCTCATCGACGCCGGCGTGAAGGCCGTCGTCCAGCCGGGCGGCTCCGTCCGGGACGAGGAGGTCGTGGCCGCGGCCGAGGCCGCCGGCGTGACCCTGTACCTGACCGGGGCGCGCCACTTCTTCCACGGCTGAGCGCGGCGCGCCGCTGCCGGACGGGGGCCCGGACCGGGCCCCCGCGACCCCCAGGAGGTGACGAGGCGATGACCCGCCGCGAGGTTGAGAGCGTCGAGGACCGCATCCGCGAGCACCTGCGCAGGGACGACCTCGACAGCGCGGTCGAGCTGCTGCGCGCGCTGTCTCCGGGCGACGCGCTCGAACTGCTCGACCGCTCCGAGCCGCGCATGGTCCCCGTGCTGTTCCGGCTCCTGGACAAGTCGACGGCGGTCCACGTCTTCGCGGCGATGGAGACGGGCCAGCAGTCCGACCTGGTGCGCCAGCTCCAGGACGGTCAGGTCCAGGACCTCTTCGCCGAGCTGCGGGTCTCGGGCCAGGCCCGGCTGCTCGACGAGATGCCGGCCACCGTGGCCCGGAAGATGCTCGCCGGGCTCGACGCCGAGGCGCGCGGCGAGGTCGGTCGGCTCCTGGGCTACCCGGCGGACTCGGTGGGCCGCCGGCTGCGCATGGCGCCGGTGCGTCTGCGCGAGGACTGGACCGTGGCCGTGGCCCTGCAGAACCTCCGGGACCACGGCGGCCGGGAGCAGGCCGCCATCGTCTCCGTGCCGGTGGTGAGCCCGCAGGCGCGCCTGACCGGCGTCGTGGACGTCCCCGTCCTGGTCACGCAGCCGCTCGACGCGCGGGTCTCGGCGATCATGCGGGAACCGGTGTCCGCGGTCGCCACCGAGGACGCCGAGGAGGTGGCCCGGCTCTGTGCGGACCGCCGCCTGTGGACGGTCCCCGTGACGGACTCGGAGGGGCGCCTGATCGGCGTGTTCACCGTGGCCGACGCCCTCGAGGTCCTCGACGAGGAGTCGACGGAGGACGCGGCGCGCGCCGGTGGTGTGGAGCCCCTCGGCCGGCCCTATTTGGCGACCTCCGTGCTGGCGCTGATGCGCTCGCGCATCACGTGGCTGCTCGTGCTCGCGGTCGGCGCCACCCTCACCGTGCAGGTGCTCGGCGTCTTCGAGGACACGCTCGAGGAGATGGTCGTCCTCTCCCTGTTCATCCCGCTGATCATCGGCACCGGCGGCAACACGGGCAACCAGGCGGCCACCACGGTCACCCGGGCGCTCGCCCTCGACGACGTCCGGCCCCGCGACGCGCCGCGCGTGATGTTCCGCGAGCTGCGTGTCGGCATGGCCCTGGGCGGGTGCATCGGCCTGCTGGGCCTCGTGATCGCCGGGCTCGTGTTCTCGTGGCCCGTCGGTCTCGTGATCGGGGCGACGCTGTTCACCGTGTGCTCCTTCGCCGCCACCGTCGGCGGTCTCATGCCGTTGGCGGCCCGCACGATCGGCGCCGACCCCGCCGTGTTCTCGAACCCGTTCATCTCGACGCTCGTGGACGCCCTCGGCCTGGTCGTCTACTTCTTCATCGCCCAGGCCGTGCTCGGCATCTGAGCCGGCCACGGTCCACGCCGCCCTGCCCGCCTCGGCGAGGCGTTCCGGGGCGGGCCCGCCGGTCCGGCCGCGGGCGCTGACGCCGAGCCACACGAGCCACACACGGTGTGGCGCGTCCGGGGCGCCGGGTAGATTGGCGGGGAGTCACCCGTTCCCTGCCGACGAGGGCCGCGTCTCGAGTGCGGCCAGAAGGAGAGATCATCCGCATGTCGAAGATCATCTACACGCTCACGGACGAGGCCCCCATGCTGGCCACCGCGTCGCTGCTGCCGATCGTGCGCGCCTACGCGGGCACCGCCGGCGTGGAGCTGGAGACCCGTGACATCTCGCTGGCCGGCCGCATCCTCGCCGCGTTCAAGGACGTCCTGCCCGAGGACCAGCGCACCGCGGACGCCCTCGCCGAGCTCGGCGAGCTCGTGAAGTCCCCCGAGGCGAACGTCATCAAGCTGCCGAACATCTCCGCCTCCGTGCCGCAGCTGCGCGCCGCGATCAAGGAGCTGCAGGCGGACGGCTACGCGCTGCCGGAGTACCCGGACGAGCCGAAGACCGACGAGGAGAAGGACGCGAAGGCGCGCTACGACTCGGTCAAGGGCTCCGCCGTGAACCCGGTGCTGCGCGAGGGCAACTCGGACCGCCGCGCCCCGAAGGCCGTGAAGGCGTACGCCAAGCGCTTCCCCCACTCGATGGGCGAGTGGACCCCGGACTCCAAGACCGCCGTCGCCACCATGGGCGCGGACGACTTCCGCGCCAATGAGCAGTCCGTGACCCTGCCGGCCGCCGACGTGCTGACGATCGAGTTCACCGACGAGGACGGCAAGACCACCGTGCTCAAGGAGGGCCTGAAGGTCCTCAAGGGCGAGGTCGTGGACGGCACGTTCATGTCCGCCAAGGCCCTGGACGCGTTCCTCGCCGAGCAGGTCAAGCGCGCCAAGGAGGAGGGCATCCTCTTCTCCGCGCACCTGAAGGCCACCATGATGAAGGTCTCCGACCCGGTGATCTTCGGCCACGTCGTGAAGGCCTACTTCTCCGAGCTGTTCGAGAAGTACGGCGAGCAGCTGGCCGCCGCCGGCCTGTCCGCGAACAACGGCCTCGCCGCGATCGAGGGCGGCCTGGACAAGCTCGACGCCGAGACCGCCGAGGGTGTGCGCGCCGCCATCGCCGCCGCCTACGAGAACGGCCCGGACGTGGCCATGGTGAACTCCGCCAAGGGCATCACCAACCTCCACGTGCCCTCCGACGTGATCGTGGACGCCTCCATGCCCGCCATGATCCGCACCTCCGGCCGCATGTGGAACAAGGACGACCAGACCCAGGACACCCTGGCCGTCATCCCGGACTCCTCCTACGCCGGCGTCTACCAGGCCGTGATCGACGACTGCAAGGCCAACGGCGCCTACGACCCCACCACCATGGGCACCGTCCCGAACGTGGGCCTCATGGCGCAGAAGGCCGAGGAGTACGGCTCGCACGACAAGACGTTCATCATGGACGCCGCGGGCACCGTGGCCGTGAAGAACTCCGCCGGGGAGACCCTGCTCTCCCACGACGTCGAGGCCGGCGACATCTGGCGCGCCTGCCAGACCAAGGACGTCCCGGTGCGCGACTGGGTGAAGCTGGCCGTGACCCGCGCCCGCGCGTCCCAGACCCCGGCCGTGTTCTGGCTGGACGAGACCCGCGCCCACGACCGCGAGCTCATCAAGAAGGTCGAGGAGTACCTCAAGGAACACGACACCGAGGGCCTGGATCTGCGCATCCTCTCCCCGGTGGAGGCCACCAAGCTCTCGGTGGAGCGCATCCGCCGCGGCGAGGACACCATCTCCGTGACCGGCAACGTGCTGCGTGACTACAACACGGACCTGTTCCCGATCCTCGAGCTGGGCACGTCCGCGAAGATGCTGTCGATCGTCCCGCTGCTCAACGGCGGCGGCCTGTTCGAGACCGGCGCGGGCGGCTCCGCCCCGAAGCACGTGCAGCAGCTGCTGGAGGAGAACCACCTTCGCTGGGACTCCCTCGGCGAGTTCCTCGCGCTGGCCGTGTCCTTCGAGCACGAGGCGGTCGCGAACGAGAACCACCGCGCGCAGGTCCTGGCGGACACCCTGGACGCCGCCACCGGCACCCTGCTGATCGAGGGCAAGTCCCCGAAGCGCAAGGTCGGCGAGCTGGACAACCGCGGCAGCCACTTCTACCTGGCGCTGTACTGGGCCCGCGAGCTGGCGAAGCAGACCGAGGACGCCGAGCTGGCGGCCGCGGCGAAGCCGATCGCCGAGGAGCTGGGGGCCCAGGAGGAGACCATCCTGGCCGAGCTCAACGGCGTGCAGGGCTCCCCGGTGGACCTGGGCGGCTACTACGCGCCGGATATGGAGAAGGTCACCTCCGTGATGCGTCCGTCCGCGACGCTCAACGCGATCGTGGACAAGCTCTCCGTCTGAGCATCTGAGCGCCGGGGGCCGGGCCGCGTGCGTGGAGCGCGCGGCCCGGCCCCTTCTCGTTCCCCGGCGCCCGACGCCGACCCCCGGCCACCCGGCCACCCGAGACGGCTCCCCGCCCGCAACGCGGGTTGAGTTGTCACGGGTGTGCGTGCCCCGGACCCGTGACAACTCAACCGACGTTGCCGTGGCGAGGGGGTGGTCAGCCCGCGTGGGCCGCCTCGTGGGCCAGCAGGGCCTGCTTCGCGGCGGTGCCGTAGAGGTAGTGGCCGGCGGCGCCGTCGGCGCGCACCACGCGGTGGCAGGGCACGACGACGGCCACCAGGTTGGCGGCGCACGCCCCGCCGGCGGCGCGCACGGCCCGCGGGGCCCCGCACCGTTCGGCCAGGCCGCCGTAGGTGGCGGGGGAGCCGGGGGCGATGCCGCGCAGCTCCCGCCACGCCCGCTGCCGGAACGCGGTGCCCGGCTGGGTGACGTCGAGGGCGTCGAGCGCGGCCACGTCCCCCGCGGCGTAGGCGGCCAGGGCGTCGGCGACGGGCTGGGACACGCCCGGGCGCGGCTCCACGGGGCGCGGGTTCATCTCGCGGTCGGCGGTCTCCGGGTCCAGGGCCACGAGCCGGTCCATGAGCGTCTCGAGGAGGCGCCCGATCGCGGCGGCGGGGGGCTCCGAGTCCTCCGGCACGGCCACGCCGGAGGCGCGCACCGTCTGGTCCTCGGGGGAGAAGACGGCCACGAGGGTGAGCTCGGTGGCGGGCAGGGCGGCGGCGGTCCAGCGCAGCTCGGGAAGCAGGTCCATCCCCTCATTGTCCTGCACGGCCCGGCCCGGACAGGTGTTCGCCCGTCCGCTCCCTGTGTCAGGCTGGCGTCCATGACCGAGATCACCGTCTTCGAGCACCGCACCCTCCTGCGCCACCCGCGTGAGGTCGTCTTCCGCTGGCTGGAGAACCCCGGCGCGCTGGAGCGGCTCACCCCGCCCTTCGCCGGCGAGGTGGTCCAGGGACCCACGGACGGCCTCCGCGTGGGCTCCGAGTCGCGGCTGCGCATCCAGGCCCCGGGGGCGGCCGGCCTGTTCGCCGGCGCGGCCCATGGGATGCTCACGGGCCTGCTGCCGGACGCCGTCGCCTCCCGCCTGCCCGGTGGGGCGGCACCCGCGGTGCCGTGGCGGGCCCGCCACACGGCCTACGAGGAGGGCCGCATGTTCCGGGACGAGATGGTCTCCGGCCCTCTCGCCTCCTGGCGGCACACGCACCTGCTCGACGACGCTGCGCCCGGTGAGGCGGACACGGCGGACGGCCGGCGGGGCACGGTCGTGACGGACCACATCGAGTACGCCCTGCCGGGGGAGTCCCTGGTGTCCCGCGTGCCCGGTCTGGGCGCCGCGGCCTCGCGCCGCACCCACGAGGCCTTCGAGGCGGAGCTGGGCCGCCAGTTCGCCTATCGGGCCCGCGTGATGGCCGATGACCTGGACTTCCACGCCGCCCATCCCGGCCCCCTCGTCGGCGGGCCGGCTCGCACGGTCGCCGTGACGGGGTCCGGCGGACTGATCGGCCGGCAGCTCTGTGCCCTGCTCACCACCGGCGGCCACCGCGTCATCCGGCTCGTGCGGAGCCCGAAGAAGGCCGGCGCGCTGGACGCGGCGCTGTGGGACCCCGGCCGGGAGACCGTGGACGAGGACGCCCTGGCCGAGGCCGACCTCGTCGTGAACCTGGCGGGCGAGCCCATCGCCGGCCGGTTCTCGGACGCGCACAAGGAGGCCGTGCACGACTCGCGCGTGCGCGGCACGCGCACCCTCGTGGACGCGCTCGACCGGATCGCCGATCGGGAGGGGGACGACGCGCGGGCGCGGGCGCTCGTGAACGGCTCGGCGATCGGGTACTACGGGGCGGACGCGGGCACGGGCCCGTTCGGCAGCGGCCTCGTCGAGGATCTGGAGCCCGGGGACGACTTCCTCGCCGAGGTCGTCGCGGACTGGGAGGCGGAGGCCCGGCGCGCCGAGGGGGCCGGGATCCGGGTCGCGATGCTGCGGACCGGCGTGGTCCTGAGCCCGGCCGGGGGCATGCTGCAGCAGGTGCTGCCGCTGTTCCTCGCGGGTCTCGGCGGTCCGGTCGCGACCTCGGGTGGGGAGAGCCACGACGGCAGCCCGTGGCTGAGCTGGATCGGCGCGGATGACATCGCGGGGGCCTTCGCCCACGCGGTGCTCGACGACGGCGTCACCGGCCCGGTCAACGCGGTGGCGCCCGAGCCGGTCACGGCCCGGGAGTTCGCCACCGTGCTCGGGCGGGTGCTGCGCCGGCCCGCGGTCATCCCGGTGCCCGAGGCCGGGCCGCGCCTGCTGCTGGGCGAGGAGGGCCGGGTGGAGACCGTCGCGGCCGACCAGAAGGTCCTGGCGGACCGGCTGGTCTCCTCCGGCTACGAGATGCGCGACCCCGAACTGGAGGGCGCGTTGCGCCACGTCCTCGGGCGGTGACGGGGGTGGGGGCAGCGTCCCACGGGGACGCTGCCCCCGCGGGTCGTCAGTCCTGCAGCGCGCCGGTCTCCCGGATGAGCTGGCCCAGCGCGGTGAACGCGTCGCGGGCCAGCGCCTCCCACAGGGCCAGGGCCAGCTGGGGGAAGCCCTCCTGGAGCGCGACCATCACCTGGGCGGTGAGGACTCGCGCCGTGACCGGCCCGCGCGCGCGGACGGTGGAGGGCTGGCGGCCGGGCTGGCCCAGGGCCATCTCGCCGAACGTCATCCCCGGGGTGAGCAGGGTGCGGCGCACGCGGCGGCTGCCCGTGCCCTGACCCGAGAGCTCCACGGTGCCGGAGACGATCACGTAGATGCCGCCGAACGGCTGGCCGGCGCGGCGGATGATCTGGCCGTCCGAGTAGACCCGCTCGTCCATCATGGACTCGAGCAGACGCGCGTCGTCCGCGGAGAGGTGCTGCAGCAGGGGTGCTACGGCCGCCTCCTGGGCGTCCCGCGGCAGCAGGTGGGGGGCGTGCCGGGAGAGCAGCCGCTGCTCGGCCCACTGGGCGGCCCGCGAGCGGGAGTCGAAGAACACGAACTGCGCGCCCTCGGCGGCGGGGTCCACCCCCTCGGCCTCATCCTGCAGCGGCTCGGGCAGGTCCACCTCCACGGACTCCTCGACGGCCGACATCAGCTCCTTCATCTCGGCGGCGTCCCGGTCCACGACGACGACGTCGAGCCCGTTGCCCAGCGCGCGGGCGAACCACTGGGCCACCAGCAGGCGGGCCGGACGGGAGATGGAGCTGACCGAGCGCATGTCCACCACGAGCGTCTCGAGGGCCTCCGGCAGACCGCGGCTGACGCGGGCGATCGCGTCCACCTGGCTGAAGCCGAGGTGACCGCCCAGCTCCATGACGTGCACGGTGTCCGCGAACCGCCCGAGCGCCTCGAGGACGACGGCGCTGCGCACCGTGCCCGAGGGCGCCTGATCGATCCGGTAGTGGGTGCGCAGGGCCGCGCGCGGGGAACCGGTGACCACCGACGGGTGCAGCTCGAAGTCCTCGACGATGGTCCGCAGGGCGGCCATCGCCGCGGCGCCGAGCCCGTTCTCGTCCGTCGTGTCCGACTGCAGCGCCAGACCGAGGTGGCCCGGCACCACCACGAGCACCGTGCCGCCGCGCGTGGACGCCCAGCCGGGCTGGCCGACGTCGTACGCCCACCGGGAGTCCCGGGTGTCCATGCCGCAGGAGTCCATCACGGACAGCACACCGCGGACCGTCTCCTCGCTCAGCACCCGGTCCCCGGTGACGGGGTGGACACCGCCGTGCGCGAGGGTGCCGGCGAGCAGGGAGAGGTCCTCCACGGTCACGGCGGCGGCACGCACCGTGGCGATGTCCTCGAGCAGCGTCTCGGGGTCGGCGTCCAGCGTGTCGAGGGACTTCATCAGCCAGGCAGCGGACCGGGTGTGATGCTGGGCGCGGTTCTCCGCACGCGCGGCCGACTCCGTGACGGTGACCTCGCGGTCGAACAGGGCGGAGAGCAGCTGCATCATGCGTGCGGTGCGGTCGCGGCCACCGCGGCCCTTCACCAGGGAGGCCGTGGCCACCGCGCCCGCGTTCTGCAGCGGGTTGTGCGGCAGGCCCGTGACGGCGTCCACCTCGACCCGATGGTCCAGGTCGCGCACGGGGGCGGCTCCCACGCGCTCGCCCACCCGCACCGCGCCGAGGTCCTCGAGGGCCTGCGCGTGGAACAGGGGAGAGGCGAGCGTGGCCAGGGGCACGGCCGTCATGGATCCGGAGACGTAGCGGTGCCCGTCCACCATGAGCATCGCGACGCCCAGCCCGTCCGGGACCTCCCCCTCACCCGCGTGGGCCGACGTGAGGCGATCGAGGTGCTCCTGGACGGGTGTGGTCATGGGTCACAGCCTAGTCAGTGGGGCGGCCCCGGGACAGCGCGACGGAGGCGGGCACAATGGGTCCCGATGCCCACCCCCGTCGATCCCGTCTCCGTCCCCGCCTGCCTCTCCGCCGCTCTGGGCCGCCTCAGCACCGGCCTGACGTTCGCCGCCGCCCTGCCCGAGCTCGAAGACGCACTGGACGCGCGCGGGGCGGCCGTCGTCGAGGCGCCCCCGGGCACGGGCAAGACCACCGTGGTCCCGCCCGCGCTCGCGGTCCGGCTCGCGGACCACGGCGGTGGGCGCGTCCTGGTCACGCAGCCGCGGCGCGTCGCGGTGCGCGCGGCGTGGCGGCGGCTGCGCACGGCGGTGCTGGCCGCCGCGGCCGACGCGCAGCCCGGCGCCGACCCCGACGCGCAGGCTCGGCTCGGGGACGCCGCCGTCGGGTACGCCGTGCGCGGCGACGCGGCGGGCGGCGGGGCCTCGGCCGTCGAGTTCGTGACCCCGGGCCTGCTGCTGCGCCGCCTCTTGGCCGACCCCGGGCTCGACGGCGTGGGCGCGGTGGTCCTGGACGAGGTCCACGAGCGGGACCTGGACACGGATGTGCTCTTCGCCCTCCTCGCCGACCTGCGGCAGCTCCGTCCCGAACTCGTGCTCGTGGCCATGTCCGCCACCGTGGACGCGGCGGCCCTGGCCGCCCGCTGGGCCCGCGGCATGGGGGAGGAGGCGCCCCTGCCCGTGGTCTCCACCCCGGCCGTGCTGCACCCGCTGCGCGAGGAGCACGCCCCCTTCCGCGGCCACCGCCTCACCGCCGAGGGCCGCGTGGACCGGGCCTTCCTCGACCACGTCGCGGCCACGGCCGTGCGCGCCCACGCCGAGGCGCTCGAGGCCGACCCGACCGTGGATGCCCTCGTCTTCGTGCCCGGCGTGGCCGAGGTCGAGACCGTCGCGGGGCGCGTCGCCGCGCTCGCCCCGGACACCGAGGTCCGCGTCCTGCACGGCCGCCAGGAACCCGCCGACCAGGACGCCGCGCTCGCCGGCCGCGCCGACCCCGCCGTGCCGCGCGTCGTCGTCGCGACGGCGGTCGCCGAGTCCTCGCTGACCGTGCCGGGGGTGCGCCTCGTCGTCGACTCGGGCCTGGCTCGAGAGCCGCGCCGGGACCGGGGGCGCGGCATGGCCGGGCTCGTCACCGTCCAGGCCTCGCGCGCGGCCGCCGGCCAGCGCGCGGGCCGCGCCGCCCGCCTCGGCCCCGGCACCGTGGTCCGCTGCCACACCGCTGCAGCCCTGGGCACCGCGCCCGCAGCCCCGACGCCGGCCCTCGCCGTCGTCGACCTCGCGCCGGTGGCCCTGGCGTTCGCGGCGTGGGGCGCCCCGGGCGGCCACGGGTTGACCCTGCCCGAGGACCCGCCGGCCGACGCGATGGCCGCCGCCGAGCGCACGCTCGCCTCCCTCGACGCGGTGGACGCGGACGGGCGCATCACCCCGCACGGCGCCGTCCTGGCCGAGCTGCCCCTGGACCCGCCCCTCGGCCACGCCCTCCTGCGCGCGGCACCGTGGACGGGGCCCCGCCCCGCGGCCGAGGCGACGGCGGCCCTCGCCCTGGACCTGCGCGCCCCCGGGGCCGACCTCGAGGCGCTGGTCGCGGCCGTGCGGGACCGCCGGCACCCGGAGGCCGGGCGCTGGCGCCGGGAGGCGGACCGACTGGAACGACTCGCCCGTCGGCACGCGCACCACGCCCCGGACGAGCCCGGGCCCGAGGTGGCGGCGACCGCGCGGCGGCACCCCGCCGGCCTCGTGGCCGCCCTGGCCTTCCCCGCGTGGATCGCCCGACGCGCGGGGGAGGCGGGCGCGTACCTGCTCGCCTCCGGCACCCGCGCGGCCCTGCCCCGCGACGCCGTCGGCGGCGGCCTGGCGGGGCAGGAGTGGCTGGCCGTGGCCGAGGTCGCCCGCGTGGCCGGGGACGCGGCCGGCACGGGTGCCGTGATCCGCGCGGCCGCGCCGATCGACCGGCCGATCGTCGAGCTCGCCGGCGCGGGCCTGCGGCGCACCGAGGACACCGCCGACTGGCGTGGGGACCGGCTCACCGGCCGCCGCGTGGACCGGCTGGGCGCGCTCGTGCTGGCGCAGACGCCGGCCCCCGTCGCCCCGGCCGCCGCCTCGCAGGCCGTGCGCGCCGCACTCGCCGCGGACGGCCTCGCCCGGTTCGACCCGAGCGGTCGGGCCGAACGCCTGCGCCGCCGGGTGCACCTGCTCCACCGCGTCCTCGGCGCCCCGTGGCCGGACCTCTCGGATGCGGCGCTGCCCGGCCTGGACGCGCTGGTCGGCGGGCTCGCGGCCGACCTGGCCGCCGGGCGGTCCCTCGCGCACGTGGACGCCGAGGCGCTGCTGCGCGGTGCCCTGCCCTGGCCGGAGGCGGGCCGGCTGGACGAGCTCGCCCCCGAGCGCCTGCCCGTGCCGAGCGGGCGCGCCGTCGTCGTGGACTATCCGGCCGTCCACGAGGACACCCCGCCCGTGGTCGCCGCCAAGCTGCAGGAGTTCTTCGGGGCGCGTGTCACCCCCGCTGTCGCGGACGGTCGTGAGCCGGTGGTCCTGCACCTGCTCTCCCCGGCAGGTCGCCCGCTCGCCGTGACCGCCGACCTGCCCTCCTTCTGGGCCGGCCCCTACGCGCAGGTCCGCGCTGAGAACCGGGGGCGCTACCCCAAGCACCCGTGGCCCGAGGATCCCGCCGCCGCGGAGCCGACCGCCCGGACGAACCGCCGCGCCCGCTGAGAAAGGGGTCCGCGAAACGTGCAGGAATCGCTGTGATGCGTGATGATGGCCGTCACATCCGACTCGCATCGATTGAGGTTCCACTTGTGAGACACGACACGCGGGCACGTCAACGGCGCCGGGCCACGCTGGCCGGCGCCGTCGCCGCGGGCGCGCTGATCCTGGCCGGGTGTGCTCCGGCCGAGCAGACGCCCACCCTGACCTGGTACACCAACCCCGACGACGGCGGGCAGGCGAAGATCGCCGCCCAGTGCACCGACGCCGCGAACGGCCGGTACAGAGTCGAGACGTCCATGCTTCCGACGGACGCCGCCTCCCAGCGCGAGCAGCTGACCCGCCGCCTCGCCGCGGGCGATACGTCGATGGACATCATGTCCCTCGACCCGCCGTTCGTCCCCGAGCTCGCCGAGCCCGGCTTCCTGGCCCCCGTGCCGGAGGAGATGCAGGCCTACGCGAAGGACAACGCCCTGGAGGGCGCGCTCGCGGCCGCCAGCTGGAAGGACGAGCTCGTCACGGTCCCGTTCTGGGCCAACACGCAGCTGCTCTGGTACCGCAAGTCGGTCGCCGAGGCCGCGGGGCTGGACATGTCCCAGCCCGTCACGTGGGACCAGCTGATCGAGGCCGCCCGCAGCCAGGACAAGGACCTGGCCGTCCAGGGCGCCCGTGCGGAGTCCATGACCGTGTGGCTCAACGCGCTCATCGAGGGCGGCGGGGAGCAGATCGTCCCCAACGCCGAGGCGCCCACGGACGAGGTCACCACGAACCTCGACTCCGAGGCCGGCCGCACGGCCGCCCGGATCATCTCCACGATCGGCAAGGAGGGTCTCGGCAGCGCCGGCCTGCCGACGCAGGACGAGAACGCCTCCATGCTGCTCTTCCAGGGCAAGAACGGCTCGTTCATGGTCAACTGGCCGTTCGTCTGGCCGGCCACCCTCGGCTCCGTGGAGGAGGGCTCGCTGCCGGAGGACCTGCCCGAGGACATCGGCTGGGCCGTCTACCCCCGCACCGTCGAGGGCAAGGACGCCGCGCCGCCCGTGGGCGGCATCAACCTGGGGGTGGGCGCGAAGTCCGAGCACCAGGACCTCGCCTGGGACGCGATCTCCTGCATCACCACCACCGAGCACCAGAGCCAGTACTTCGTCGAGAACGGCAACCCGCCCGCCGACCCGGCGGCCTACGACGCCCCCGAGGTCGCCGAGAAGTACCCCATGGCGGACACCATCCGGGAGTCCCTCGAGCTCGGCGCCCCGCGTCCGCAGACCCCGTACTACAACGAGGTCTCCACCGCGATCCAGCAGCGCTACGCGCCGCCGTCGGGCGTCACCGAGTCCACCCCGGCCGAGACCGACGACTTCATCCAGGAAGTCCTGAGAGGGGAGCGTCTGCTGTGAGCCACGTCGACACCGCACCCGCCGCATCCACCCCGCGCGCCGCCGAGGGGCGCCGCCCCCGCCGGGTGAAGTCCCAGCGCGCGAAGTCCGAGGCGCGTCTCGGCTGGCTCCTGGCCGGCCCCGCGTTCTTCGTGATGCTGTTCGTGGTCCTGTACCCGATCCTGCAGGCCCTCTACGACTCGCTGTTCAAGTACCGGCTCACCGCGCCGGGCGACCGCGAGTTCGTGGGCCTGGGCAACTACGGCGTGATCCTCACGGACCCCGTGTTCTGGAAGGGCCTCGGGGTGACCTTGCTGATCACCGTGGTGACCGTGGTGGTCGAGCTCATCCTCGGCTTCCTGCTGGCCCTGGCCATGCACCACGCCATCAAGCAGACCCGCGGCCTGATCCGCACGATCATCCTGGTGCCGTACGGCATCATCACCGTGGTCTCCGCGTTCGCGTGGTTCTACATGTTCTCGATCGACTCGGGCTACATCAACGCCTGGTTCGAGTGGCTGCCGGGCGTCGACGCGGACCTGAACTGGTTCGCGCAGGGCAGCACCGCGCTGTTCGTGATCATGCTCTCCGAGATCTGGAAGACCACCCCGTTCATCTCCCTGCTCCTGCTGGCCGGCCTGGCCCAGGTGCCGGGCGACCTCACCGAGGCCGCCTCCGTCGACGGCGCCTCGTGGTGGCAGCGGATGAAGCTGGTCATCCTGCCGAACATGAAGGCCTCGATCATGGTGGCCGTCCTGTTCCGCGCGATGGACGCGTTCCGCATCTTCGACTCCATCTACATCATGACCAACGGCGCCTACGGCACCGAGGTCCTCTCGCTGCTGGCCTACCGCACGTCCATCGGCCGGCTCGAGATCGGCATGGGTTCGGCGGTCTCCGTGATCCTGTTCCTGTGCGTGGCCCTCATGGCGGTCATCGCCGTCAAGGGCTTCAAGGTGGACCTGGCCGACCGAGGAGGTTCCAAGTGAGCACCGCCGCATCCGCTCCCGCCCCCGAGGGCCGCGCGCCTGAGGGCCGCGCGCCCCACCGTCGCGGCACCGGGAAGGCCACCGCACTGTGGTGGATCCTCACCGTCGTGATCGGCGTGTGGTGCCTCTTCCCGCTGTTCTCGATCTTCGCGACCAGCTTCAAGACGCCCGCCGACCTCGCCAACGGCAAGCTGCTGCCCACCCAGTGGTCCACGGTGAACTACGAGGAGATCTTCGTGGGCGGCTCGCGCGAGCTGTTCCTCACGGCGCTGCGCAACTCGATCGGCATCACCGTGATCGCCACGATCATCGCCGTCATCCTGGCCACGCTGTGCGCCTACGCGATCGCCCGCCTGGACTTCCCGGGCAAGCGGATCGTGCTCACGGTGTCCCTGATGGTCTCGATGTTCCCCGTCATCTCCCTGGTGACGCCGCTGTTCAACATGTGGCGCACCCTCGGGCTGTACGACACGTGGGTCGGCCTGATCATTCCCTACCTGTCCCTGACCCTGCCGATCTCCATCTGGACCCTGGCCGCGTTCTTCCGCCAGATCCCGTGGGAGCTCGACCAGGCCGCGCAGGTGGACGGCGCCACCCCGCTCGAGGCGTTCCGCAAGGTGATCGTCCCGCTGGCCGCCCCCGGCGTCTTCACGACGGCGATCATCGCCTTCTTCATCGCCTGGAACGACTTCGTGTTCGGCATCTCCCTGACCTCCACCGAGACCGCGCGCACCGTGCCCGCCGCCCTGGCCTTCTTCACCGGCGCCTCGCAGTTCGAGTCGCCGACCGGGGCCATCTCGGCGGCCGCGATCATCGTGACCATCCCGATCGTGATCCTGGTGCTGGCGTTCCAGCGTCAGATCGTGGCCGGCCTGACCAACGGCGCGGTGAAGGGCTGAGGCCCGCACACGAGACCTCCTGAAAGGACCCCCCGATGGCCTCCATCACCCTGAACCACATCGACAAGACCTACGACGACGGCTTCCACGCCATCAAGGACGTGAACCTGGAGATCGAGGACGGCGAGTTCGTCATCCTCGTGGGCCCCTCCGGCTCCGGCAAGTCCACGCTGCTGCGCATGATCGTGGGCCTCGAGGACATCACCGACGGCGAGATGCTGATCGACGGCCGCCGCGTGAACGAGGCGGCCCCCAAGGACCGCAACCTCGCGATGGTGTTCCAGAACTACGCGCTGTACCCGCACCTGACGGTGTACGAGAACATCGCCTTCCCGCTGCGGCTGATCAAGGACAACAAGCCCTCCGAGGAGGAGATCGACCGCAAGGTGCGCGACGCCGCCCGCGTGCTCGAGCTCGAGGACCACCTCGAGCGCAAGCCCGGCAACCTCTCCGGCGGCCAGCGTCAGCGTGTGGCCATGGGCCGGGCGATCGTGCGCGAGGCGGACGCGTTCCTCTTCGACGAGCCGCTGTCCAACCTGGACGCCAAGCTGCGCGGGCAGATGCGCGCGGAGATCTCGCAGCTGCAGCGCCGCCTGGCCACGACCTCCGTCTACGTGACGCACGACCAGACCGAGGCCATGACCCTGGGCGACCGGGTGGCCGTGCTCAAGAAGGGCGAGCTGCAGCAGGTGGCCAGCCCGCGCGAGCTCTACGAGCAGCCGCTCAACCTGTTCGTGGCCGGCTTCATCGGCTCGCCGTCGATGAACTTCCTGCCCGCCTCGCTGAAGCAGAAGGAGGGCGGCCACGTGCTGTCCTCGCCGATCGGTGACATCCCGGTGCCGCCCGAGAAGGCCCGCGCCGCCGAGGGGCGGGACATCGTGTTCCTCGGCCTGCGGCCGGAGTTCTTCGAGGACGCCGAGCTGGTGGAGGACAGCCGCCGCGACCGGGGCTCCACCTTCGACGCGACGCTCACGCACCTGGAGTGGCTGGGCCACGAGCAGTACGGCTACATCGAGTTCGAGCCGGACCCGGCCGTGGCCGAGATGCTCTCCGCGCTGGCCAAGGACCTGGATGCGGATGAGCTGCGCCCCGTCGTCGTGGCCACCCTCTCCGGCGAGTCCCGCGCCCGGCCGGGCACGCCGACCCGCCTGTGGGTGGACACCACGCGGGTGCACCTGTTCGACCCGACGACCGGTGAGAACCTCACCCGCGACCCGGAGGTCGGCGCCGAGCTGACCCGCCGGGCCGGCGAGGAGCGCCGCCGCCAGATCGAGATGGCGGCCGAGCGTGACGCCGCCGAGCACGAGGCGGACGCGCCGCGCCGCTGAGCCGGCGCCGCGGGACGCCGGGGGCGGGTCAGTATCCGCCCTCGGCGTCCACCAGGCCCTCCAGCTCCGTCCCGGCCGCGCGGGCCCGCAGGTTCCGCTCGACCCGCGCGTGGAGCAGCGGGACGCACATCTCCGGGGTGTCCGCCGTGTGCGGCGTGATGAGGGCGCGCTCCTCGGTCCAGAGCGGGTGGCCGTCCGGGAGCGGCTCGGGGTCGGTGACGTCCGTGCCGTAGCCGTGCAGCCGGCCCGCCGCGAGGGCCTGGACGACGGCGTCCGTGTCCACCAGCGCCCCGCGGGCGACGTTCACGAGCACGGCGTCCTCGTCCAGGAGGGCGAGGCGGTCGGCGTCGAACATGCCGCGGGTCTCCTCGGTGGCCGCCGCGGCGATCATCACGACCTGCGCGCCGGGCAGGACCTCGTCGAGGCGGTCGGTCGTGACGGTGCGGTCCGCGCCGGGCACGTCGCCCGCGCGTCGGCGGACCGCGGTGACGTGCACGTCCCAGGTCTTGAGCAGGCGGATGTACTCCTGTGCGATCCCGCCGCCGCCCACGACCACGGCGGTCAGGCCGTTCAGGGTGCGACCGGAGGAGGGGCCCCATGTGGTGGCGCGGACGCGCGCGGGCAGGTCCCGCAGCAGGGCCAGGGTGAGCAGCAGCGCGTGTTCGGCCACCGGCGGCGCGTACGTGCCCTTGGCGGACGTCCACACGATGTCCGGGCGGCTGCGCACGAGGGGGACGAACGGCTCGATCCCGGCGAACGGGAGCTGCACCCAGCTCACGTGGGGGTGGGCGGCCAGGGCCGCGGCGAGCGCATCGACCGGGATCGGGCGGACCATCAGCAGGGCCGTGGCGGAGGTGTCGCCCTCGGCCACGGCGGCGCCGCCGACGTCGGCCACGGCTTGCTCGGCCAGCCGACGGGCGTGGGCGTAGGGGGTGCCGGCGACGTCCTGCGCCGCGGGGAGGACGAGCAGGCGCTCGGGGACGTCGTCGGGTCGGGTGCGGGGGAGAGCGGAAGTGGTGGGCATGGTGCCCACCGTCCCACATCCTCCGGGCCCGCTTCAGCCGGCGACGGCGTCCCGGTGCGCGGCGGACAGCCGCAGGTAGGTGGCCGCGTTCTTCTTGAGGCCCTCCCGCTCCTCGTCCGTGAGGGGGCGGCGGACCTTCGCGGGGACGCCCGCCACGAGCGAGCCGGCCGGGACCTGCGTCCCCTCGAGCACCAGGGCGCCGGCGGCCACGAGCGAACCGGCGCCGATGACCGCGCCGTTCATCACCGTGGCGGACATGCCGATCAGGCAGTCGTCCTCCACGGTGGCCCCGTGCACCACGGCGGAGTGGCCCACGGAGACACCGGCGCCCAGGGTGCACGGGAAGCCCTCGTCCGCGTGCAGCACCACGTTGTCCTGCAGGTTGGTGCCCGCCCCGACGCGGATGGGGGCGGAGTCACCGCGGGCGGAGACGCCGTAGAAGGCCGAGGAGCGCTCGGCCATCTCGACGTCGCCGGTGATCGCGGCGGTCGGGGCGAGGAAGACGGACTCGTGGATGCGCGGGGTGGCACCCGCGACGGTGATGATGTGGGCCATGCCACCAGCCTAGGCGGGCAGGACGACGGCGCCGCGTGGCGCCGTCGTCCCGGGCTCAGCTGAAGACGACGGTCCGCCGGCCGTCCGCGAGGACGCGGTGCTGGGCGTGCCAGCGCACGGCCTGCGCGAGCGTGGAGCCCTCGACGTCGCGGCCGCGGGCCACGAAGTCGGCGGCGGTCTGGGCGTGGGTCACCGGCTGCACGGACTGCGCGATGATCGGGCCCTCGTCCAGGTCGGCGGTCACGTAGTGGGCGGTGGCGCCGATGAGCTTCACGCCGCGTTCGTGCGCCTGGTGGTAGGGGCGGGCGCCCTTGAAGGAGGGCAGGAACGAGTGGTGGATGTTGATGGCCATCCCGGCCAGGTCCCGGCACAGCTCGTCCGAGAGGATCTGCATGTAGCGGGCCAGGACCACCAGCTCGATGTCGAACTGGGCGATCAGGTCGCGCAGCCGGTCCTCCGCGGCCTCCTTGGAGTCCCGGCTCGAGGGGTCCTTGGAGACGGGCACGTGGATGAAGGGCACGCCGTAGAAGGAGGCGAGCGGCTGCAGGTCCAGGTGGTTCGAGACCACCACGGGGATCTCGATGGGCAGGGTGCCGGCGCGCTGCTGGAAGAGCAGGTCGTTGAGGGTGTGCCCGTCCTTGGAGCACATCACGAGGGTGCGCATGCGGTGCGCCGCGTCCCACAGGCCCATGCGCATGCCGAACTCCTCGCGCACCGGCACGAGCGCCTGGTCGATGTCCTCCCGCGTGGCCGGGGTCACGAACTCCACGCGCATGAAGAAGTCGCCGGTGTCCGGGGAGTCGTACTGCTGCGACTCGGTGATGTCCGCCTCCACGCCCAGCAGGGCGCCCGTCACGGCGTGCACGATGCCCTTGCGGTTCGTGCAGGCCAGCGTGAGCACGCGGGCGTGCTCCGCGCCGGAGGCGGGGGAGGGGCTGGGGGAGAGGGCTGCCGTGTCCATGGCGTCGATGGTAGGCGGTGCCGGCCGCGCGGAACCGCGGGATGACGGGGCTGATCCCTGGTCGGGGGGCCGGGCCCCGTGTCATCCTCAAGACCAGGTTCCCCGCCGCGCGGCGGCGCGGGAAGCACGACGCGGCGCCCGGCCCGGCCGGTCGCCCCAGACGACCGAGGAGCACCCCCATGCCACAGTCCACCCTCTACTGGATCATCGCGGCGATCATCGTCGTGCTGCTGATCCTGATCATCCTCTCGGTGATCGCCTCCCGCCGTCGTCGCGAGGCCGAGGCCGAGGCCGCCGAGACCCGGCTCGAGCGTCGGGGTGTCACCGCGGACACCGCGGGTGAGCAGGCGGCCGCCCCCGCGGCCCCGACCCGCCTCTCCCGCCTGGACGAGGTGGTGGCAGAGAAGGACGCGCGCCCCGCAGCCGCGGTGAAG
The DNA here is from genome assembly GCF_017168495.1 of Micrococcus sp. KRD096. Taxonomy (NCBI): domain Bacteria; kingdom Bacillati; phylum Actinomycetota; class Actinomycetes; order Micrococcales; family Micrococcaceae; genus Micrococcus; species Micrococcus sp. KRD096. The sequence continues at coordinate 156,151 of NZ_JABFAY010000017.1, read as the reverse complement.
CCCGCCGGGGGTATGGCTGCGTTCGACACCGCCGCGGCGGACCGCGAGACCGACGAGTCCGTCGCCGGCGTGGCCGGCGGGGCGGGGGTGACCGTGGACCAGCACGACGCCCCGAGCACCGAGGCCGCCGCTGAGACCCACCGTCGCGATGCCGCGGTTCCGGCCACCCGGGGCACTCTGCGCCCCGCCGCGGCGGCGCCGAGCACGGCGCGCGAGACGGACACCGTGGGCCTGGGCGCGGCCGGTGTGGCCGGCGGCTCCGGCGTCACCCTGGACGAGCAGACGCCCGCGGCCGACGTCCCGGCGACCCCGGCCTCCCCGTCTCCGGTGACCGAGACCCCCGCCCCGGCGGCACCGGCCGCCGAGGCTCCGCAGCACAGAAGCCACCTCACCCCGGCTCCCGAGCACGTGCACGGGACCGTCCCCGCCGCCGAGGTCGCCACCGAGCACACCCCCACCAAGGAGTTCGCCACGGACGCGATCCCCGTCCCTCAGGGCGAGCACCTCGAGACGCACACGGTCGCCACCACCGCGCACGGCTCGGTCACCGTCGTGGCCACCGAGTCGGACCAGGCCCAGCAGAACGGCGCCGACGGGGCGGAGCGCTCGGCCGCCGGGTCCCTGCGCATCGACGGCACGCCCGGGGTGCCCGGTCGCGTGGCGGAGGCGGACCGCGAGCCGGCGCGCACCGATGACCACGGCGCGGACGTCGCGCAGCCGGCGGCGGTCGAGCCCGCGGCTGAGCGCCCGTCCCTCGAGGCCGCGGCCGAGCGCCCGTCCCTCGAGGCCACCCCGGCCACCCGACGGGCCGAGGCCCCGGAGACCCACGCCGGCACCACGCCGGCCACGCCCCTGGGCGGCGCCCCGGAGCTGGATCCGACCGCGGCCTCGTCCGGCCGTGCGGAGGACGCCACTCCGGCGACCCGCCGCGAGGCCCGCGCCGCGCAGTCGGCGGCAGCCGCCGGGACCGCCGCGCCGACGTCGTCGACGCCCACGACCGTGGCCCCGGACACCTCCACCTCCTCCGCCCCCACGGATGAGGAGCCCGCCGAGGACGACACCGAGGGCGCCGCCCTCCCGGACCTGCGGGCGGACCGCGACGAGACCCGAGCCTCGGACGCCGAGGGTGAGTCGAAGCTGGCCCAGGTCGGCGCCGTGGCGGCCTCCGCGTTCGAGACCGTGCGTGACAAGGTCGCCGTCCCGCTGCGGGACAACGTGGCCGTGCCCGCCAAGGACACGGTCGTGAAGGTGGTCAAGGACAAGCTGTCCCAGGCGCAGGAGCGCCGCTGGGGCAAGCGCTGACCGGAACAACCGCCCCACGACGACGGCGGCCGCCCCCTCGTGTGAGGGAGCGGCCGCCGCGCGTTCAGCGGAGCCCGCGCGGGCGCCCGCCGGGGGAAGGAGCCGTCAGATGCGGGCCTCGCCGCCGGCCTCGACGCCCGGGATGCCGTCGCCCTCGTGGCGCTTGACCTCGTCCTCGATGCGCTGGCCGATCGTGGCGTCCACGTTCTTCCAGTACTCGAAGGCGCGGGCCTGGACGTCCTGGCGGACGCCCTTCAGCGCGCCGGCCACGGTCTCCACGAAGTCCTCGCGCTCCTGGGCCGAGAAGACCTCGCGGACGAGGGTGCCGGCCTGACCGAAGTCGTCGTCGTCCGCGCGCAGGGCCTGGGCCTCGCGGGTCAGGGTGCCGTCGGCCTCCCAGCCGTCGTCCACCGGGCCGGTCTCGTCCGACCAGGAGTCGCCGTTGGAGTTCGGCGCGTAGGTGGAGCGGTCGCCGGTGTGGTCGTACCACATCTGGCCGTCGAAGGCGTAGTTGTGCACCGCGTTCTTGGGACGGTTCACCGGCAGCTGGTTCACGTGGGCGCCCACGCGGTACAGCTGGGCGTCGTGGTACGCGAAGGCGCGGCCCAGGAGCATGCGGTCCGGGGAGAGGCCGATGCCCGGCACGGTGTTGCTCGGGCTGAACGCGGCGGACTCGATCTGCGCGAAGTGGTTCTCCGGGTTGCGGTTCAGGGTCAGCGTGCCGACCTTGATGCGCGGGTAGTCCTTCTTGGAGATCGTCTTCGTCAGGTCGAAGGGGTTGAACCGGTAGGTCTTGCCCTCCTCGTAGGGGATCGCCTGGATGTAGAGGTCCCACTTGGGGTGGTCGCCCTTGGCGATGGACTCGAACAGGTCCTGGCGGTGGAAGTCGGCGTTCTCGCCGGCGATCTTGGTGGCCTCGTCGTTCGAGAGGCTGTGCACGCCCTGCTGGGAGATGAAGTGGTACTTCACCCAGTGCTTCTCGCCCTGGGCGTTGACCCACAGGTAGGTGTGGGAGCCGTAGCCGTTCATCTCACGCCAGGTGCGGGGCAGGCCGCGCGGGCCCATCAGGTAGGTCACCTGGTGCGCCGACTCGGGGTTGTTGGTCCAGAAGTCCCACTGCATGGTGGCATCGCGCAGGCCGGAGTCCGGCAGACGCTTCTGCGAGCGGATGAAGTGGGTGAACTTCATCGGGTCGCGCAGGAAGAAGATCGGGGTGTTGTTGCCGACGATGTCGTAGTTGCCCTCCTCGCTGTAGAAGCGCAGCGCGAAGCCGCGCACGTCGCGCCAGGTGTCCGGGGAGCCGAGCTCGCCGGCCACGGTGGAGAAGCGCAGGAGGGTCTCGGTCTTCGTGCCCGGCTGGAACACGAGGGCCTTGGTGTACTTCGACACGTCCTCGGTCACCTCGAACTCGCCGAAGGCGCCGGAGCCCTTGGCGTGCGGGCGGCGCTCCGGGATGTTCATGCGGTTGAAGTGCTGGTGGGTCTCCAGCAGGTGGGTGTCGTGCAGGACGATGGGCCCCTCGCTGCCCACGGTCAGGGACTGGCGGTCGCTGACGGCCGGGGCGCCGTTCTGGCGGGTGGAACCGGTCGCGTGCGGGGTCTTCTTCTGGTACTCCGTCATGGAACTCTCCTTCGTCGATCGACGTCGGCCGCGCACCGATCGGCGCGGTGGGCGGCGTCACCCCCGATCTTGGCATATTTCTGAATCAGTCAAAAGAACCGGGTGCCGGGGTCGGTCGCCGGGGCCGCGGGCCGCCGTCGCGCAGGCCCGACGACGGCGCCTGGTCACTAGGATGGAGGGCACCGGAGCCTTCCGGCCGCACAGACCCCCGTTCGAAGGGAACCCCCGTGACGCAGACGCCCGACATCAACACCCAGCCCCTCGCCGAGGTGGACCCGGAGATCGCCGCGGCGCTCGCGGACGAGCTCGGCCGCCAGCGGGGCACGCTCGAGATGATCGCCTCGGAGAACTTCGTGCCGCGCGCCATCCTCGAGACGCAGGGCTCGGTGCTGACCAACAAGTACGCGGAGGGCTACCCGGGCCGCCGCTACTACGGCGGCTGCGAGTTCGTGGACGTGGCCGAGAACCTGGCCATCCAGCGCGCCAAGGACCTGTTCGGCGCCGAGCACGCCAACGTCCAGCCGCACGCCGGCGCCCAGGCCAACGTGGCCGTGATGACCTCGCTGCTGGACCACGGGGACACGATGATGGGCCTGTCCCTGGCGCACGGCGGCCACCTGACGCACGGCATGAAGCTGAACTTCTCCGGCAAGAACTACAGCATCGCCGCGTACGAGGTGGAGCCGGACACCCACCGCATCGACATGGACAAGGTGCGCGAGAAGGCCCTCGAGGCCCGGCCGAAGGTGATCGTGGCCGGCTGGTCCGCCTACCCCCGTCAGCTCGACTTCGCCGCCTTCCGCTCGATCGCGGACGAGGTCGGCGCCCGGCTCTGGGTGGACATGGCCCACTTCGCCGGCCTCGTGGCCGCCGGCCTGCACCCGAACCCGGTGCCGCACGCCGACGTCGTCTCCTCCACCGTGCACAAGACCCTCGCCGGCCCCCGTTCGGGCTTCATCCTCTCCACCGAGGAGCTGAAGAAGAAGATCGACTCCGCCGTGTTCCCGGGCCAGCAGGGCGGCCCGCTGATGCACGCGATCGCGGGCAAGGCCGTGGCCTTCAAGATCGCCGGCTCCGCGGACTTCAAGGAGAAGCAGGAGCGCACCCTGGCCGGCGCGCAGATCCTGGCCGAGCGCCTGACCGCCCCGGACATGGCCGAGCACGGCATCTCGGTGCTCACCGGCGGCACGGACGTGCACCTGGTCCTGGTGGACCTGCGCGAGTCCCAGCTGGACGGCAGGCAGGGCGAGGACATCCTGCACGAGGTCGGCATCACGGTGAACCGCAACTCGGTGCCGTGGGACCCGCGTCCGCCGATGACCACCTCCGGCCTGCGCATCGGCACCCCCGCGCTGGCCTCCCGCGGCTTCGGCGAGGCCGAGTTCCGCGAGGTGTCCGACGTCATCGCCGAGGCGCTGAAGCCGAGCCCGGACGTGGAGGCGCTGCGCGCCCGCGTCGTGAAGCTCACCGAGGACTTCCCGCTGTACGACGGCCTCGAGGGCTGGTGAGCCGCCGATGACCGCGAAGGTCCTGGACGGCAAGGCCACCGCCGCCGCGATCAAGGAGGAGCTGCGCGGCCGCGTGGCCGCCCTCGCCGAGCGCGGGCACACCCCCGGCCTCGGCACCCTGCTCGTCGGTGAGGACGCCGGCTCGCAGAAGTACGTGGCGGGCAAGCACCGCGACTGCGCCGAGGTGGGCATCGAGTCCATCCAGCGTGAGCTGCCCGCGGACGCGACGGAGGAGCAGATCCTCGACGTCGTGCGCGAGCTGAACGAGGACCCGGCCTGCACGGGCTACATCGTCCAGCTGCCGCTGCCGAAGCACGTGGACACCCAGAAGGTGCTCGAGGCCATCGACCCGGACAAGGACGCGGACGGCCTGCACCCCATGAACCTGGGGCGGCTCGTGGCCTCGGTCGGCGGCGAGCTGGACTCGCCGCTGCCGTGCACCCCGGCCGGCTGCGTCGAGCTGCTGCGCCACCACGGTGTGGGGCTGGCCGGCAAGCACGTGCTCGTGATCGGCCGCGGCGTGACCATCGGCCGGCCCGCCGGCCTCGTGCTCACCCGCCGCGAGGTCAACGCCACCGTGACCCTGGCCCACACCGGCACCACGAACCTCGACGAGCTGCTGGCGAGCGCCGACGTCGTGATCGCCGCCGCCGGCTCCGCCCACATGGTGAAGCCGGAGCAGGTCAAGGAGGGCGTGATCGTCCTGGACGTGGGCGTCTCGCGCGTGACCGGCCAGGACGGGAAGTCCCGCGTCCTGGGCGATGTGGACCCGGCCGTGAAGGAGAAGGCGGCCTGGATGGCGCCGAACCCGGGCGGCGTCGGGCCGATGACCCGCGTCATGCTGCTGGCGAACGTCGTCGAGGCCGCCGAGCGCGCCGCCGAGGACGACGGCCGCGCCGGGGAGCGGGCCGGAGCCTGACCTCTCCCACTCCCGCGACGAACCCTGCGAATCGCAGGGTTCGCCGCCGAGGGGGCGGCACGCGTCCGGGCGGGCGGTGCGCCTATGCTGTCGGCTTGTGAGCCCCACCACTCTGCACGCGTCCCCCGGCCCCTCCTCCGTCATCCGTGCCCGTGGGCTGCGCAAGCAGTACGGCGAGTTCCACGCCGTGAAGGGCATCGACCTGGACGTGCGCCCCGGCGAGTGCTTCGGCCTGCTCGGCCCCAACGGCGCGGGCAAGTCCACCACCATGCGCATGCTCGCGGGCACCTCGCAGCGCACCGCGGGCGAGCTGACCATCCTGGGCATCGACCCGGAGGAGGACGGACCGGCCGTCCGCGCGCGCCTGGGCGTGGTGCCCCAGCAGGACAACCTGGACGAGGAGCTCACCGCCCGGGAGAACATCCTGATCTACGGCCGCTACTTCGGCCTGCCCTACTCGTACCTGCGGCCCAAGGCCGAGGAGCTGCTGGCCTTCGCCCAGCTCACCGAGAAGGCGGACGCCAAGGTCACCGACCTCTCCGGCGGCATGAAGCGCCGGCTCGTGATCGCCCGCGCCCTGGTCAACGAGCCGGCCCTCTTCCTCCTCGACGAGCCCACCACGGGCCTGGACCCGCAGGCCCGCCACATCCTGTGGGACCGCCTCTACCGGCTCAAGGAACGCGGCACCACGCTGCTGTTGACCACGCACCACATGGACGAGGCGGAGCAGCTGTGCGACCGGCTCGTCGTGGTCGACGGCGGCGAGATCATGGCCGCCGGCACCCCCGCCGAGCTCATCCGCGAGCACGCCTCCCGCGAGGTCCTCGAGGCGCGCTTCGGCGCGGACCGCAACGAGGCCGCAGCCCGCACCGTCCAGGCCCACGCGGGTGACGGCGTCGTGCACCGCGTCGAGGTCCTCCCGGACCGCGTCCTCGTCTACGCCCGACGCGCGGACGACCTGCACGACGTCGTGCAGCGCCTCGTCGACGAGGGCGCCCTGCCCGCCCCCGCCACCACGCTGACCCGCCGCGCGAGCCTCGAGGACGTGTTCCTCATCCTCACCGGCCGCACCCTGGTGGACTGACCCGTGCCGTCCCCCACCACGACGACGACCCCCGGCCCCGCCTCGCCCGCCGAGCCGCTGCGCCCGCCGGTCACCGCGGCGGCGTCCGTGGAGCGTGTGAGGCGCCGCGGCGTCCTGCTCTACGCCGAGCACCAGCTGCGGAACATGCGTCGCTACGGCGCGGTGCTGCTCGTCGGGGCGCTCGGCGAGCCCGTGCTCTACCTGCTGGCCATGGGCCTGGGCCTGGCCCAGCTCATGGGCGGGGGGATGCCGCAGGACGCCCTGGGCGGGGTCTCCTACGTCGCGTTCATCGCCCCGGCGCTGCTGGCCTCGGGCGCGCTGATGACCGCGTCCGTCGAGTTCTCCTACCCGGTGATGGGCGGGTTCCAGTGGCAGCGCACGTACTACGCGGCGCAGGCCACTCCGCTGTCTCCGGCGCAGATCGCCCTGGGCCACCTCGCGGCCGTGAGCCTGCGGTTCGTGTTCCAGGCTGCCGTGTTCCTGCTGGTGATGCTGGCGTTCGGCGTGGTCTCCAGCCCGTGGGCGTGGGTGCAGGTCCTCACCGCCACGCTCGGCGGACTCGCCGTCGGCGCGCCGATCATGGCGTTCGCGGCCTCCCTGAAGGAGGACAAGGGCCAGTTCGCCACCCTGCAGCGGCTCGTGGTCATGCCCCTGTTCCTGTTCTCCGCCACCTTCTACCCGCTCGAGGCGCTGCCGGTGTGGCTGCGCTGGATCGGCTGGCTCTCCCCGCAGTGGCACGCCGCCCAGCTCGGCCGCGTGCTCTCCTACCGGATGGTCGAGCCGGCCTGGCTCACCGTGGTGCACGTGGCGTTCCTGCTGGCTCTCGCGCTCGGCGGGGCCTGGCTCGCGGTGCGGATCTACACGCGCCGCCTCGGCTGGGTCCGAGGCACCCCGGACCGCGGCGCCGTCACGGCCGCCCGTCGGGACCGTGCCCCGCGCCTGGGCCGCCGTGCCCCGCGCCTGGGCAGCCGTGCCGCGCGCACCGGGGCCGCCCGCGCCGACGTCGCACCCGCCGCCGCGCAGGCGGACCCGGCCGCGCCGTCGTCGTCGGTGGTGCGGGAACACGCCGTCGCCGTGCCGCCCATGCCCGAGATCCCCGTGCGCCGCGGGCCGCTGGCCGGCGCGTACTCGGGCAACGTGCGCGCGGTGATGGAGCGGGCGTTCCTCTCCCTGAAGTCCAACAACTGGGTGGTGTTCTTCTCCGGGTTCTTCGAGCCCGTGCTCTACCTGGCCTCCCTGGGACTGGGTCTCGGTGCGCTGGTCGGCGACGTGGCCGGCCCGGACGGCACCCCCGTCCCGTACGGCATGTACCTCGCCCCCGCACTGCTGGCGGTCTCGGCGATGAACGGCGCCATCTACGACTCCACGTGGAACGTGTTCTTCAAGCTGCGCTACGCGAAGACGTACCAGACCATGCTCTCCACGCGGCTGGGCCCGCTGGACGTGGCGCTCGGGGAGATCGCGATGGCGCTGCTGCGCGGGCTGATCTACGCGGTCGGCTTCCTGATCGTCATGACCGTGGCCGGGCTCGTCACCTCGTGGACGGCGCTGCTCATGATCCCCGGCGCCCTGCTCGTGGCGCTGGGCTTCGCCTCCCTCGGCATGGCGGTGACGAGCTGGATGAAGACGTTCCAGCACATGGACTGGGTCCAGATCGTGCTGATGCCCATGTTCCTGTTCTCGGCCACGTTCTTCCCGCTCGCGGTCTACCCGGAGCCGATCCAGTGGGTGATCCGCGTGTTCCCGCTGTGGCACGCCGTGGAGATGATGCGCGCCCTCGCGGTGGGCGTGCTGAGCTGGGCGACCGCCGGCCACGTCCTCTACTTCGTGGTGATGGCCGGCGTCGGGGTGTGGCTCGCCGCCCGCCGGCTCGGCGCGCTGTTCCTGCGCTGAGGCCCCCGCGGGCCGGTCAGGCCGCGCGCGCGGCGCGGCGCCGCCGGACCACGTCCAGGGCCGCGACCGCGGCGGTGAGCGCCCAGCACACGGCCACCATGCCCATGGCGGTCGAGGCCGCGTGCGCGTACGCCGCGGCCGACGGCGGACCGGCGCTCTCGGCTGCGGCGCCGGCCAGGGCCGCGAAGAACGCGCCCGTCACCACGGACAGGCCCAGGGCGGTGCCGAGACGCTGCGCCGTCTGGGCGACGCCGCCGGCCGCCCCCGCCTCGTGGCCGGCGACGTCGTCCATCATCAGCACCTGCGTGCTGGTGAGCAGCAGGGCCTGCGAGGCCGACTGCACGATCAGCCCCACCCCCACGATCCACGGCGACCACGCGCCGGCCGCGCTGCGCTCGAACGCGAGCGCGAGCACCCCCAGCGACACGAGGCCCACCAGAGCGCCGAGCAGCACGAGCACGGGCCCCCGCCGCTGCACCATCGAACCCACCCACGGGGACAGGGAGGCCACGACGACGGCGCCGGGCAGACCCACGAGGCCGGCCTCGAGCGGCGTGAACCCCATGCCGCGCTGCAGGAAGATCGCCACGATCGCGAACACCGCCGGCATGGTGGCCAGGTAGATGGTGGACTCGAGCGCGCCGATCGTGAAGGACGGCCGCCGGAACAGGGCCGGGTCCACCATGGGCTGCACGCCGGTGGCCGACGCCCGGGCCTTCACGCGCTTCTCCCACAGCCACCACGCCGTCACGAGCGCGGCGGCGAGCACCAGCAGCCAGGCGGTGCCCGGGACGATGAACGGCACCATGAGGCTCACCCCGCCGGCGCCGAGCAGCAGGGCGCCCACCGGGTCGAGCGCGGCGATCCCGCGCGGTCCGGGGGCGGGGGGCAGGCCGTGCACGCGGGTGGGCGGCGGCAGCCAGAGGGCGCCCATCGCGACGGCGGCCAGGCCCACGGGCACGTTCATGAGGAACGTGGAGCGCCAGCCCCACTCGGGGCCGAACGCGCCGAGGAACAGCCCGCCGAGCAGGGGCCCCACGGCCACGCCGAGGCCCACCACGGTGCCGAAGAGCCCGTAGGCCCGCCCGCGGGCGCGGCCGTGGAAGTTCGACTGGATGAACCCGATGACCTGGGGGTTGAACACGCCCGCGCCCAGGCCCGTGAGCAGGCGCCCGGCATTGAGCAGCAGAGTGTCCCCGGCCAGGCCGGAGAGCAGGGAGCCGAGCATGTACAGCGTGATGCCCGCCAGGAACAGGTTCTTGCGCCCCCACAGGTCGCCGGCGCGGCCCGCGGCCACGAGCACGGTGCCGAACGTCAGCGTGTACCCCGCCAGCACCCACTGCAGATCCGCGCTCGTGGCGTCCAGGCCCGACTCGATGGCCGGCAGCGCCACGTTCACCACGGACACGCTCATCAGCGCGAGGAAGAGCGGCATGAGCAGTGCGGTGAGGATGCGGCGCTGGTCAGGGGTGAAGGCCCCGGACGTGCGGGGGGCGGGGGGTCATCGCCTCAGGATAGGCACCGACGCGGGCCGCCCGATTCGGACCCCACCCCACGATGCGGGATGATGGAGGGCAGACCCCACGAGCCCCTCCGGAGGAGCACCCATGTCCCAGTCCCTGACCCCCGGTCCCGACGGCGCGCGCCGCGGCCCCCGCGCCGGCCTGCGCGTGGGATCGCTCGGCTTCGTCGCGATGATCGTCATCCTGATCGTGGCGATCATCTTCGCCGCGAACCAGAACGACGTGATCGGGTGGCTCGTGGTCGCCGTCGCCGCCGGCTGGCTCGTGTTCGCGGTGGTCGTGTACCTGCAGATGCGCCGCGGCGTCCAGGCCGCGGGCCGAAAGGTGGACACCGCCATGCAGAACGCCCGCGCCGACGTCGCCGCCCTGCGCGGCCGGGACACCGACGCCGCAGCCCCCGCGGTGGCCCCGCCGGCGCCGGCCGCGGACCCCATGCGGGACACCAAGCTGGACCACTCGTTCAAGATCGCCCAGGTGCAGGTGCGCGTGGTGCGCGAGCAGCTCGCCGCGGGCGAGGGCATGGACCGCGAGATGGTGGACCGCGCCCTGGAGACCATCGACATCACGGCCTCCAACGCCCGCGACATGATCAAGGAGTCCCGGGCCGGCGGCGCCGAGGGCCCGGTGAGCGGGACGGTGATCGGCTGATGACGGCGCTGCCCGAGAAGGACCCCGTCACCGGGAAGTACCCCGAGCCCGCCGAGGGCGAGCCCGTGGTGCACGCCCACGCCGGGGCGCCCAAGGCCGACGGCGCCGTGCGCGTGGCCACCGTGAACGTCAACGGCATCCGCGCCTCGCACCGCAAGGGCATGCGCGAGTGGTTCGCCGGCCGCGGCGTGGACGTGCTCACCCTCCAGGAGGTGCGCGCCCCCGCGGACGTCACGGCGCAGCTGGTCCGCGAGATCGTGGGCGAGGACTGGGACGAGGTGCACCTGGCGGACGCCGTGGCCGCCGCCAAGGGGCGGGCCGGCGTCGCGATCGCCTCGCGGTTCCCGCTCGGCGAGGTCCGCACCGGCATCGCCGACGCCGACGGATACTTCGACGACGCCGGCCGCTGGATCGAGGCCGACCTGCGCCTGCCGGACGGCTCGCCGCTGACCGTGGTCTCCGCGTACGTGCACTCGGGCGAGGTCGACACCCCGAAGCAGGTGGACAAGTACCGGTTCCTCGACGAGATGGTCCGCCGCCTCTCCGAGCTGGCTGCGGGGGAGGGGCACGCCCTCGTCACGGGCGACCTCAACGTGGGCCACACCGAGCTGGACATCAAGAACTGGAAGGGCAACGTGAAGAAGGCCGGCTTCCTGCCCGAGGAGCGCGCCTACTTCGACCGGTTCTTCGGCGAGCTCGGCTTCACGGACGTGCACCGCGCTCTCGCCGGGCCGGTGCCGGGCCCGTACACGTGGTGGTCCATGCGCGGCAAGGCCTTCGACAACGACGCCGGGTGGCGCATCGACTACCACATGGCGACCGCGGGCCTGGCCGAGCGGGCGACGACCGCCGTCGTGGACCGCGCCCCCAGCTGGGGCACCCGCTTCTCCGACCACGCCCCGCTCGTGGTCGACTACCAGTTCTGACCGTGCAGGAGAGACCCGAGGCTGAGATGACCATGAAGAAGAACTCCGTGCAGGACGTCCTGGCCCAGGACGCCGCCGCCACCGCCCACCTGGCCGGCGCGTCCGCCCGGCACCGCGTGCTCTCCGGCATGCAGCCCTCGGCGGACTCCCTCCACCTGGGCAACTACCTCGGCGCCCTCGTGAACTGGGAGCGCACCCAGGCCGACTTCGAGGCGTTCTTCTTCATCCCCGACCTGCACGCCATCACCGTGCCGCAGGACCCGGCCGCGCTCGCGGAGCGCACGCGGGTGGCCGCCGCGCAGTTCATCGCCGGCGGCATCGACCCCGAGCGCTCCACGCTGTTCGTCCAGTCCCAGGTGCCCGAGCACGCGCAGCTGGCCTGGGTGCTGACCTGCATGACCGGCATGGGCGAGGCCATGCGCATGACCCAGTTCAAGGACAAGTCCGCCAAGCAGGGCGCGGACGCGGCCGGTGTCGGCCTGCTCGCGTACCCCATGCTCATGGCCGCGGACATCCTGCTCTACCAGCCGCATGGCGTGCCCGTGGGCGACGACCAGCGCCAGCACGTGGAGCTCACCCGCGACCTCGCCCAGCGCTTCAACCACCGCTACGGCGAGACGTTCGTGGTGCCCACCGGCTTCTACCCGGAGACCGGCGCGCGCATCTACGACCTGCAGGACCCCACGTCGAAGATGTCCAAGTCCGCGGCGTCCCCGAACGGGCTCATCAACATCCTCGAGGAGCCGAAGAAGACCGCCAAGAAGATCAAGTCCGCGGTCACCGACGACGGCACCGAGGTGCGCTTCGACCGCGAGGCCAAGCCCGGCGTCTCCAACCTGCTGACCATCCTCTCCGCGGTGTCCGGCACGCCGATCCCGCAGCTCGAGGAGGAGTTCGTCGGCAAGATGTACGGGCACCTCAAGGTCGCGGTGGCGGACGCCGTCGTCGAGCGCCTGGCCCCCGTGCGCGAGCGCGCCCTCGCGCTGCTGGACGACCCCGCCGAGCTCGACCGCATCCTCGCCGCCGGCGCCGAGAAGGCCCGCGCCGTGGCCACGCCCGTGCTCGAGGACGTCTACGCCAAGGTCGGCTTCCTGCCGCCGCTGCGCTGAGCCGGGCCGCACCGGCCCCGCGGCCTCCCGACGACGGCCCGCGCCCCCGACCTGCGGGGGACGTGGGCCGTCGTGTTCTCCGACTCGAGGCGGAGGTGGCGGCGCGTGCCCGGCTGTCAGGATGGGTGCACTGCCTCCGCTCCTGCCGCAGCGGGGGCGAGCCCCACCGAGAGGAGTGCCGGAGCCATGTCCACCGCGGTCCCCATCCCCGCCGTCGCCGAGGTCCCACCCGGCGCCGAGCCCGTCCTGGAGACGGAGAACCTCGTCAAGGTCTACGGCCGCGGGGCGTCCCGCTTCGACGCGCTGAAGGGCATCACCCTGCAGATCCAGCGCGGCGAGTCCCTGGCCGTCGTCGGCAAGTCCGGCTCCGGCAAGTCCACCCTGATGCACCTGCTGGCGCTGCTGGACCAGCCCTCCGCCGGCGTCGTCGCGATGGACGGCCGTCCCGTCTCCCAGCTCAAGGCCGCGGAGATCTCCCAGCTGCGCAACGAGCGGTTCGGCTTCGTGTTCCAGCAGTTCTTCCTGAACCCGAACCAGACGGTCCTGGAGAACACCGTGCTGCCGCTGAAGATCGCCGGCGTGGGCCGGGCCGAGCGCGCCCGCCGCGGCATGGCGGTGCTCGAGCGGCTCGAGCTCGCGGACAAGGCGAAGAACAGGGCCACGGACCTCTCCGGCGGCCAGAAGCAGCGCGTGTGCATCGCCCGCGCGCTCGTGAACAACCCGACGGTGCTGTTCGCGGACGAGCCCACGGGCAACCTGGACTCCGCCACCTCGGCGGCCGTGGAGGACATCCTCTTCGGCCTGCACCGCGACGAGGGCATCACCCTCGTGGTGGTCACCCACGACGACGACCTGGCCGCCCAGTGCGACCGTCGCGTCGAGCTGCAGGACGGCGTGGTCATCGCCGACGAGCGCGTCGGCACCGAGCAGGACGGAGCACGGGCATGAAGGCCACCGACGTCGCGGGCACGGCGCTCGCCAACACGATGCGCTCCAAGCTGCGCACCTTCCTCACCGTCGTCGCGATCGTGATCGGCGCATTCACGCTGACCCTCACCACGGGGCTCGGCGCGGGCATCAACAAGTACGTGGACAACGTGGTCGAGGGCTTCGGCAAGCCCGGCGAGCTGACCGTGATGAAGCAGCAGGACATGTCCTCGGCCGGTGTGGCGAGCGGTTCGCCCCAGGAGTACACGGAGCAGGACGCCGCCGGCGGCGAGATGTTCGGCATGCCACTGCTCACCCAGGAGGACCTCGCCGCGATCGAGGACACCGAGCACGTCACCGAGGTGAAGACCTATCGGGTGGCCGAGCCGGAGTACATCCAGGGCCCGGACGACCGCAAGTGGCAGACCGGCTTCATGGGCAGCTCCGGTGAGATCGACATGCTCACCTTCTCCGCCGGCCGTGCCCCCGAGGCCGGCGCCGCGGAGATCGTCATGCCCGAGTCGTGGGTGGAGGACCTGGGCGCCAGCGACGCCGAGGACCTGATCGGCACGGAGCTGACCGTCGTGGCGGCGACCCCGCTGCAGGAGCACAAGTCCGTGACGGCCACCGTGGTCGGTGTGACGAAGGCGGCCGCGTCCGGTGCGGGCACCGCCCCGACGCCGTCGGAGTCGCTCGAGCAGGCGATCTACGACATCACGACGGAGGGCCTGCCGGAGTCCCAGCGGGACACCTACTTCCAGGCCACGGCGATCGTGGAGGACCCGGAGGCCAACGAGGACGCCGTGAAGCAGGCGCTGGCCGACCAGGGCCTGCTGGCGCAGACCCTCGAGGAGCAGCTCGGCGTGATCCGCGGCATCATCGACGCCGTCACGTGGGTGCTCACCGGCTTCGCACTCATCGCACTGCTCGCCGCTAGCTTCGGCATCATCAACACCCTGCTCATGGCGGTGCAGGAGCGCACCCGGGAGATCGGCCTCATGAAGGCCCTCGGCATGACCGGCGGGAAGATCTTCGGCCTGTTCACCATGGAGGCCGTCGTGATCGGCCTGCTCGGCTCGCTGATCGGCATCGGCCTGGGCGTCGCCGTCGGACTCATCGCGAACCAGGTGCTGACCACCGGCCCCCTCAGCGGCGTCACCGGCCTGGTCCTGTTCGCGGTCAACCCCCTCGCCCTGCTGCTGATCCTGCTGCTGATCGTGGCCATCGCGTTCATCGCCGGCACCTTGCCCGCCCTGCGTGCGGCCCGCAAGGATCCCATCGAGGCACTGCGGCACGAGTGATCCTGCCGCCGCGCCCGTCATCACCACCACCCGCACCCCCGACACCGAGGAGCACACCATGACCACCGATCGACCGAACCCGGACCCGGAGCAGCCCGCCGTTGGCTCCCGCTACGGCACGCAGCCCTACGCGGCCCCGGGCCATGGTGCCCAGCCGGGCAGCTCGTACGGCATCGTCCCGGAGCCGGCCGCGTTCCCCGCGCTCCTGACGCTGACGCTCACGTCGCTCGCGCTGTACGTGCTGTCCTCCCTGCCGGCCCTGTTCGGCGGCGAGGAGAGCATCGAACGCATGCGGGACTCCCTTCGCCAGAGCGGCCTCACCCCCGAGCAGGTGGAGGAGATCGCGCCTGTCGTGGGCGCCTCCGTGACGGTGGGCACGATCATCGTCCTGCTCATCGGCGTGGCCCTGTACGCCCTGGTGTACTTCAACCTCCGCGGGGCCAAGAACTGGGCCCGCATCCTCGGCATCGTCGTCGCGATCCTGGGCACCCTCAGCGCCGTCGGCGGCATCTTCTCCTTCGTGACCTACCCCGGCATCGGCGGCGTCCTGGCCTCCGTGCTCAGCCTGGCGCTGGTGATCGTGAACATCCTGTGGCTGGTCAAGGCCTTCAACCCGCAGGTCGCGGCCTACACCCGTCAGGGCCGCCGCGCCTGATCCCGACGCCGTTCGCCGGCGGCGAGTCCTGGGTCGCCAGCCCTCGCCCCGGCGTCGGCCAGCGGAGACCATGGCGACATGGCCTCCGATCATCGACCCCCGCATCCCGTGTCCCCCCACTCCGACGACCTGGACGGCGGCGGGCGGCCCGTGGTGGGCCCGGATGAGGCGCGGCGGCGCATCGCCGGGCACTCCGGCCCGGACGCCCGCCCGCTCATCCGCCCCGATGCCCGCACGCCCGGCGTGTTCCGGGCGCTGCTCGGACTGACGGTCGCGTCCGCGGTCCTCTACGCCGCGTCGATCCTGCGCAACCTCCTCCCGGGCGCGGCCCAGGACATCGCGGACTCGCTGCCCGAGGGCGGCGCGCAGTCGCCCGCGATGACCGCCGAGGCGATCGAGGGCGCCCTCACCGGCAGTGTCTGGTTCGCGACCCTGCTGGGTCTGGCGGTCTACGCGATCGTCCTCGTCGGGCTGACCCGGCACAGCAACACGGCGCGCATCATGGGTGCCCTGTTCGCCTCGATCGCCATCTTCGTGACGCTGCTGGGGACCATCCGCCTGTTCGTCTTCCCCGCCGGGGACGTGGTGCTGCCCCTGGTCCTGGGCGGGCTGTTCGCGCTCGTGAACGCGGCCTGGCTCGTGTGCGCCTTCAACCCGGGCCTCGCAACGACCTTCCTGCGCCGCCGGGCATGATGGGGGCATGCACCCCCTCGACGACGATCCCCACGAGACCACGGACCCCGCCCCCGATCTCGCGTCGCTGCGTCCCCTGCGCCTGTTCCAGACCGTCACGGCAGTCACGGGGGCACTGAGCGCGGCCGGCGTGGGGGGCGTGCTCGCGCTGCAGTCGTCGCCCGGCTACGCCCGCGCCGTGCTGGAGGCGCGCTCCTGGGGCGCGAGCGAGGTCACCGACGCCGACGTCGCCGCGTTCCTCACCCCGGCGGGGGCGTGGCCGGTGGCCGCCGCGGCGGTGGTCGTCCTGACCCTGGTGCTCCTGGCCGGCATCACCCGCCGCATCCGGGCCGTGCGCCCCGTGGGGAGCGTGCTCGTGGTGCTGGGGATGCTCACGGCGGCCTTCTGGATGGTCGACGGCGGGCGGATGGTGCAGGCCGGGGGAGGGGGCCCGGTCGTGCTGGGCGCCGTCGTCGGGATGCTCGTGTCCAGCGCCGTGTGGCTGCGTGTGGCGCACCGGCGGGAGACGCGCGACGCCTTCGACGGCTGAGCCCGGACCGCACCCGCCTCCGTCCCCACCCCGCCCCCACGCTGAGGCCCGCAGACACGCCGCTACGCCGGGCCGGTGACGGCGCGTCTGCGGGCCTCGGCGGGAGGGGCACCACGCACGACGACGGCGGCCCGCCCCCTCGAGGTGAGGAGACGGGCCGCCGTCGTGGTGCGGGGGATCAGAACTGGCGGGCCAGGATGGCCTGCTTCACCTCGGAGATCGCCTTGGTCACCTGGATGCCGCGGGGGCACGCGTCGGTGCAGTTGAAGGTCGTGCGGCAGCGCCACACGCCCTCCTTGTCGTTCAGGATCTCCAGGCGCATGTCGCCGGCCTCGTCACGCGAGTCGAAGATGAACCGGTGCGCGTTCACGATGGCGGCCGGGCCGAAGTACTGGCCGTCCGTCCAGAACACCGGGCAGGACGAGGTGCACGCGGCGCACAGGATGCACTTCGTGGTGTCGTCGTAGATCGCCCGGTCGGCCTGGGACTGGTAGCGCTCCTTGGTGGGCGCGTGGCCCTCGGCGACCAGGAACGGCATGATCTCGCGGTAGGACTGGAAGAACGGGTCCATGTCCACGATCAGGTCCTTCTCCACCGGCAGGCCCTTGATGGGCTCCACCAGGATGGGCTTGGACAGGTCGAGGTCCTTCAGGAGCGTCTTGCAGGCCAGGCGGTTGCGGCCGTTGATGCGCATGGCGTCGGAGCCGCACACGCCGTGGGCGCAGGAGCGGCGGAACGACAGGGTGCCGTCGTGGTCCCACTTGACCTTGTGCAGGGCGTCCAGCACGCGGTCAGTGCCGTACATGGTCAGGCGCCACTCGTCCCAGTAGGACTCCTCGGAGGACTCCGGGAGGTAGCGGCGGACCTTGAGTACGATGTCGAAGCTCTCGACCTCGCCTGCGCCGCCACCGGCGGACTGGGTCTGCGCCTGGGCCACGGGGGCCTCGGTCTCGGTTGCTGAGTGGCTCATCAGTACTTACGCTCCATCGGCTGGTAACGGGTCACGACGACGGGCTTGGTCTCGAAGCGGATGCCCTTGACGCCCTCCATCTCCGCGGTCTCGTCACGGTAGATCATGGTGTGCGCCATGAAGTTCTCGTCGTCGCGGTCGGGGTAGTCCTCGCGGTAGTGCCCGCCGCGGGACTCCTTGCGGCCCAGGGCCGCGAGGGTCATGGCCTCGGCGATGTCCAGGAGGTAGCCCAGCTCCATGCCCTCGAGCAGGTCGAGGTTGAAGCGGTGGCCCTTGTCCTGGACGGACACGTTCTCGTAGCGGCCGCGCAGCTCCTCGATCTTGGCCAGTGCGCGGCGGATCGAGTCCTCGTCGCGGAAGACCTGCATGTCCGCGTCCATGGACTCCTGGAGCTCGGCGCGGATGTCCGCGACGCGCTCGGACCCGGTGGCGGAGCGCAGGTTCTCGATGTGCTCCACGGTCGGCAGCTCGCCGCCCTCGGGCAGCTCCACCCAGTCCGCCTGCGCGGCGTACTCGGCGGCGTAGATGCCTGCGCGGCGGCCGAACACGTTGATGTCCAGCAGCGAGTTGGTGCCCAGGCGGTTGGACCCGTGCACGGACACGCAGGCCACCTCGCCGGCGGCGTACAGGCCCGGCACGACGGTGTCGTTGTCCTGGAGGACCTCGGCCTTGATGTTCGTGGGGATGCCGCCCATGAAGTAGTGGCAGGTGGGGAACACCGGCACCGGCTCCGTGTAGGGCTCGACGCCCAGGTACGTGCGGGCGAACTCGGTGATGTCCGGGAGCTTCTCGTCGATGTGCGAGGGCTCCAGGTGCGTCAGATCGAGCAGCACGTAGTCCTTGTTGGGACCGGCGCCGCGGCCCTGACGGACCTCCTCGGCCATGGACCGGGCCACGATGTCGCGCGGGGCGAGGTCCTTGATGGTGGGGGCGTAGCGCTCCATGAAGCGCTCGCCGTCCGCGTTGCGGAGGATGCCGCCCTCGCCGCGTGCGGCCTCGGAGAGCAGGATGCCCAGGCCGGCCAGGCCGGTCGGGTGGAACTGCACGAACTCCATGTCCTCCAGCGGCAGGCCCGCGCGGTAGGCGATGGCCATGCCGTCGCCGGTGAGGGTGTGGGCGTTCGAGGTGGTCTTGTACACCTTGCCGGCGCCGCCGGTGGCGAAGACGACCGACTTGGCCTGGAAGACGTGGATCTCGCCGGTGGCCAGCTCGTAGGAGACGACGCCGGCGGTGCGCTTCTGCTTGTAGGCGGTGCCGTCCTCGCGCACGGCGTCCTCCTCCACCAGCAGCAGGTCGAGCACGTAGAACTCGTTGTAGAACTCCACGTTGTGCTTGACGCAGTTCTGGTACAGCGTCTGGAGGATCATGTGGCCGGTGCGGTCCGCGGCGTAGCAGGCGCGGCGCACGGGCGCCTTGCCGTGGTCACGGGTGTGGCCGCCGAAGCGTCGCTGGTCGATCTTGCCCTCGGGGGTGCGGTTGAAGGGCAGGCCCATCTTCTCGAGGTCGAGCACCGCGTCGATGGCCTCCTTGGCCATGACCTCCGCGGCGTCCTGGTCCACCAGGTAGTCGCCGCCCTTGACGGTGTCGAACGTGTGCCACTCCCAGTTGTCCTCCTCGACGTTGGCGAGGGCCGCGCACATGCCGCCCTGGGCCGCGCCGGTGTGGGAACGCGTGGGGTAGATCTTGGTGAGGACGGCGGTGTGCGCGCGCTGACCGGCCTCGATGGCCGCGCGCATGCCCGCGCCGCCGGCGCCGACGATCACCACGTCGTACTTGTGCACCTGCATTCAGGTCTCTCTTTCTGGGTGTCTGTGACGCGGCGGCCGCTCGGGCCGGCCGCACCGCAGGGTGAACGTTGCCGGGGTCAGCCGCAGAAGGCCGGGGAGCCCTCGAGCAGGGCGCCGGAGGCGTCCACCATGCAGGGATCGAAGGTGAAGATCACCAGGGTGCCGAGGATGATGATCACGGCCGTGGCGATGTACAGGATCATCGTCAGCCAGAAGCGGGCGCTGCCGCGGCGGGTGTAGTCGTTGATGATCGTGCGCACGCCGTTGGCGCCGTGCAGCATGGCCAGCCACAGGAGGGCCAGGTCCCAGAACTGCCACAGCGGGTGCGCCCACTTGCCGGCCACGAAGCCGAAGTCGATGGCGTGGATGCCGTCGCCCACCAGCAGGTTGGTGGTCAGGTGCACGGCGATCAGCACGACGAGGAAGACACCAGAGATGCGCATGAACAGCCAGGCGAGCATCTCGAAGTTGCCGCGGCCGCCGCCGTCGCGCGTGTACTTGGGGTCCAGACGGCGGCTGCGGGGCGCCGCGATGGTGGTCTCAGCGGTGGTGCTCATGGCTCAGTGACCTCCGAGTGCGAGGCTGAAATGACGGATGGCGAAGCCCAGGGTCAGGACGACCCACAGCCCCAGCACGATCCACAGCAGGGTCTTGTGGTGCTGGGTGCCGCCCTTCCAGAAGTCGACCAGGATGATGCGCAGGCCGTTCAGGGCGTGGAAGATGATCGCCGCGACGAGGCCGGCCTCGCCGAGCGCGAAGTACCACGTCTTGTACGAGCCGATCACGGCGTCGTAAGCCTCGGGGGAGACCCGGACCAGGGCCGTGTCCAGCACGTGGACGAGCAGGTAGAAGAAGATGACGACGCCGGTGACGCGGTGGCCCACCCAGGACCACATGCCGCCGTGGCCCCGGTACAGGGTTCCGCGGCCGTTCTTGGCCGGGGCCTGCGCAGTGGCGCTAGACACGGTTGATACCTCCAGGGGGAATGCACGATCCCGGTCCTCCGCCGTGGGACGACGACGGGCAGGGGCGTGTGCGAGTGGATTCCTCCGCCTAGGGTAGACCCTTCCCGCGCCTCCGTGCCCGATCGGGGACCCGGGCGACCACTGTGACGCGTGCTGCGCCCCGCCGCCGTCCTGTTCGGTCTGGGCTGTGCCCCGCCTGGGACGCGTCGAGTGGTCCCCCGTCCGGACGGTTCCGTAGTCTGGGCCGGTGAGCACCGATCCGAACCTGACCGATGCCCCGCGCGAGGCCGCGCCGGGCACGGCCCTGTCCCGCTTCCAGGCCGTGATCCCCGCCGGGGGCGTGGGCACCCGCCTGTGGCCCCTCTCGCGGGCCGCCGCGCCGAAGTTCCTCCACGACCTCACCGGCTCGGGCCAGACCCTGATCCGTGCCACGTGGGACCGTCTGGCGCCCCTGGCCGCGGGCATGCTCGTGGTGACCGGGGAGGCCCACCGGGAGGCGGTGTGCACGCAGCTGCCGGCCCTGGCGGAGACGGATCTGGTGCTCGAGCCCTCGCCGAAGGACTCCGCGGCCGCCATCGGCCTGGCCGCGGCGATCCTCTCCCTGCGCGACCCGGACACGATCATGGGCTCGTTCGCGGCGGATCAGGTGATCTCCCCGGTGGAGGTCTTCCAGGACGCGGTGCGGCAGGCCGTCGAGACGGCGGCCACGGGCCGGATCGTGACCATCGGCATCGAGCCCACGCACGCGGCCACGGGCTTCGGCTACATCCGCCGGGGCCGCCGCCTCCGCGTGGCCGGCGCCCCGGACGCGCACGACGTCGCCGCGTTCGTGGAGAAGCCGGACCTGAAGGTCGCCCAGCAGTACGTGAAGTCCGGCCGCTACCTCTGGAACGCGGGCATGTTCGTGGCGCCCGTGGGCCTCATGCTGGCCCACCTCGAGGAGAACGAGCCCGCGCTGCACGCCGGCCTGATGGAGATCGCCCGCGCGTGGGAGACGCCGGAGCGGGACGAGGTCATGGCCCGGGTGTGGCCCGAGCTGACGAAGACCGCCATCGACTACGCCGTGGCCGAGCCCGCCGCCGCCGTCGGCGACGTGGCCGTGATCCCCGGCTCCTTCACGTGGGACGACGTGGGGGACTTCGCGGCGATCGCCCGCCTGAACCCGGTCAAGGACGCCTCCGGCATCACGGTGATCGGCGACACCCCGCGCGTGTACTCGGACGACGCGTCCGGCGTCGTGGTGACGGACACGAAGCGCGTCATCGCGCTGATCGGCATCGAGGACGTCGTCGTCGTGGACACCGAGGACGCGCTGCTGGTCACCACCACGGAGCACGCCCAGGAGGTCAAGAAGGCCGTCGAGGCGCTCAAGGCGGAGGGCGTGGACGAGGTCCTCTGACCGCGCCCTGGGCCGGGTCCGGCCCGCACCGACCGGCACCCCCGGAGTAGGGTGCTGGGCCATGACCACCTCCGACTCCGTGCTGACCGGGCCCCGTCCGACCTCCGTCCCCTCGGTGGGCCCCGTGGTGGCCGAGCTCGAGGACGAGATCGTGTCCTTCCGCCGGGACCTGCACCGGCATCCCGAGCTCTCCTATGAGGAGTACCGCACCACCGACCGCATCGTGGAGCTGCTCTCCGGCTACGGGCTCTCGCCCGTGCGGATGGAGTCCACGGGCGCCTACGTGGACGTCGGGGAGGGGCCGGTGGTGCTGGCCCTGCGCGCGGACATCGACGCGCTGCCGGTCGAGGAGGAGACCGGCCTGCCCTACGTGTCCGTCAATGACGGCGTCGCGCACGCGTGCGGCCACGACATGCACACCGCCGTCATGGCGGGTGTGGCCGTCGCCCTCGGCCGCATCCTCCGCGGGGCCACCGCCGACGCCGACCTGCGCGCGGCCGGCGAGCGGGTCCACGGCACGGTCCGCGTCATCTTCCAGCCCGCGGAGGAGCGGCTGCCCGGCGGCTCCCTGGCCGTGCTGCGCCAGGGGATCCTCGACGACGTGCCCCGCATCCTGGCGGCGCACTGCGACCCCCAGGTCGACGTCGGCTCGATCGGCACCCGCATCGGCGCCATCACCTCGGCGGCGGACACCATCCGGATCACCCTCACCGGACGCGGGGGGCACACCTCGCGGCCCCACCTCACCGAGGACATGGTCTTCGCCCTGTCCCAGATCGCCGTGAACGTGCCCGCCGTGCTCTCCCGGCGGATCGACGTGCGCTCGGCCGTCTCGGTGGTGTGGGGGCAGATCGCCGCCGGCAGCGCGCCCAACGCGATCGACAACACCGGCTACCTGGCCGGGACCATGCGCTGCCTCGACGCGGACGTGTGGGAGGAGGCCGGTGCGCTGCTCGACGAGGTGGTCCGGCAGGTGGCCGCGCCGTACGGCGTGCACGTGCAGCTCGAGCACGTGCGCGGCGTCCCGCCGGTGCACAACACCGAGGGCGAGACGGCGCTGATCGAGACCGCGGCGCGGCGGGAGCTCGGCTCGCGGGCGATCGTCCTGACCCCGCAGTCGATGGGCGGCGAGGACTTCGCCTGGATGACCCAGAAGGTGCCCGGCTCCATGCTGCGCCTCGGCACCCGGTCCCCGGGTGGCCCCATCTACGATCTGCACCGCGGGGACTACGCGCCGGACGAGCGGGCCATCGGCGTGGGCATGCGGGTCTTCACCGCCGCCGCGCTGCAGGTGCTCACGGGCGAGGACCACCACTGACCCCGCCGCCCGCACCCGCCGGAGGGGACGGGCCCACCGTTCGGTAGACTCGCGCTCATCCGGACGGGGCCGCCCGCACGGGCCCCGTCTTTCCGCGGCCACCGGCCGCGGGCCTCGCACCGTGCCTTCCGAAATGAGGACCCCATGGGCATCGCCACCCCGTCGGCCGCGCGCCGTCGTCGTCTCCTGCTCCCCGTCGCCGCGCTCGGCGTCTCCGGCCTGCTGCTGACCGCGTGCGGCGCCCCGCCGGAGCAGTCCGAGGCCTCGGGCTCCGGCGCCGCCGAGAGCGAGGCCATCGCCACCGTGGACGGCGTCGGCTCGGACAACAAGGACTACAAGGCCTGCATCGTCTCGGACGAGGGCGGCTTCGACGACCGCTCCTTCAACCAGTCCTCCTACGAGGGCCTCAAGGCCGCCGAGAAGGCCTACGGCATCACCACCAGCGAGGCCGAGTCGAACGAGCCCAGCGAGTTCACCCCGAACGTGACCGCCATGGTCAACGCCGACTGCGACGCCGTCATCGGCGTGGGCTTCCTCCTCGGCGACGCCATGAAGCCGATCGCCGCGCAGCACTCGGACACCCACTTCTTCGGCGTGGACGTCACCGCGGAGGGCTTCTCCGACAACTTCCAGAAGCTCACCTACGACACGGCGCAGGCGGCGTTCCTGGCCGGCTACCTGGCGGCGGGCACCACCGAGACCGGCACCGTGGCCACCTATGGCGGCATGGAGATCCCCACCGTCACCATCTTCATGGACGGCTTCGCCCGCGGCGTGGAGCACTACAACGAGGTCAAGGACAAGGACGTCAAGGTCCTGGGCTGGGACAAGGACGCGAAGACCGGCTCCTTCACGGGCGACTTCAAGAACGTGGCCAACGGCAAGACGAACACCGCCAACTTCATCAACGAGGGCGCCGACATCGTGATGCCGGTGGCCGGCCCCGTGGGCCTGGGCACCCTGGACGCCGTCCGCGAGGCGAACCAGGGCGGCAAGGACGTCAAGGTCATCTGGCCGGACTCGGACGGCTACGAGTCCACCAAGGACGGCAACCTGATCCTCACCTCGGTGAAGAAGAACATGGGCCAGTCCGTCGCCGACGTGATCGCCGCGGACCTGAAGGACGAGTTCTCGGCCGAGCCCTACGTGGGCACGTTGGAGAACAAGGGCGTCGAGCTGGCCCCGTTCCACGACTTCGAGGACACGGTGCCGCAGGAGCTCAAGGACGAGCTCAAGGATCTCGAGGCCAAGATCGTCTCGGGCGAGCTGAAGGTCGGCTCGGAGTACTCCCCGGAGGCCTGACCCGCCTCGCCACCGCCGCAGGGCCGGCCCGGACCCCTCCGGACCGGCCCCGCGGCGCGCGGGCGCCCGGCCCGCCCCCGCCGCCGAGCGCGGCACCACGAGCATCGACCAGACGGAAGGCCCTCGATGAGGCTCGAACTGCGCGGGATCACCAAGCGCTTCGGCTCGTTCGCCGCGAACGAGGACGTGAACCTGACCGTGGAGTCGGGGCGGGTGCACACCCTCCTCGGCGAGAACGGCGCCGGCAAGTCCACCCTGATGAACGTCCTCTTCGGGCTCTACGAGCCCACCGAGGGGGAGATCCTGCTCGACGGCGAGCCCGTCCGGTTCTCCGGCCCCGGCGAGGCCATGCGCGCGGGCATCGGCATGGTGCACCAGCACTTCATGCTCGTGCCCGTCTTCACGGTGGCCGAGAACGTGGCCCTCGGCGACGAGCACACCCGCGCCCTGGGCGTGCTCGACCTCGAGGCCACCCGCCGGCGGATCCGGGAGATCTCCGCGCAGTACGGCTTCGACGTGGACCCGGACGCCGTCGTCGAGGACCTGCCCGTGGGCGTGCAGCAGCGCGTCGAGATCATCAAGGCCCTCGTCCGCGACGCGCGCATCCTCATCCTGGACGAGCCGACCGCCGTGCTCACCCCCCAGGAGACCGACGAGCTGCTCGGCATCATCCGGCAGCTGCGGGCGGACGGCACGGCGATCGTGTTCATCTCCCACAAGCTGCGCGAGGTCAAGGCCGTCTCGGACGACATCACCGTGCTGCGCCGCGGCCGCGTGGTCGGCACGGCGGAGCCCTCCGCCGAGGCCGCCGAGCTGGCCGCCCTCATGGTGGGCCGGAACGTCGTCCTCGAGCGGCGCAAGACGGCCCCGACCCTGGGGGAGGAGACGTTCCGCGTCGAGGACCTCTCCGTCGTCTCGCCCACGGGCCAGGTGCTGCTGGACGCCGTGTCCTTCGCCGTCCGCCAGGGCGAGGTCCTCGCCGTGGCCGGTGTGCAGGGCAACGGGCAGACCGAGCTGACCGAGGCGATCATGGGCCTGGTCAAGGCCACCGGCTCCGTCACCCTGGACGGTCGGGAGCTGATCGGCCGGTCCACCCGCCAGATCATCCGCGCCGGCGTCGGCTTCGTGCCCGAGGACCGCTCCACGGACGGGCTCGTCGGCCCGTTCTCCGTGGCGGAGAACATGGTGCTCAACCGGTACGACGTCGCCCCGGCCGGCAACGCCGTGCAGATGCGCCCCGCCGCGGTGCGGGCGCTCGCCGAGCGCCGCGTGGCCGAGTTCGACGTCCGCACCCAGGGCGTGGACCTGCCGGTCTCCTCCCTCTCGGGAGGCAACCAGCAGAAGGTCGTCATGGCCCGCGAACTCGTGGACGGGCTGCGCCTGTTCATCGCCTCGCAGCCCACGCGCGGCGTGGACGTCGGCTCGATCGAGTTCCTGCACGACCGGATCATCGCCGAGCGCGACGCCGGCACCCCCGTGCTGATCGTCTCCACCGAGCTGGACGAGGTCCTCGAGCTGGCGGACCGGATCGCCGTGATGTACCACGGGCGGATCGTCGGCATCGTGCCGGGGGACACCTCGCGCGAGACGCTCGGCCTCATGATGGCCGGCCAGACCCCCGACGACGCGGCCCTCGCCTCCGGCGCAGACGTCGCCGCGGGCACGCCCGGCACCGCCGGTGAGGCGCCCGCCGCCCACCCCACCACGGAAGGAGAGCGCCCGTG